>JBCDGW010000011.1:0-59121 GCA_038750765.1 Pseudomonadota bacterium | reverse complement strand
TCCTTGGCAAGGTCATTTGTTCCCATCACCATACCCGCCAGGCCCTCATGGGCTGCGATGGAAGCGGCATTTAGAATACCAGCGGCGGTTTCCATCATCGCCCAAATCGGGACGCCCGCGCCGAGCGCCAAAACCCTGTCGATCTCGCGCGGCCCGTTCACCTTCGGTATCAGGACGGCGTCGGGCATCATTTCTCCGATCGCCCGCACATCCTCGACGCCCCAAGGCGTATCGAGGCCGTTGACCCGCACGATGCGGTACCGGGGGCCATAGTCACCCTTCTGCAGAGCGCGATGCAGAATGTCGCGCGCGGCCGTCTTTTCGCCAGGCGCGACGGCGTCCTCAAGGTCAAAAATTATTGCGTCGGCCGGCAGCGACAACGCTTTGTCCAGCGCCCGTTCATTGGAGGCCGGAATATAAAGAACGGAGCGGAAGGGGCGTTCGTTATCGAGCATGATTCTCTTGTTTTTCTGCGGCGCGGCAAACGACCACGGAGGAACCCAGGGTGCAAGCCGCTTTGGCCTCGGGACCAGACTGACGCCAATAGCGAAACAAAATCAGCTATTTGCGAAATAGGCCCGGGTTCGCGCGCTGCGTTAACTATTCCTTCTTCGTTCCGAATGCATCGTTGCGTCAGGTTCACGCCATGGGAGGGCCACTCGGCATATAGCCGATCCAAGACGGCAAGGGCTGGACATGATTGAAACCTGGGCGCGGCGTGCGTCGCGTTTTTCGCGCCGAACGGTCGCCCCTAACAGAGAAGGGGAACTACACGTGAAACAGACGTTTCTTGCACTCTCTCTCGGTATCACAACCAGCCTCAGCGCCGTCGGCTCAGCTGAAGCACAGGCGCGCAACTGCGCGGACCGGGACACCGTGGTCACGCGCCTGGCCGAAGGGTTTGGCGAAAGCCGGCAATCCATCGGCATGGGCGCCAACAATTCTGTCGTTGAGGTTTTTGCGTCAACGGAAACAGGCACTTGGACCATCACAGTCACAATGCCAAACGGCATGACTTGTCTGGTCGCCTCCGGGCAGTCTTATGAGCGCCTCGACGAAGAGCTTACCCCGGCAGGGATCAAGCTCTAGCGCCACGCGATTTTTGCACCGTTATTCCAAGCGGTGCAAAATTCCGAAGTGAGAACCAGGCTCAGCGCGGCGCGTGCTCGGCTCCCCGCGGCAACAAAATAGAATCATGCCGCTCGTCTGCCCTGCAATCATCGGGGCATGAATGCTGATTGCGGCGCGCAGAAAATGCTGCGCCTGCAGAAAAGTCGCGGCGAAAAGCCCGTTTCGCGGGTCATCCTTCTCTCAAACATTTCAGATTGTTACACATGCCCGTGCGGCCCTGCCGGTGGTGCGGGTCCAACGCGAGCGCCCGCCATGGCTTGCACCGCCATAGGCTTAGGCTTACCCAAAGCTTCGGGAAAAACGGACCGGAGTAGAATGCCGATGGCCAGACCGAAGATTGCTCTTATCGGAGCAGGGCAGATTGGCGGCACGCTCGCACATCTCGCAGCGATGAAGGAATTGGGCGATGTCGTGCTGTTTGACATTGCCGAGGGCGTACCGGAGGGCAAGTCGCTCGACATCGCTGAATCTGGCCCATCGGAAGGCTTTGACGCAAGGCTCAAGGGCACCCAGGATTACGCTGATATCGCTGATGCGGCGGTGTGCATCGTCACCGCTGGCGTGCCGCGCAAACCCGGGATGAGCCGGGACGATCTTCTCGGCATCAACCTCAAAGTGATGAAGTCTGTGGGCGAGGGCATCAAGACGCACGCCCCAGACGCGTTCGTGATCTGCATCACCAATCCGCTCGACGCGATGGTTTGGGCGCTGCGTGAGTTTTCTGGCCTACCCCATGAAAAGGTCTGCGGCATGGCGGGTGTGCTGGACAGCGCCCGGTTCCGTCACTTCCTGAGTTTGGAATTTGATGTGTCGATGCGCGATGTCACGGCTTTCGTGCTCGGCGGGCATGGCGACACGATGGTGCCGCTGATCCGGTATTCGACCGTGGCCGGTATCCCCCTGCCCGATCTCGTGGAAATGGGATGGACCAGTCAAGACAACCTGGATGCGATTGTGCAGCGTACGCGCGACGGCGGGGCGGAGATTGTCGGGCTTTTGAAGACCGGATCTGCGTTTTACGCGCCTGCGACCAGCGCAATCGAGATGGCCGAGAGCTTTCTGAAAGATCAAAAACGCCTGCTGCCCTGCGCGGCGTATTGCGACGGCCAATATGGGCTTGATGGCTTTTACGTCGGGGTGCCCACGGTGATCGGCGCCGCCGGGATCGAGCGCATCGTGGATATCACGCTCAACAAGGATGAGCAGTCGATGTTCGACAAGTCGGTGGAGGCCGTGAAGGGCCTCGTTAATGCGTGTAAGTCGATAGACGACAGCCTTGCCTGAGGTCGACCGGCAGGACCGACCATAACCAATTTTCAGATCGCACGCCGGAATGCCTCGCCGTTCGGGCGGCCCTTTGTGACCACACTTTTTTCTGCTGTGATCACAAATAAGCATTTCTGGGCAAGATGACGCAGATATGACCTGATTAGGGTTTTAGCCGATCCATAAATCATGCCATTACCGCCTGAGCGTAGCGCGCGAGGGGAATGCGTCCATGAATATCCACGAATACCAAGCTAAAGCGCTGTTGCGGTCATACGGAGCGCCCGTCAGCGACGGCCGCGTTGTTTTGCGCGCCGACGAGGCCAAAGCCGCGGCGGGTGAATTGGGCGGCCCGCTTTGGGTGGTCAAGGCGCAGATCCATGCCGGTGGACGCGGCAAAGGCACCTTCAAGGAAGCCGAGGCCGGTGGCAAAGGCGGTGTGCGCTTGGCAAAGTCGGTCGCGGAAGCAGAGACCGAAGCCAAAGCGATGCTGGGCCGCACGCTTGTGACCAAGCAGACGGGCGCTGCGGGCAAGCAGGTAAATCGAATTTACATCGAAGACGGATCAGGCATTGAGCGCGAGTTGTACCTGGCGCTTTTGGTGGATCGGCAAACGTCGCGCATCTCGTTCGTCGCGTCCACCGAGGGCGGCATGGATATCGAGGAGGTCGCCGAGAAGACGCCCGCGAAAATCCTGTCGTTCAGCATCGACCCCGCGACCGGCTATCAGGCCTATCACGGTCGCCGCATCGCCTTCATGCTCGAACTCACCGGCCCTCAGATCAGGCAATGCGTCGGATTAATGGGTACGCTCTACAAGCTCTTCGTCGAGAAAGACATGGAGATGCTCGAGATCAACCCGCTGATTGTCACTGACGCAGGCGGCCTAAAGTGCCTCGATGCCAAAATGGGTTTCGACAGCAACGCGGTGTATCGGCACCCCGATATCGCCGAGTTGCGCGACACCAGCGAAGAAGACCCGAAGGAACTCGAAGCGTCCAAATACGACCTTAACTATATCGCGCTCGACGGCGAGATCGGCTGCATGGTCAATGGCGCGGGCCTCGCGATGGCGACGATGGACATCATCAAGCTCTACGGCGCTGAGCCTGCGAACTTCCTTGATGTGGGCGGTGGCGCCACGAAGGAGAAGGTGACCGAGGCCTTCAAGATCATCACCTCAGACCCGAATGTGAAGGGCATCCTGGTGAACATCTTCGGCGGCATAATGCGCTGCGACGTGATCGCCGAGGGCGTCGTCGCGGCAGTGAAAGAGGTAGGCCTGCAAGTACCGCTCGTGGTGCGGCTTGAGGGGACCAATGTCGAGAAGGGCAAGGAAATCCTCAACTCCTCGGACGTGGACGTGATCGCTGCCGATGATCTCAAGGACGGGGCGCAAAAGATCGTGAAGGCGGTGAAGGGGTAAGACAACCGTCTTAATCGGATTGATGGGGATCCTGTTTTGGAAACGCAGGTAGCAGAGCGAACAGAGAGGGCGGGGATTCTGCCTCTTGCTCAAAGGCTGGTTGGAAGAATGCCCTCCATTCTTGCGGCCTTGAGCCTCTCGCTTCTCGGCACCACGCCTGTATTCGCCTCAGACCTGACCATCGACGCGTTTGCTTCGAACTGCTTCTCGCCTTTCATGACCGGATCGCGGGCGGCGGGGGTGTTGGCCTTGGATGGCGGGCGGTATGACTTTTACGATCTGCGGCCCTTTCGGCCTGGGACCCCTGTGTCTGAGCCGGCCGGCCGGGCGCCGACGCCGGGCACCGATCGGCGCTGCGAGGTGGCGTTTGACGGCGATCATGTCGCGGAAAGCGTCGCGGCCATCGAAGAGGCGCTCGCGCTTGAGGACATCACCGAATTGGCCGACGTCCCTCCTGACTTCCCTACCCTCGCAGGCGCGGCGGTGGTCGAAGCCCGCTTTCTCAATCCAAACCGCATCGCCGTGGTTCAAGTGGGCACGCGGCCTGGGCCTAATGGCGTGGAAACCTTTATGAGTGTCGAGCGGCTTCTGCCGTTGAATGGAGAGTAGGCAATGGTGCGCGTCCTCATTCTGCTCGCGGCGTTCGGTCTGAGCGCACCGGCCCTGGCGCAAGACCCTAATGCCGACCCGCGCAGTGCAGCGCTGAACCTTGGTTTGGCGGCCAAGCTCTGCATGACCGGTTCGCGGGTACCCGATACGCTCCCGCAGATCTTTGGCGAGGCGGGCTTCGATATTAGCCCGGGCTTGGGTGAGATGGAGTTCGAAGTGCGCGCGCACGGCATCTTTGGCGCGTTCGATATCGGCAGCGGGTATTGCTTTATCCAGACTGCTGTTGTGCCGCTTGAAACAACGCAGCCGATGATCCGCGATCTCGCGAACACGCTTTATCCCGGGCAAGTGCAAGAGGGCGCGCCGGAAGGGGGCACAGGGCCGTGCGACGGTCTATCGATCTTTGCCCCGCGTCGGTTGATCTGGGTGAGTTATGCGGCAGCCGGAAACTCTGGCGAATGCCTTTTTGACGGCACCAGTTCTGTGATTATTCAGTAGGGTATTATGCGGATTTTCTTCACACTCGTCGCGCTCATCTTGCTGCAAAGCCCAAATCCATCTCAGGCACAAAGCTTTGACGATGCTGTGCGCGGCAACCTGGCGCTCGCCCTCAAACTTTGCCTGTCTGGTCAGCCGAGCATGGAAGCATGGGCGCAAACCTTTTACGCGGCTGGGTTCACCGGGCGGGTTGATCGCGCCACAGGCAACTCGGACACCACGCATTACCTCAGCGCGCCCGCCGATACCGTGCAAGTGGAACTCTATTACGGCGAGATGCCGGAATATTGCCAGGTTAGCTCACAGCATCTGGGTGTGGGCGATGCCGCGACGATCCTCGATCTGGTGGCGCCGCAAATGCGACCCGGCTATCGGCGCGGGGCTCAGCCAAGCACAAACGGTGGCGCGGCCTGCGTGACCTACGAAGATCCGACCAACCCGATCGGCGAGATCGTGGGCGTCATCTCGCAAGCTCAGCTTGCTTGCGCAGAGGATGGCACCGTTCTCTTCTACATCTCCTACCGGGTCTGACAGCATGGGCGCGCGGTTCATATCGGTGATGCTCGGCGCGGCGACGCTCGGCTTGGCGCTTTTGCCGGGCACGGGCCACGCGCAAAGCTCAGCCCCGGCTATCTGGGACAGGTTCATCGAAGAATGCACCCTAGCGCTCGACGCGCCGTTTCGCGGTGTGGTGCAAGGTCTGGTGAATGCTGGTGACGGTGAAGGCACTGTCTTTACCACGGATGGGAAGGTGTTTGTGGGGGTGCGGCCGCTGGACGGGCTTACCGATGACGCCGTGCGCTTCGTCACCGTCACAACCGGCGGTGAGCGGCACAGCAACATCCAGCTTAGCTATTGCACCATGATCGTGGTGACCGAGGCGTCGGTGTATCTGGGCTTCTCCGAGGTGGCGAAAGCCCGCGCCGCAGAGGTGATCGGCGAGCCACTGGCCTCAATCGGCGGGAGATTGTTGGCCAGCAGCGCGTTTTTGGGCGCTGACACCGACTTTACCGCGAGCGCGATCACCTACACATCGCCCGGGCCCTTCCCGCGACCGTTGTCGATACGGGTGCAAGAAGTACCGCGCAGCGTCACGCTGACACTCACGAAAATCACCGAGATTAAGGAAAATTGAATGGCCGTTCTTATTGACGAAACCACCAAGGTGATCTGCCAAGGGTTTACCGGCAGCCAAGGGACGTTCCATTCAGAACAGGCGATCGCCTACGGCACCAAAATGGTGGGCGGTGTGACGCCCGGCAAAGGCGGTCAGGAGCATTTAGGCCTGCCGGTCTTTAACTCCTGCCACGAAGCCGTCGAGAAGACCGGCGCGACGGCCAGCGTCATCTATGTACCGCCGCCCTTTGCTGCCGATTCCATTCTAGAGGCGATTGATGCTGAGTTGCCGCTGGTGGTGTGCATCACCGAAGGGATCCCGGTGCTCGACATGATGAAGGTGCAGCGGGCGCTCGACGGCTCCAGCACCCGGCTTATCGGGCCTAACTGCCCCGGTGTGATTACGCCCGACGCCTGCAAAATCGGGATCATGCCAGGGCATATCCACCGGCGCGGCAAGGTCGGCGTCGTAAGCCGCTCGGGCACGTTGACCTATGAGGCTGTGAAGCAAACCAGCGATGTGGGCCTCGGCCAATCCACCTGCGTCGGGATCGGCGGTGACCCGATCAAAGGCACCGAGCATGTGGACGTGCTAGAGTGGTTTCTGGCCGATGATGAGACCGAAGCGATCATCATGATCGGTGAGATTGGCGGCTCGGCCGAGGAAGATGCTGCGCAATTCCTGGCGGACGAAAAGAAGAAAGGCCGCTGGAAACCGACGGCTGGCTTCATCGCGGGCCGCACAGCGCCTCCTGGTCGGCGGATGGGTCATGCTGGCGCCATCGTCGCCGGTGGCAAGGGCGGCGCGGAAGACAAGATCGACGCGATGAAATCCGCCGGGATCGTCGTGGCCGAAAGCCCGGCGGGACTTGGCGAGGCGGTGGTCGAAGCGATTGGGTGAGGCGATGGGCCAATTGGGGATGCTCTGGACAGGCGGTTGCCGCATAATGCGAAGCGTGCTTGCGGGCTTGGCACTCACGACTGGTGCGGCCACCGCTGATCCGTTTGCCGATGTTGCCCCGTGCATGACGGCCCTTCCCACCGAGGAGGCCTACAAAGAGGCGCTGCTCGCTCTTGGCTGGGCGGAACCAGAGGGCGCGCTGCTCGAGCGCGCTTCCCGCGCCGCGGGCGAGCTAGCCATCGTTTCTATGGCCGCAATTTTGGAAACCCGGGCGGATGTGCTGACCTTTGCCCAACGGGCTCGTGAGGAAGCCGAAATACTGATTTCCAATGGTACGCTGCTGATGACCAAAGGCGAGCACAACCTTTGGCTTTACTTCAGCACTGCAAAAGATCTCCCGCGTGTGGGATGCGCCCTTACTGGAAAGTCACTTGCCATCGTACGCGATGCTATCCCGGAAAGGCCGGAGAACCTCACTTACGGTTTCGTGGATGTGCCTGCCGGCCACCCCGTTGATGGAATAAGCGCGTTGCGTGTTAATGCTGTACGGGTTTTTTACCCGCTTTTCACCGGACCTCTGACGGCGGGGGGTGATGCACTCATTGTCACCGCCGATCTGAGCGCGCCGTTTGCTGGCGGCGCGGGGGAATAGCGCGGTGGTGTACCGAACTCTCCTTCGCTGCGGTCGGTGTGACCCAGCGCGAAGGGCGGGGTTTCAACCCGCGGCGCCGCTATAATGGATATGCGCTGGATCAGCACCCTGGCACTTGGCTTGGCGCTCGCCGCCACGCCAGTTGTGGCTGATCCTGCACTGGAAGCCCTTGGCCCATGCCTGCAGGTTCACGAAAGTGTCGAGCAATATGCCCAGGCCTTCGAGGAGATGGGCTGGGAGCCTGCCAATCAACAAGACAGCGCCCGCGCGGTGCAAGCGGTCGCCGAGCTGGAGGTCGCCACCCGCAATTTGGAGTTGGCCTTCGAAGACAGCGCTGCCGTTTCAGCATTCGTAGAGGATGCAACGCGCTTCACTGAGCGCCTGACCGCTCTGCCAGTCAGCGTGCTGACCAAGGGCGATGTCTTGCTCGTCATCAGCAGTTTCCTTGTGGCCAATCGGGGCGAGGTGAGCTGCCACTTGGTGGGCGATACGCTGGACGCGGTGGCCGACACCGTGCCGAACGAGCCGGGCGCGATTGGCAGCAGCACGCTGGCTTTCAGCTATGCCGAGATTGAGCCCCAAGCCGAGAGCGCGTTCACGGATTTGCGCGTGAATGCGGTACGCTTATTCATCCCACCAGAGGCAAAACACTTGGCGGCTGCTGCCGACGGGGTCATGCTGCGTGGTAGTTGGATCATCGAGGAATGACGATGCCTGATAGGTCAACGCGCGCGGCGAGCCGAAAGCTACGAAAAAAGCCACTTTCCACGCAAAACCGGAAGAGTGTGATGACGTGGACCTGGTGCATGCTGTTCAGCGCGCTGGCCGCCATCGTTATCGCCGGGATCGCGCGGGCGGCCACACCCGTCGATCCTACCGTTCAACTCAAAAACACCCAAGACTTATGAGCCGCGCCGCCGCAACGCCAATAACAATGACCCAAGCTGTCGTCCGCTGTCTGAGCAAATACGCGACGTTCTCGGGCCGGGCGCCTCGGGCGGAATACTGGTACTTCGCGCTGTTTTGCGTGTTGATATCATTGGTGCTGGGCCTCGTTGAGACCACGATCAACGCCATCACCGGCACAGCAGATGGCCCAACGCTGCTGTCGGGTGCGTTCGCTTTTGTCACCTTGGTGCCCAGCCTTGCTGCGGGCTGGCGGCGCATGCATGACACCGGTCGCTCGGGGCTGTCGCTGTTTTATCCGCTGATCGTGCTGATTGGCATTATGACCTACATCGCCATCGTGATTGGCCCTGAGGCGTTGTCCGCCGGCGAAATCCAAGCCACGGGATTGAACGCGCTGATCCTGACCCTTGCCTTTTTTGTGGCGCTTATTTCGCCGATCCTGGTGATCTGGTGGCTCACGCGCCCGTCCGAACCCGGCCCGAACCAGTACGGTCCAAATCCTTATGAGGTAACGCTATGACCGAACAAAGCCCGAACGACCAATTCCATGCGTCCTCCTTCATGCAAGGCCATAACGCAGCGTATCTCGAGCAACTTTACGCGCGTTTCGCCAACAATCCCGCGGCAGTCGATGAGGCTTGGGCCAGCTTCTTTCGCTCGATGGGTGACGACGAGGTTTCGGTTAAGCACGAGGCTGCCGGACCAAGCTGGGCGCGCGCAGACTGGCCGCCGCAGCCCGGCGATGAGCTCACCGCGGCGCTTGATGGGCAATGGGGCGAAGACGAGGGCGAACACGCCAGCAAGAAGATAAAAGCCAAAGCGAAGGACAGCGGCGTTGCTGTCACGGACGATCAGGTAAAACGCGCGGTCTTGGATAGCCTGCGGGCGCTGATGCTGATCCGGGCCTACCGGATCCGGGGGCACTTGGCGGCTGACCTTGATCCGCTTGGCATGCGCGAAGAAGGTCAGCACCCCGAGCTTGACCCGCGATCATACGGTTTCAGCGAGGCCGACCTGGACCGGCCGATCTTCCTCGACAACGTCTTGGGGCTTGAGTTCGCGTCGCTGCGCGAGATCGTGGCGATCGTGAAGCGCACCTATTGTGGCACTTTCGCCCTGCAGTACATGCACATCTCCAATCCGCAGGAAGCCGCTTGGCTTAAGGAGCGGATCGAAGGGTTCGGCAAAGAGATCCAGTTTACCCGCGAGGGGCGGCGCGCGATCCTCAACAAGCTAGTCGAGGCGGAGGGGTTCGAGAAGTTCCTGCATGTGAAGTATATGGGGACCAAGCGCTTCGGTCTTGACGGCGGTGAAGCCCTGATCCCGGCGATGGAGCAGATCATCAAGCGCGGCGGCGCGCTCGGCGTCAATGAAATCGTGATCGGCATGCCGCATCGCGGGCGGTTGAGCGTTTTGGCGAACGTGATGCAAAAGCCCTACCGCGCGATCTTCAATGAGTTTCAGGGCGGCAGCTTCAAACCCGACGAGGTGGATGGCTCAGGCGATGTGAAGTATCACCTCGGCGCCTCCTCTGACCGCGAGTTTGACGGCAATAGCGTGCACCTGTCGCTGACCGCCAACCCCTCTCACCTCGAAGCCGTCAACCCGGTGGTGCTGGGCAAAGCGCGGGCGAAGCAAGACCAGTTACCGGGATCTGATCGGAGCGCGGTGATGCCGATCCTGCTGCATGGCGATGCGGCCTTCGCGGGCCAGGGCGTGGTGGCTGAGTGCTTTGGCCTATCGGGTTTGCGCGGGCACCGGACCGGCGGCACGATGCACTTGGTCGTCAACAACCAAATCGGCTTTACCACTGCACCGCATTTCAGCCGCTCATCGCCCTATCCGACCGATATCGCGCTGATGGTGGAAGCCCCGATTTTCCACGTCAACGGCGACGACCCCGAGGCGGTGGTGCATGCCGCGAAGGTGGCGACCGAGTTTCGGCAAAAGTTCGGCAAGGACGTCGTCATCGATATCTTTTGCTACCGGCGCTTCGGTCACAACGAAGGCGACGAGCCGATGTTCACCAACCCGATCCTGTACCAAAAGATTAAGGGCCACAAAACGACCCTGTCGATCTATACCGACCGGCTGGTGCGCGACGGGCTTATCCCCGAAGGCGAGATCGAGGATATGAAGGCGGCCTTTCAAGCCAAGCTTAACGATGAGTTCGAAGCGGGCCGCGATTACAAGCCGAACAAGGCCGATTGGCTCGATGGGCGCTGGTCGCATTTGGATCGCGAGAGCGACAAATATCAGCGCGGCGAAACGGCGATTTCAAGCGATACGCTTTCCGAGATCGGCGCCGCTTTGTCGTCGGTGCCCGAGGGCTTTCCGGTGCACAAGACGGTCGGGCGGATCCTTGACGCCAAGGCCGAGATGTTCCGATCCGGTGAGGGTTTTGACTGGGCCACCGCCGAGGCGATTGCGTTTGGCTCGCTCTTGACCGAGGGCTATCCGGTCCGGCTCGCAGGCCAAGACAGCACGCGCGGCACCTTCTCGCAGCGCCATAGCGGCATCATCAACCAGAACACCGAGGAGCGGCATTACCCGCTGAACTCAATTCGCGCAGGCCAAGCGCATTACGAAGTGATCGACTCGATGCTTTCGGAATATGCGGTTCTCGGGTTCGAATACGGCTATTCGCTGGCCGAACCCAACGCCCTAGTCATGTGGGAAGCGCAGTTTGGCGACTTTGCTAATGGCGCGCAGATTATGTTCGATCAGTTCATCTCATCGGGTGAGCGTAAATGGCTGCGGATGTCTGGGCTGGTGATGCTGTTGCCGCACGGGTTTGAAGGGCAAGGCCCCGAACACTCTTCGGCGCGGCTAGAGCGGTTTTTGCAGATGTGCGCGGAAGACAACTGGATTGTTGCCAACTGCACCACACCGGCGAATTACTTCCACATCCTGCGCCGTCAGCTCCATCGCGGCTACCGCAAGCCGCTCGCGCTGATGACGCCAAAATCGCTTTTGCGGCACAAGCTATGCGTCTCGAAAGCCGACGAGTTTCTGACCGGCTCGTCCTTCCACCGGGTATTGTGGGACGACGCTGAATCTGGACTGTCGGACACCAAGCTTGTCGATGACGCCAAAATGCGCCGCATCGTGATCTGTTCGGGCAAGGTCTACTTCGATCTGCTGGAGGCACGCGACGCCGCCGAGCTGACCGACGTCTACATCATGCGCCTTGAGCAATTCTATCCGTTCCCGGCACTTTCGCTGGTCAAAGAGCTTGAGCGCTTCAAGGACGCCGAGATTATCTGGTGTCAGGAAGAGCCCAAGAACCAGGGCGGGTGGAGCTTTGTCGAACCCAATATCGAATGGGTGCTGACGCGGATCGGCGCCGCCCATAACCGGCCGCGTTATGCCGGGCGTCCTGCCTCGGCGTCGCCTGCAACCGGGCTCGCATCGCAGCACAAAGCACAACAGCAAGCGCTCGTGAACGCCGCGCTTGGCATCGAGGGATAACTGACCATGAGCACCGAAGTCCGCGTTCCCACACTTGGGGAGAGCGTCACCGAAGCCACAGTGGCCACCTGGTTTAAGCAACCGGGCGATAGCGTTGCCGTCGACGAGATGCTCTGCGAGCTAGAGACCGACAAAGTAACTGTCGAGGTGCCCTCACCCTCGGCGGGCACCTTGGGTGAGATCGTGGCGCAAGAGGGTGAAACCGTTGGCGTCGATGCCTTGCTGGCCATGATCGAAGCGGGTGCTGGCGCCACCGCCAGTGCCGCGCCGACCCAGCCCGAAGCGAGCGCCGCCCACAGCGACCAAACCAAAGCAAATGGTGCGAGCGCTGCACCGGCAGGGGAAAGCATGCAGATCATGGTTCCGGCGCTGGGTGAAAGCGTGACCGAGGCGACCGTCGCCACCTGGTTCAAAAGCGAGGGCGACGCGATCGCGCAGGATGAGATGCTGTGCGAGTTGGAAACCGACAAAGTGAGCGTCGAGGTGCCAGCCCCGGCTGCTGGGGTCCTGACCAAGATCTTGAAGCAAGATGGCGAAACCATCGAGGCTGGCGGCGTGCTGGCTGAAATGCATGCGGGCGACGCCGGTGCCGCGACCCAGACGAGCGGTGTTGCCGCGGTGGCGACCGCAAGCGCCGAAACGGCTGCAGCGCATAGCGCGCGTGATGTCGAAGACGCGCCCTCCGCGAAAAAGATGATGGCCGAGAAGGGGCTTGCACCCGGTTCGGTCGCGGGCACGGGCCGCGATGGCCGGGTGATGAAGGAAGACGTGATGCGTGCGCCGGCCCCCGCGCCCGCCACCGCGCCACCAACCGCGCAACCGCAAACCGCCAAAGCCCCACCCCGCGCGCCGGTCCCTGCCGAGGATGCGGCCCGCGAAGAACGCGTGCGGATGACGCGGCTTCGCCAAACCATCGCGCGCCGCCTGAAAGACGCGCAGAACTCTGCCGCGATGCTGACCACCTACAACGAGGTGGATATGGGCGCGGTGATGGGACTGCGCAAAGAGTACAAGGACCTGTTTGAGAAAAAGCACGGCGTGAAGCTCGGCTTTATGTCGTTCTTCACCAAAGCCTGCTGCCATGCGCTCAAAGAGGTGCCCGAGGTTAACGCCGAAATCGACGGCACCGACATCGTGTACAAGAACTTCGTCCACATGGGCGTGGCGGTTGGAACGCCGACCGGTCTGGTGGTTCCTGTTGTGCGTGACGCCGATCAGATGAGCTTCGCCGCAATCGAGCAGAAGATCGCCGAGTTGGGCCTTCGGGCGCGCGACGGCAAGCTCTCAATGGCCGAGATGCAGGGCGGTACGTTCACGCTATCCAATGGTGGCGTCTATGGCTCGCTGATGTCCTCGCCGATCCTCAACCCGCCGCAATCGGGCATCTTGGGTATGCACAAGATCCAAGAGCGGCCGATGGTGGTCGGCGGCCAGATCGTCGCGCGGCCGATGATGTATTTGGCGCTGAGTTATGACCACCGCATCGTCGACGGCAAAGGCGCGGTGACATTCCTCGTGCGCGTCAAAGAAGCGCTGGAAGATCCGCGGCGTTTGTTGATGGATCTGTGACACCCGCCGCAACCGGAGCTTGATATGCTGAGTTATGAATTTCTAATCGCGGCGATGATCGTCGTTTTGATCCCGGGCACTGGCGTCGTCTACACGCTGGCAACCGGGATGACGCGGGGGGCGCATGCCAGCATGGCCGCCGCCTTTGGCTGCACGCTGGGGATTATACCGGCCATCGCTGCCGCGTTTTTGGGGCTCTCGGCGCTTTTGCATGCAGGCGCGCTCGCCTACACCGTTCTGAAATACGTGGGCGCGGCTTACCTGCTCTATCTCGCCTGGCAGATCTGGCGCGACAAAGGACCGATCAGCTTTTCGCGCGAGGTGCCGGTTTCAATGCGGCAGATCGTGCGGACCGGCTTTTTGATCAATGTGCTTAACCCGAAGCTGAGCGTGTTTTTCATGGCGTTCCTGCCGCAATTTATCGACCCGAGTGGGGCGGTGAATGTGCAAATGGCGTCGATGAGCGCGGCTTTCATGGTCATGACTTTCGCCGTTTTTGTGGTCTACGGCGCGGCGGCATCAGCGCTCAGCTCGGTATTACGGCGGCCCGGCGTCGCCAATGGCATACGCTACGCAGCAGCGGCCGCCTTCGCCGGTTTCGGCGCGCGTCTCGCTTTGGCGGATAACCGTTAGACAATGACCCCTGAACTGACGGCACTCACCCTCGCTGCCCTGCTACAGGTGATTCAATACGGGTTGATGTCGATCCCTGCCAATCTGGAACTGGGCAGTGATGCAACGCTGAGCCCGCGCGACGGGATGGACTTGCAATCGCAGGTGAGCCCGCGCACCGGACGGCTTGTCCGCGCGTTGAACAACCACTTCGAAGGCTTGATCCTATTCACGATCGCGGTGGTCGTCGTTACGCTATCGGGCACCGCGTCGGGCCTCACCGCGGCCTGCGCCTATGCCTATCTCGTCGCGCGCGTTGCCTACATTCCTGCCTACGCTTTCGGCCTTGTGCCCTGGCGCTCCCTGATCTGGTCCGTCGGCTTTTTCGCGACGCTGATCATGTTGGTCGCCGCGTTCCTCTCAACCCCTTCATAGCAAAATGCCGGACGGAGCCACCGGCCCAGATAAGGACATCGCTCATGGCAAGTTACGACGTCATCGTCATCGGATCCGGCCCAGGGGGCTATGTCTGCGCGATCCGGTGTGCGCAGTTAGGTCTCAAGACCGCCTGCGTTGAGGGTCGTGAAACGCTGGGCGGCACCTGTCTTAACATCGGCTGCATTCCCTCGAAGGCGTTGCTCCATGCCAGCCATCAGTTGCACGAGGCTGAGCACAATTTTGCGTCAATGGGGCTGAAGGGTAAAGCGCCCAGTGTCGATTGGAAAGCGATGCTGGCTTATAAGGACGACGTTATCGGCCAGAACACCACGGGCATCGAATTCCTGTTCAAAAAGAACAAGATCGATTGGCTCAAGGGCTGGGGGTCGATCCCGGCTGCCGGACAGGTGAAAGTGGGTGATACCGTGCACGACGCCAAGCGCATCGTCATCGCATCCGGCTCGGAGGCCTCTACCATCCCCGGCGTCGAGATCGATGAGAAGATCGTGGTGAGTTCCACCGGCGCGCTGGAATTGGGCAAGATCCCGAAGAAACTGGCCATTATCGGCGCAGGCGTGATCGGGCTTGAGCTTGGCTCCGTCTACGCGCGTCTCGGGTCGGAGGTTCAGGTGCTCGAATTTCTCGACGTGATCACACCGGGCATGGACGGCGAGACTGCCAAGGCGTTTCAGCGCATCCTCAAAAAGCAAGGCATCAACTTCACGCTCGGCGCCGCGGTGCAGTCGGTCGAGACCGTCAAAGGCAAAGCCAAGGTCACGTATACACTGCGCAAGGACGATAGCAGCGCGACGCTGGATGCGGATATCGTGTTGGTGGCGACCGGGCGTAAGCCCTTCACTGATGGGCTTGGCCTTGACGCGCTGGGGATTGAGATGAGCGAGCGTGGCCAGATCAAGACCGACCACGGCTATGCGACCAATGTGCCCGGGATCTATGCGATTGGCGATTGTATCGACGGGCCGATGCTCGCCCACAAAGCCGAGGATGAAGGCATGGCCATCGCTGAGGTGCTGGCAGGGCAAGCCGGTCATGTGAACTACAATGTGATCCCGTCGGTGATCTACACGCACCCCGAGGTTGCATCCGTCGGTGAGAGCGAAGAGCGGCTGAAAGATCAGGGTCGTGACTTCAAGGTCGGTAAGTTCTCCTTCATGGGGAACGGGCGCGCCAAAGCCAACTTCGCTGCCGACGGTTTCGTGAAGGTTCTGGCCGATAAAGCCACTGACCGGATCCTTGGTGCCCACATCATCGGCCCGATGGCGGGCGATTTGATTCATGAGATCTGTGTGGCGATGGAGTTCGGCGCAGCAGCCGAGGATCTGGCGCGCACCTGTCACGCGCATCCCACCTATTCCGAAGCCGTGCGCGAGGCGGCACTCGCCTGCGGTGATGGGCCAATACATAGCTAAATCAGTGGTTTACGGGTTACTTGAGGGAATAAGCCGACGCTGGCAAAAACCTCCGACAATTGCGCCGCTGCCCCCTTGTGGCTCTGGATCAAAGGGAATACATCATCGCTGTTGGCGCGGGGTGGAGCAGCCCGGTAGCTCGTCAGGCTCATAACCTGAAGGTCGTAGGTTCAAATCCTACCCCCGCAACCAACGGTACCGGGCTTGCCTGCGCCGGTCCCGCCGGTGCGCGCAACGCGGCTTCTCTATCCCAAAAGGATGATCGCATCTGACGCATGGGCCGAACGCTTTGACGGTCGATTGTTTTCGATCTCTTGCATCGCTACCCTCATCGCCACACACGGCAAGCATCCTTCAGAGGTGGCGTTGTGCCCGCTCAATCCGATTACATCGTCGAGGGTCATCCGAAACCGCATCGCCGTGCGGGGGCTGGCGCTCGCATCGTTCTTCTGCATGGTTTTCTTGGCGGGTCGGCCCATTGGCAGGCGGAGATCGCGCGGTTTAGCGCGACCCACGATGTGATCGCACCAGATTTGCCTGGTTTTGGCGAGGCGGGCGCGATGCCGGGATATGACCGGATCGAGCGCATGGCCGATTACCTGATCGACCTGCTCGATGATATCGGCGTCACCGCGTTTTCCCTGCTGGGCCATTCTATGGGTGGCATGGTCGCGCAATCGGTTGCCGCGAAGATCCCCGATAGGGTTCACCGCCTAATCCTCTACGGTACAGGCCCGCTGGGGGTGATGCCGGACAGGTTTGAAACCTTGGACGTATCGCGAAGACGTCTGCGCGAAGACGGTATCGAAAACTCGGTGCGCCGCATCGCCGCCACTTGGCTGGTCAAGCGTGAGCATGATCCCAACCTGCCTTTTCTGGCCAGCGTCGGTGACTGCGCCAGCGTTGACGCAGCGCTGAAAGCCTTCGACGCGATGGAGCATTGGGACGGGCGCCAGCAACTGCCATCGCTTCGCATGCCCAGCCTGATCCTATGGGGCGACAGAGATAGATCTTATCGGTGGCCGCAAATTGAGACGCTTTGGACTGGGTTGCCGAATGCAAGCCTGGCTGCTGTGCCGGGCGCCTCGCATGCCGCGCATCTCGAAAAGCCGCGTGTTGTTCACGCGATCCTTGAAGACGCTTTGAACGAAGCCGCGTCGCAGTAGGCTCGCTTGAGGTAGGCGTCACCCGAGGCGCTGCTCACGAAAACGGGGTTCTTTAGGGTTTGGGGCGGCGGAAACCGCGCGATCCTTGTCTGCCCAAAATTTGATCAGCTTGGCGGCCATTTCCACCTTCCGATGGGCGTAGATGACCACGTTTAAAGGCTCCTCGCCCAATTGATCGCGCAAGGAGACCAGGTCGCCGCTCTCGATCTCGCGATGCGCCATGCTGAACGGCAGCCATCCGACGCCAAGACCGCGCAGCACCATCTCGCGTGTTCCGCTCGAAAATGCTGTCTGACAGACTGGGTTCACACAACAGCCTGTGGTGCCAAACAACCGTTCGTTCCGGGCGAGGACCTCGCCGAAATAGCTGTTGTCGGGATAGACGATGGCGGGCGTGTCTTCCGGAATTTTCTGATTATCTTTCAACGCGTAGCGCAGCGCACCACCGACGACGGGGATCAGATTGTCTTGCCCGTAAAGTTCGCGCTGCACCCCAGCGCCGAAGGGCATCGGGCCAATACTTTGCGCCTCATAGCACAAGAGCATGCTTGTATCGCCGCGCAAAAACAGGGTCGCACAATCGTTGAGATTGCCCGCGCGCATCCGAAAACGAATGCCTGGAAACGCGGATCTGGCCTTCATCGCCATGTCCGGAAAGGTGGCGAATACCGGGGAATGCTGCGCTGCAATCGTGACCACGGATGTCGATGGTTCATAATGTGCGATTTTTGTACGCAGTTCCTTCAAGCGCGCGGCCAGCGCACGGATTTCGCCCTCGTTTGACGCCAGCGCTGTGCTGATCTCAATTCGATTGGCTTTTCTTTCCAGGATCTCGATGCCGAGCCAGTCCTCGAAACTGCGAATTCGCCTTGAAAATGCGGGCTGTGTGATGTTTCGCCGGGATGCGGCTCGGGTCATGTTCCGCTCTTCCAGCAGCACCAAAACGTCATCTAACCACTGCATGTCCATGGCCGTCTCCCGGTTACCCAAACAAAGTGTATGGGTACGCCAATAAAAATGCACTGTTTTTCTGTCCGATGCTTTGAAACCCTTTGGCTGCACCCGAAGGAGGGGTCACGTGGCAGACACAGAACAGGTCGTCGACCATACATCTAAGACCGAGCCGGACAGTCGAATGAGCCCGTTAGAGGCCTTGTCGGCCACGTTGGCGCCTTTCCCGCGACTGACGTTGGGTCATCTTCCGACCCCGTTAGAGCCGATGGACCGGCTGAGCGAGATTTTGGGTGGTCCGCGCCTCTGGGTGAAACGGGACGATTGCACGGGCTTGTCGTCGGGTGGGAACAAGACGCGCAAGCTGGAGTTCCTGATGGCCGATGCGCTTGAGAAGGGCGCTGACACGATCATCACGCAGGGCGCGACGCAGTCCAATCATGCGCGCCAAACAGCCGCGGCGGCAGCGAAGCTTGGCCTTGGCTGTCACATCTTGCTCGAAGACCGCACCGGCTCGACCGACCCTGACTACACGCTCAACGGCAACGTTCTTCTCGACACGCTTCACGGTGCGTCGGTGTCAGGCCGCCCGGGCGGTGCCGACATGCCCTCGGAGATGGAGGCGCTCGCGAGCGTGCTGCGCGATGACGGCAAGCGCCCCTACATCATTCCGGGCGGTGGCTCTAACCCCATCGGCGCCCTCGGCTACGTCAATTGCGTGCTTGAGTTACACCAGCAAGCGGCAAGCATCGGTCTGAAAATCGATGGTCTGGTGCATGCGACTGGGAGCGCCGGAACCCAGGCAGGACTGGTGGCCGGCCTCGCCGCTATCCAAAGCGATATACACCTTTTGGGGATCGGCGTTCGGGCCCCGCAAGACAAGCAGGAGAGCATGGTCTTTGATCTGGCCGTGCGTACTGCGGCCCATCTGGGGTCAGGGCTACATATTGCGCGCGGGGACGTCAGAGCCAATTGCGACTACGTGGGCGCCGGCTACGGACACCCGACCGAAGGCATGGTCAACGCGCTAAAGCTGCTGGCCACCAGCGAAGGGCTGCTCTTCGATCCAGTCTATTCGGGCAAGGGCCTCGACGGTCTGATCGACCAAATCAGGCAAGGCTACTTCGACGGCATGGAGAATGTCGTCTTCCTCCATACCGGCGGCAGCGCCGCTCTCTTCGCCTACAAGAACCACCTAAACTAGCCGCGGGAAAAAGCCCGTGGACTGCCATCCATAACAGGGAGTTTGCGATATGAAACCATCGAATTTACTTCACAAAGCAAGGGTTTTGGCGGGGGCGGTTGCCATCGCTTGCGCGCCCCTAGCGGCCGCGGCGCAGCAATCCGGTGGCACGCTGGTGATGACGGTCGTCCCTGAGCCGCCATCGCTTGCGTCGTATATCAGTACCTCGCAACCCATCGGCCAGGTCGCCACGAAGGTGTATGACGGCCTGTTGTCCTATAACAGCAATACCGAGGCGCAGCCGTCCCTCGCGGAATCTTGGCAGGTCAGCGACGACGGCAAGTCGATTACGTTCAACCTGCGCCAGGGCGTCACGTGGCATGACGGCGAGCCGTTCACCAGCGCTGACGTACAGTTCACATTCATGGACGTGCTCAAAGAGTTCCACCCCCGCGGTGTGAACAACTTCCGGGAGTTGATCGCCGTCGACACGCCTGACGAGCACACCGCCATCTTCCGGCTAACCGGCCCGGCCCCTTACATCTTACGCATTCTTTCGTCCTATGAGTCGCCCATTGTGCCCAAACATGCTTTTGGCGAGCAGGATGTGCGCGAATACGACAAGGCCAACGCGCCAATCGGCACAGGCCCGTTCAAATTCGTGGAGTGGCAACGCGGTCAGTTTATGCGCTTTGACCGAAACGAGGATTATTGGAAGGAAGGCCTGCCCTATCTCGACCGGATTGTTGCTCGCTTTATCCCAGACCCCGGGACGCGCACTGCGGCGATGGAGACGGGCGAGGTGCATTTGACCGCCTATAGTCATATTCCAACCGAGGATCTGGGTTTCCTTGGCGAGCAAGAGCACCTTGAGGTGACCCAAGACGGCTATGAGATGATGCCCGGTGTCACCTTCCTGATCTTCGACACCACAAGACCGCCGTTTGACGATGTGCGCGTGCGGCAGGCCGTCTCTTATGCGATTGACCGTCAGTTCATCATCGACGCGGTTTGGAACGGCTATCCGGTGCCCGCCACCGGCCCAATGAGCTCAAAACTGGTTTGGTACTCAGATGACGTGCGCGACTACACGGTGCCGGACCGCCTTGATATCGCAAACGAACTTCTGGATGAGGCAGGCTATCCCCGCGACGAAAACGGCATCCGTTTCGAGATTACCCACGACGTGCAGCCTTACGGGGAAGTCTGGCAGCGGTTCGGCGAGGTGGTTGTCCAGCAGCTAGCCGAAGTCGGCATCGATGTGACGATCCGCTACGAAGATACGCCGACATGGCTAAACCGCGTCTTCACGGACTACGACTTCACGATGACCTCGACGGGATATTTCAACTTCTCCGATCCGGTCATTGGCGTCCATCGCGGCTATCACTCCGACCAGATCAAGCAGGGCACTGTGTTCGTGAACGCGTCGCGTTGGTCGTCGCCTGAGACAGACGCAATCATGAACGAGGCGGCCGTTGAACTCGATTTCGACAAGCGCAAGGCACTTTATGCCGAAATGCAGCGGCTGGTGGTCGATGCCGCCCCCCATGTCTTCGTGCAGGAGCCGGCGCAGATCTCGGTCTACAACACCAAGGTAAAGGGTCTGCTCGAAAGTCCGTTTGGCTCGTTCTGGGGCATGGACACGGTTTGGATCGAGGAATGATCCAGGCCGTTCCAGGCAAATGCGGCCGCGCCAGTAGCACTCGTTACAGGCGCGGCGCGCGATGACCCAGGCCCGCAAGCGTGCGCTGTTCATCGCCAAGCGGCTGCTGCACGCGGTCCCGGTGATCTTCGGCATCGTCGTCGTCAACTTCCTGCTGCTGCAGTTTATGGAGGGTGATGCCGTTGACGTTCTGGCCGGCGAGGCAGCGTCGGCGACGCCAGAATACATGGCGCAGTTGCGCGAAAAATTTGGCCTCGACCAACCCGTCTACGTGCAGCTTTGGGCCTATGTAAGAAACGTTGTGGTCCTCGACCTGGGCTATTCATTCCGCCACGACATGCCGGTTGTCGAGCTGATCATGACGCGGTTCTGGCCGACAATGCTTCTGATGACGACCACGCTGTTCATGGCGATCACCATCGGCGTCATCCTCGGCCTTTTGGCAGCATCGGGGCTCAACCGCTGGCGCGACACGATCATTTCCGTGCTGGCGCTGGTTTCTTATGCCACGCCCCTGTTTTGGGTCGGGCTGATGCTGGTGCTCCTGTTCTCGGTGCGGCTCGGTTGGTTGCCCACAAGCGGCATGGAGACGATTGCAGCGTTTCATGAAGGGTGGGACAGGGTCCTCGACATCGCGCGGCATATGGTGATGCCGGTGACGGCTTTGTCTCTCTTTTACATGGCCGCCTTCACGCGGTTGATGCGCGCATCGATGCTTGAGCAGGCCAACATGGATTACGTCACCACGGCGCGCGCCAAGGGCCTGACGGAACGGCGTATCGTATGGGTGCATGTGCTGCGCAACGCGCTGCTGCCGGTTTTGACCATGGGCGGCGTGCAGGTCGCGAACATGCTCGGTGGCTCGATCATCATCGAATCTGTATTCGGCTGGCCGGGGATGGGTTTGCTGGCTTTCGAGGCGCTCTTTGCCCGCGATATCAATCTGCTACTCGGCATTTTTCTGTTCGCGGCAGTTCTTGTGGTGGCTGCAAACCTGATCATCGACATCCTCTACACCTTTCTCGATCCCCGCATCGAGCTTGCTTAGGATATTCCTATGACCCCCTCGACATCCCAAGGCTTTTGGCGGCGCTACCGACGCAACCGGTCGGCGATGTTCGGGCTCGCAATTCTATCCGCCACCCTCCTGATGTCGGTGCTGGCCCCGCTTATCTACCCCCAATCCCCCTTCGCTCTGGTCGGCGAGCCGAGAACGGCACCCAACGCTGAGTTTTGGCTCGGCACCGACACGCTTGGCCGCGACGTGATGGCCGGGATCTTCCACGGCGCACGAACCTCTTTGCTGATTGGGCTGATGGCGACGCTAGTGTCGCTGACCATCGGGATCATCGTCGGCGGCATTGCGGGTTACTACGGCGGGACGACCGATAACATCCTGATGCGGCTGACCGAGTTCTTTCAGACGATCCCGAATTTCCTATTCGCTATCGTCTTGGTGGCGGTGATGACCCCGTCGATCTACAGCATCATCATCGCGATCGCGGTGGTCACGTGGCCGGCTGTGGCGCGGCTGGTGCGCGGTGAGTTCATGGCGTTGCGCAACCGGGAATTCGTGCAGGCATGCACCGGTATCGGCATGAGCGACGCGCGCATCCTTGCCCTGCACATTCTGCCCAACTGTATTGCCGCGATCAGCGTTATCGGATCGCTGATGGTTGCCACGGCTATCTTGGTGGAATCGGGGCTCTCCTTCCTCGGTTTAGGTGATCCCAACGTGATGAGTTGGGGCTATCTGATCGGGGCAGGCCGCACGGTTCTGCGCACCGCTTGGTGGGTTTGCACCTTCCCCGGCATCGCGATCCTGCTCACCGTGCTGGCGATCAATCTCGTTGGTGAAGGGCTGAACGACGCTTTCAATCCCAGGCTGAGAGACAAATGAGCGCTTCTGTTCTCGAAATTCACGACCTTCATGTCAGCTTGCCGCCACAAGCCGACCGTCCCTACGCGGTTGAAGGATTGAACATCGCCATCGAGCGCGATCAGGTCGTGTGCGTGGTCGGCGAATCTGGATCGGGCAAGACGCTGACCGGGCGTGCTGTGATGCGGCTGTTGCCGGCGCCTCATGTTAAGGCAGTGGGTGGGCGGATCGACTTTGGCGGCGAGGATCTGCTGCAGGCCAGCGAAGCACGGATGCGCCAGATCCGCGGCGACCGTATCGCGATGATTTTTCAGGAGCCCATGACGGCGCTCAACCCGCTCATGACCATTGGCGAACAGATCGACGAATTGGTGCGGATGCATACCCGGCTGCCAAAACAAGAGCGTCGTGCACGCGCGCGTGCAATTTTGGACGATGTGGGCCTGCCCGACCCGTCTGGCATGCTCGGCGCGTATCCGCATGAACTATCGGGCGGCCAGCGTCAGCGCGCGATGATCGCCATGGCCCTCATCTTAGAGCCAGACATCATCATTGCCGACGAGCCAACAACCGCGCTCGATGTGACAACGCAGGCGCAGATCCTGAAGCTGTTGAAGGACCTGCAGGCCGAACACCATACAGGCGTGCTCTATATCACCCATGATTTCGGTGTCGTGGCCGATATCGCTGACCGCGTCGAAGTCATGCATCGGGGCCTACAGGTGGAAAGCGGTCCTGCCGAGCAGGTGCTCAATCGCCCGCAAGACAGCTACACGCGCAGCCTGATCGGCGCCGTGCCGAGCCTCGTGCCACCGCCCCGCCCCTTGAGCAACAGCGCGACGGTTGCGTTGGAGACCCACGAACTGCGGAAGACCTACCGCTCTGGTGGCGGCTTATTCGGCATTGGCGGTCGCACGGTCGATGCGGTGAAAGATGTTTCCGTGCAGCTTCAGCAGGGCAAAACGCTCGGCATCGTGGGCGAATCTGGGTCTGGCAAATCGACCCTGGCGCGGCTCGTGGTGCGTATCCTGGATTCCGATAGCGGCCGCATCGACATTGGCGGCACCGAGATAACATCCCTGCGCGGCGGCGCGCTACGGCAGATGCGTCGTCGGGTACAGATGGTGTTTCAAGACCCTTTCGGCTCGCTAAACCCGCGCTATCGTGTTGGCCGCCTGATTGCCGAGGGGATGATCGTGCATGGCAAATCCTCCGCCGAGGCCTATCAGCGCGCCGCTGAACTGTTGGAGCTTGTCGGCCTACAAGCGACCGCGGCCGATCGGTTCCCTCACGAATTCTCCGGCGGTCAGCGTCAACGCATCGGCCTTGCGCGTGCACTTGCGCTCGACCCAGACATCCTCGTCGCCGATGAACCAGTCTCGGCTTTAGATGTCTCCGTCCAGGCCCAAGTGCTGGAGCTTCTCGATGAAATCCGCGAGCGCCTCAAGCTCTCGATGCTGTTCATCACCCATGACCTGAGGGTCGCGGCGCAGGTTTGCGACCATATCGCGGTGATGTCGAAAGGCGAGGTGGTGGAGTACGGCGAGACCAGCCAATTATTCGCCAACCCAACGCATTCCTACACGCGCGAGTTACTCAATGCTGTGCCAGGCCGATCCTGGTCCCCAGACGCGATCGCCGCGTCGTCATGAGCCGCTTCGGGCTGTCAAACGGGCCGGGCTTACACGATGCTTGAGCACAGCGCGTTGGACGACCGTCTGGGGGCGCTTTTGCAGACTCTCGGTGCGCAAAAAGATTTGCCGGGCTTTGCGGTGTCGGTCCGGTTGAACGACCGCGAGGTCTTCGCCAAAGGCTATGGAACCCGCGATCCCGGGCGCATGCATCCAGTTACCCAAGACACGCTTTTCGGCGTCGCTTCTGTGACCAAGGTCTTGACGGCTACGCTGATTATGGTGGCCCGCAAAGCTGGCTTGGTTCGACTATCTGACCCGTTGTCCCGGTTCTACCCAGATCTGGACTGCGCCCGCGACGGTCAGATCCGCATCCAGCACGTGATGTCGCATTCAGCCGGGTTGCCTGGTCTGCCCTTCCGCCACCAAGCGACACGGGCGCCGAGCGATACCGACAGCGCGCCGCTCTTGACCCCAGCCGACCTTGTTGCCGCGATGAATGCGCGCGACTTTGATTGTCTCAGCGCCCCTGGAGAGCGTGTCAGCTACAGCAATGAGTGCTTCTGCCTGCTAGGCGGCATCATCGAAACGCTGTTCGAGTGCTCGTTTGCGGAGGCAGCCGAGCGATTTGTCATGGGCCCTTTAGCCATGGAGCGAAGCGTGATCGGCGCGCCAGCCACCGCCGCGTTCACCGACATCGCTGTGCCGCTACAGCAGAAAGGCGACGGGCTGCAGGCCTGCGGGTTCTGGGACGCGCCCCTTTTCGATGCAGCCGGTGGATTGGTGGCGTCTGCCCGGGATGTCAGCCGATTGATCCAGGTTTTAGATAGCAGTGCCGGTGTGCTCGGGGCCGATGAGGTACGCGAGATGATGTCGTTGCGCTTGCCCGTTGCGTCGCGGCCCAATTCTGCCTCGTTCTACGGTCTCGGCCTGGAGATCACCGCGTTGGATGCGGGTCATGACCTTATGTGGCACACAGGACAACGCCCCGGCATTTCCAGTTTTGTAGGGCACGTGCCCCAGTCGCGGCTTTCTGTGGCTTTCGTGACGAACATCGCCGACGCACCATCAGCCTCGATCGGGCACCAGATTGTAGCCGATGTGCTGGGCGATGATCTGAACATCGAAGAATTTGGCTGGCCGTTTCAGGTCGTTGAGGGTGAGGCAGACGCGCCTGAGCGGTTCTGCGGTGCGTATAGCTCGTTGGAAATCCCGAGCCTTGCGGTGCAGGTCGATGACGGAGAACTGATGCTGAGGCGCGGCGCCAACCAGCACCCGCTGCGTTTTGTCGGCCCGAACCATGGCATCGTAGGCGGGCAAACGTTCTGCTTTCTGGGCAGCGTGGGCCCTCTTGCTCCTGGCCAACAAGCCCAAAGCCTAGCGCTCGATCTGCGCATCCTACCACGACACGCGCCGGCCTAAAGGCGGTGGCGAGGCTCTGCATATGTCACGCCGCTGCCCTTGCGATTTAACAAAAGAAGATGCCCATGACGCCACCCTCAAATCCTAGAGTTGCCATCCTGGGTTTTGCCTTGGAATCCAATCGCAGCGCGCCGGTTAGCACCAAAAAAGACTTTGTCGATGCGTTCTATCTCGACGCCGCCGCGATACAGGCTGAGTTGGATGGCGACCGCTCGCGCCTGCCGGGCACGGTGCAGGGGTTCTGCGCCGAAATGGATCGCGCGAATGGCTGGACACCCGTACCGATCCTCCTGGCCGAAGCGCCTCCTGGTGGGCCCGCTGAACATGGCTTCTTTTCCGAGATGCTGCAGACGATGCGTGACCAACTTGCCGCCGCCGGCCCCATCGATGCGGTGTATATCTCCGAGCATGGCGCAGGCTTGAGCACCCAAGAAGATGATGCGGATGGCGCGGTCTTCGCCTTGGCGCGGGAGATGGTCGGACCAGAGGTGCCAATCGTCGCGACCCTTGACTTGCACGGGCATGTGACGCCGCGCATGCAGGGCTCGGTCGATGCGATGGTTGCGTACCTGACGAACCCGCATGTGGATCAGCGGGAGCGGGGCGCTGAGGCTGCACAGATCGTCCGTGCGATGCTCGCTGGTCTGCGCACGACCAGTACGTTGATCAAAGTTCCGATGATCAGCCCCGCTGTCAGCTTATTGACGGCTCGGGGCCCTTTCGCCGATCTCGTTTCCTTCGGCCAGACGCTTGTGACGCCGCCGATCCTCAACGTCTCGATCCTTCCGGGTTTCGCTCCGGCCAATGCATCGACCAATGGGATGTCGATTGTCGTTACCGCGGATGCCAGTGCCCCCGACGCGCCGAGAGCCGCGCAGCAGGTGGCGGAGCAGATTGCGAGGCAAGCTTGGGCAGACCGGCACCGCTACAAGCCGCAACTGACCACATTGGATGAGGCTGCTCGGTTAGCGCGCACCGCCACCGAGGACCCCAGCAGCCCAGCCATTATTCTAGCAGATGTCGCCGACAATCCAGGCGCTGGTGGGCGTGGTAACACCATGTATATCTTGCGGCGCCTGCATCAGGAGAGATTAAGCCGCGTCGCCTTTGGCTTCATCATCGATCCTGAGCTTGCCGCCGAGGCCCACGACATGGGCGTTGGTGCTCGATTTCGCGCGCGCTTTAACCGCAGTGAAACGACGCGGTTTTCGGAAACGTTCGAGGCAGACGCAAACGTGCTGCGACTTGCGCGCGGGGATTGCCTGGGCCGGCGTGGCCTGTTCGAAGGACGTCGGGTCGATCTTGGTCAATGCGCGCTTCTTGATCTGGATGGCATCCAGGTGGCTGTGGCGACCGCGCGACAGCAGCTTGCTGATCCAGCCTTTCTCGAACGCCTCGGGCTAGAGATCGCTGGCATCCGCGTCTTGGTCGTCAAATCCCGCGGTCATTTTCGCGCAGGCTTTGATGAGCATCACGCGCCAGACCAGATTTTCGAGGTTGATGTCCCTGGTTTGACCACCCCTGTTTTGAGCAATCTGGGCCTCGATCGGGTGCCGCGGCCGATCTACCCCCTCGATCCAGAAATGGCGTGGCGCCCGACAGAGCGCTAATCGCGCTGCCAAGCGCTGCCCTTCATGGGTGGCCTTTTGCGTTTGCGTGTTAAAAGTGGTTGATGCGCGCCATGACACGAGGCCCAACCACCCCACCGCGCACGGCGTCTGGCTTTTTTCTGCCCGATAGCCTGGAGGCGGCTTTTTGGAACATCGCTGCCAGCGGCTGGATACCGGCCCGCTGGGTTGAGCGGAACGTGCCGGGAGCGTCTGACCGGGCAGCAGAGACGGACGAGATAAGCATCGAGATCGTCAGCCATTGCTGGAACTACGCGCATTTGTTGATCTATCAGCTCAGCTCGCTCGCGCTGTTTCCGCCGCAAAATGCCAAGGTCACCATGACCGTCAATTACGCGGCTGAGGATCAAGAGACTGCCGCGCTCCTGGCATTCTTTTCCGACCAATCTGTCCGCAACGTTTCATGGAATTGGCGGGCGCTGCCTAAAGAGGCGCTGTTCCGACGGTCTATCGGGCGCAATGACGCGGCGCTTCATACCGCGGCTGATTGGATTTGGTTTACCGATTGCGACTTGATGTTCCGCCATGGCTGCCTTGATCAGCTCGCCGATGCGCTTCAAGGCTGCAACGACATCCTCGTGTATCCACAAGCCGAGCATCGCACAGCGTTGCTTGCCGATGACGACCCCCTGTTGCGGACCGATCTGACCAAGCTGCGTCTTATTGATATCGACGAGCGCCAGTTCACCCCCTATCGCAATGGGCGCGCTACCGGGCCTCACCAGATTACCCATGGCGATGTGGCGCGTGCGGTGGGCTACTGCAACGCGATCCGCTACTACCTCAAACCGCAGCCCCGCTTCGCCAAATGCCGCGAGGACCGGGCGTTTCGGTGGCTTTGCGGCACCGATGGCATGCCTGTCGATATTGCTGGCGTCTATCGCATCCGCCACGCAGCAAAAGGGCGCTATGCTGGCGCCGGTATCCGCACGCGGGCGCGCAAATGGCTGCGCCAGGAAAAAGGCCAGACGACGGCGCCCCCTGTATGACCGGCCAGCAGCTGAATGGAATGGCGCGAAGTTTCTGTCATTTCATGCCTGCTGTGATAGCCTGCCGCGGGCCGAGCAGGTCCCACAACATGCCTGACAGAGCGGAACGGGCGAGACAAAACAGGCTATAATCATGCGAAGTTTGTTCAAACGAGAAACGGGGCGCTCGGGACGAAAGGCGCTTGTTTTCGCGAAAAGGCATCGAAGCTTTGCCCAGCGCAATGCGATGATTTTGAATGCGCTTCCCAAGCCCGGATCTTGGGTGCTCGATGTTGGCGCGAATACCGGCGAGACGTCCAACTATCTTGCCGAGCACGCCCATGTCGTCATCGGCCTTGAAAAGATGGCCCCGGAACGGCGCCGCGCCCTCGAGGGGTCACGTGGACTTGCGGGTTTTCTCTGCGCGGATGTCACCGGCGATTTCATTGCCAGCGGCGTGGATTGGGATGCGATTTTGCTCCTGAGCGTGCTCCACCGCATATACGCGTTCGCGGGCGAAGATCAGATGAAGTCCGTCCTGGCGGCCTGTGGGCAGCGAACGAAACACCTGTTCATCGAGGGATCAACGCGGCATCGGCGCTACAACGATCAGGGGCAAGCGTCACCAGGCTTTGAAGACCTGAACGTGGACGCGGCTCGGCAATGGCATCAGGCCTTGTTCGCTGAGGTGCTTGGGCCGGATTGGAAGATCGACGCCGAAACGCCGCTAGAGTGCAGCGCATCCGAGCCGTTCCGCCTGTTCTATCAGTTGCGCAGAGGGTGACGCATTCATGCGGTTGATCGGCCGCAGCGCCGGTGCACGCCATGGTGTGCGGGTCAAAACCAGGGTCATCCAGGTTGATCCGCAAGACATCGGTTTCGTTCAGTTTCCAGAGTTCTTCTGGCAACGCGGGCACAGCAAGAAGCGGATTTCAGTGCTGGACGGGGATTGGGACCACATCATTGACGGCCGCCTCTATTGGTCGGGCAAATACGAACAAATCCGAGGCGTTGACACCGGCATGCTCCCGATCGAGCGCTTTGTGTTCTTTGCTTCCGCCAAAGCGCATTTTTGCGACGGTTTGCGCTGGGATGAAACGGAGTGGGTGCAATGGGTGCGGCGAACGAGGATGCGCCGCTACAAGACCGATACGGATATCTCAGCGCGCTTACAGTTTCTCGACACGTTGTATGAGGCCTGTCTCGCTGGAAAGTACCAAGACCAAGACAATGACTTGCCGCTGATCAATGTTGGCCGAGATGACAGGCTTTCGCTGGAAGATGGGCGCCATAGGCTCTGTGTCGCGATCATCGCGGGGCTTCGAGATATTCGCGTTTCAGTCGGCACCATTCATCCGCTGTCTCACGCGTCGCATTACGGGGCTCGGGTGATCGAAAAGGCGCCGCACCGCGGTTTGGCGCGCTTCTTTGCTGTCCGCTAGCAGTGAGATTGCGACGCGGTAAGGCTCAATCGTTTCGAAGCGCCATCGTAACCACGCGACGCTGATTGTTTTGCGGCAGAACCGTAAAGCCCTGAGCCGCCAGCATCTTCGCGACAGTGTCGGTCGTGGTCTCTCCTAGGCGCTCGGGTCCGGTGTCGATTGAGACAAACCGCGTGCGCGCAAGAAGCGCCTTGCCCCCTTCCAGCACCTCGGGCTCTGCGCCTTCCGCATCCATCTTCAGAACGGCGAGTTGATCGATCCCGTGGGTTTCGGCCAGCAAGTCGAGCGTTGTGGCGTCAATCACCAGAGCGGTGCTGTCTTCACCTGGCGGTTGGAATATCGAACTGTCGGATTTGCTGGGCGCGCTATGGAACGTCAGCGGTCCGGCCTCTTTCCAGAGGACATGGCACAAAGCCAGAATGTTGTCGGCCGCATCGATATTGCGCTTAAGGCACGCGACCACGGCGGGGTCGCCGTCCACCGCGATGACCCGCGCGCATCGCTCGGCCGTTGCCACTGCGAAATCGCCTACATTTGCGCCGACATCGAGAACGGTGTCGCTCGGGCCTAGGTCCACCGCGATGCCGATCCCAAACTCCCGCAATAGCCGCGCCTGTCTCTCAGCCCACCCGCGCCTGTATTGCCGCCACACAAGCGCAGACGGTACATGAAACGCTTTGCCCTCTGTCTCAACGCGATAGCCATCGCCATCAGGCGAGACCGTCACAGGACGCAAGCCATCAACGCCGAGGGGCGAAATCAGGTTGTGCAGAAAGAGGTGAAGGCGGTCTTTCGTTTTTAGATTGAGACCTTCTGTGCGTGTCATTTTGGTTCACCGCTCATGCATGGGATTGAAATTCATGGGATTAAAATTCGACGTCCGGATACGGCGCCACCTACGTACCAGGCGCGCCCCCATATCCGTCGACCAAACGTGCCCAACCCTGAGCATCCCAAGCGTTTTCCTTATGCAAAGACCGTTTTAGGCGTTCGAGGTTTCGCGCTTTCCAAGGCCCGTTTCCCCGCCGTTTGCATTTATCGAAGTCGATAAGCCAGGCCTTTTCCCCCGCATCGATCAAAATGTTGCGGCAATTGAGATCAGAATGGTCGACGCCAGCCTCGTGCATCTGGCGGATGGAGGCCCCTACCCTGCCCCATATCGCGGGGCCAAGCGGGCCGTCGCGGGATATCTCCTCGAAAGGACGGGCGCCGAGCAACCGTTCGGTCAGGATTGCCGCACGATAGAACATCCCCACTGGCGTCATCTGTGCTGCAATTGGACGGGGCACCGAAAGGCCTTGCCCACGCATCCAGTCCAGAAGCATGAGTTCTCGCATCGACCGGGCCCGGTCAAGGCCGGTCCGCAGGTATCGGTCACGGTTGATCTTGGCTATGACGCCGCCGCGCCTGAACGGCCGGAGCACCATTTCGTGCCCGCTGAACGACAGAAAATGCGCCTCGCCGCGACCGGTTGCACTGCCGCGATGGTGGCCCGCTTGCTTGAGCCAGTCGATGTCGAAGAGGCGCGGTTCCATCTGGGGAAAGAGATCAGTGTCATAACGGATCACCGATCCGGTGTGGCGGAGGTCTGAAAAGATCCCCATGCATCCGCTCCGACGTTCCTGGCGATGTTGCGAGAGATTAAGTCACGACCCCCACCGAAACAAGGCGCCGGCATCACCGCTCTCAGGCTTGGAGAAAGGCTGCGACACCAACGCGCCTTCGGAGTTAAGCGGCCCGCTCGTCGGAAAAGCGCGACCAACCGGGCGCGCGGATGCTTACCTGTCGGCCGCCCTCCTTATCCAAGCAACCTGTTGAGAAAGGCAGGCACGGCATCAGGCGGAATCGTGGCCCGGCGCACCAGATCGTCGAATTTCTTGGTGAAGAAACGCACCTCTTGCGTGCTGGTTACCGAGATAAAGGCTTGGCCCACATAAACGGAGGCGCGCATCCGGCCGAAGACCGTGAATGGCGCAGAAAAGATCTTTGCCGCGTCGAACAGATGTAGCCGCAAGGCGGGGTAGTATGCGTCGCAAAGCTGCGCGGTATGTTTGATTTGGCGTCGTATCACCGCGACATCCATGCCGCGCCACTGACCCCCGCGGGCGGCCAAAAGCTCCAGCGTTTGCATCGGCATCGCGATCTCGAGATCGATCTCTTCTAGATCAAAGCCAGTAAGGACCTTTTCCTGCCCCTCGGCGCCATCCTGCTGAGCGGTGAGGCTCAGCATATCGGGCAGGACCGCAGGCACGTAGCGCACCTTGTGGCCTGCCGCCTCCGCCTGCCACCGCGACAAAACAGATTGGCCATCTTCCGTGGCCGCGGCCAGCAATTCACTGCTTTGGGTAAGCTCTTGGCGGCCTTCCCGCGCATTGCTCAATGCCAAAAGCCAATCAACCGAGACACCTGTCGCTTCGGCGATGCGGCGCAGCGTTTCAGCGCGCGGCAGTCGGTCATGGTTGGGATCGCGCAGTTGCGACAATGCCGAGCGATCTAATCCTGCTTTTTCAAGGAAGCCGGGCAGGTCATCCCGAACATCCGCGAGCAACAACCGGAACCGATCACGGAACGCGCGGCTAAGCTCTCTTTTGTCCATTTGCACACATTTGTCGTATTTCCACACAGAATAGTAGTAACCGTTATAAACATACTACTCACACAATAAACCCAACGCATGACCCTAGGGGGCGCTGCTGGCTACCCTCTTGCGGAAAGACAGAGGGGTAATTGCATGGGATTGCGGGATGAATGGCCGACGCTGAGTTTGTTGACGCTCACTTACGGCGCCTTCGCCGCACTCACGCTCTATGCGGGTGCGTTGCCGCTCGTCGTGGTGATCGCCGGTCTCGCTGTGATAATCGCGATGCATTCATCCTTGCAGCATGAGGTTTTGCACGGCCATCCCTTTCAAACGCAGTGGCTGTCGGATCTGACCGCGCTGCCTGCTCTGGGCCTCTTCGTCCCGTATCTGCGGTTCAAAGACACCCACCTCGCGCATCATCATGATCCCAACCTCACCGACCCATACGATGACCCGGAGTCCAATTTTCTGGATCAGGCAACATGGCAAAACATGCCGCCTTGGATGCAAAGCCTTGCGCGGTTCAACAACACGCTCATCGGGCGCATGGCAGTGGGGCCGGCGATTTCACTCTATGCGTTCTACCGTGACGATTGGGGCCTGCTTTGGCGGTTCAATCGTCGGGTGGTGCTGAGTTATTTGGTGCATGGCCTGAGTGTGGCACTCGTCCTCGCGTGGCTGTTGGGCTTGGCAGATGTCCCCCTCTGGGCCTACGGCATCGCTGCCTATCTAGCGATGTCACTCCTCAAGATACGCACCTATCTGGAACATCGCGCCCATGATCGCGCCTCGGCCCGTTCCGTTATCATCGAAGATCGGGGCCCGCTGGCGCTGTTATTCCTCAACAACAACTACCACGCCGTCCATCACGCCCATCCTAAAGTGACTTGGCATAAGCTCCCCCAGATGTTCGAGGCGCGCCGCGATTACTTCCTCACCCGCAATGGGGGCTACAGCTACCGCTCGTATGTCGATGTGTTCGCGCAGTACCTTTTCGAAGCCAAAGATCCCGTTCCGCACCCTACCTGGACGGTCAGCAACCGCACCAAGCCTAGTGCTCGGGGATAACAGACCGCCCTCGGCTCAGACATGCGCTGGCGCAACCTGCTGCCACGCAATAGGGCGCTGTCGATACGAAATGTAGAGCGGGTGACGCGGATGCCCGGCTTGTGTAAGGCTCAGATGAAACAGCGGCACGTCTGTGGCGCGCAACAAGGCCTCAACCGCCGCGCCGCGCCCGGCATGCGCGCCATGAAATCCCCAGCCGCAAATCACCTGATCCGACCAAACCGCGCTTTGCTCGATCGCCCAGTCGTTCTTCGGGCCGATGGGATCAGCCACCTTGCGTAGTTCCGCAGGGTCGGTTGCCCGGTAGGCAAAGATGTTGGTCACGCGAAACGCCCCGAAGCCCAGCATCCGCGCCCGCCGCTCACACCGCTCAACCGTCGGGTCATTATTCGCCTCGGTCGCTTGCGAGGGGTTAAGCATGACAAACGCCGCACGCTTGCCATCCGGGTTCCACATGCGCGTTAGGGCGTAGCGAAACCGCTCGCAAGACGAGTACGTCGCCGAAGAGACGGTGTCACCTTTCTGAAAGTGCCGGATGATCACACGGGATGCCGCCGTGCGGCGAGGCGTTCTAGATTGGTCGCGTACAGCCCGCTTGCAATGATGATCGTCGCGCCAAGCCACGTCCACTGATCCGGCCAATCGCCAAACACGAACCAGCCATAGGCCGACCCCCAAATCAGCAATGAGTATTGCGAAGGGGCAAGCGCCGCCGCCTGCCCGATCTCTAGCGCGCGGATCAACAAAAACTCACCCAAACCCGCGAACGCAGCCACCGCGCACAGCATCGCTACTTGCCAGCCCGCCTCCGGCCACGCCCAAAAGAACGGCAGCGGCACGGTGAGCATCAGGCTTGAAACCAGCGCGGTGTAGGCCACGGTTGTCACTGTCGGGTCACCGGCAGAAAGCGCGCGCGACACGATCTGGCGCAGTGCGAAGGCAAAAGCGGCCGCGACGATCAAGAGCATCGCCGGATGAAAGCTGCCAAAGCCCGGACGGATGACGATCAGCGCGCCGAGAAACCCGCAAAAGACCGCGATCCAGCGACCGAGCCCAACCGGCTCGCGCAATACCAGCGCGCCGAGCAGGGTTACCAAAAACGGGGTTACAAAGGTGATCGCCACCGCATCGGCCAGCGGGACAAAAGCGATGCCCAGTATGAAACACGCCGCCGAGGTGCCCGCTAGCGCACCCCGCAGCATTTGTTTCGGTCGTTGCCGCGTCGCGAGGATGATGCCGCCGCGCAGCGCGAACAGCACCATGATCGGCACCATCAGCCCAAGCTGGCGGACCCAGACAATCTGCATAGGATGGAATGTTGCGGTGAGATACTTCGCCATCGTATCGACACCCGAGAACACAAAGAACGCCGCCAGCATCACCGCGAAGCCGCGCAGGTTATCCTGCGGGGAGCTGACCAGTCCCTGTATTGCGTGCGGTTGAGCCATCGCGTTGTCTCGAAGAACGGGCTTGCTGCCCGCCATTCCGTGCTAAGCGACAGAGCAAGCCACGTCTATAACGCTTTCGCCTGGGCTTTCACTTTGGCCTTCGCTTTGGCTTTGCGGCGCACCCGCTGCGCTTTCTGACATTTGGGGCAATGGTAGAGCGTGCGCGCATTGAGCTTGGAGACGACAATATCAGCGGCGCATTTTGGGCACGTAGGCTGCGCGTAGATGTTTACCCGCTCGCCGACATCTTGACCGGCTTTTGGAAGATCGCCGTTGGTGATGATCGAATTGAAATCGACCCCGATGACCATCAGCGCGCGCATATCGTCCCAGAGCTTCACCAATTTCGCTTTGGGCACATCGCAGCCAGGGGTCAACGGATTGATCCCCAGCAGCCACAAGATCTCGGTTCTGTAGATGTTGCCGATGCCGGAGATCACCTTTTGGTTCATAAGCAACGTGCCGACCGGCGCCTTGCTTTTGCGGATCCGAGCGATAGCGCGTTCTGGCTCTGGCACATTGGACAACAGATCAGGCCCGTAATTGTGGCGAAACGCATCGATCGAGGCCTGATCCAAAATCTCACAAATCGCAGGACCGGTGATGTCGATCACGTGCGACACGCTCTCCATACGAATGCGAACCACGTCGCGCGGCGGCTCGGCAGGCTGGGGATCGCGATAAATCCGCCCGGCAAGACCGAGATGAATGTGCAAGCTTTGCGCGTTATCGAAATGGTAGAGGAGGTGCTTGCCAATCGCCTCGATCCCCAAGCAAACCGCGCCATCGATCCGACCAGCGCCCTCGACAAAACGACCCTGAGGCGACAGCGCCGAGACGGTCTTGCCGACAAGCATGGCGCGCTGATCCCGCGCGGCGCGATGTATCGTGTGGCCTTCAGGCATCGGGCTAGGCGCGCGCGGCGCTATTGAGCAACCGATAAAAACTCGTCTGGCGCATAGCGTTCTCCTATCCTGACCACCCTTGTGGACCTAGGCCCAAGAACGGCGCGGGGCAAGCGCACGCGGCTAACCGCGTATCTCTCGCCTTTAGCGACAATCCGGTTGTAAACCGTGAGAATGATTCCTAGCCTCGCGCCATGAAAAGGGGAGATGACGATGCTCAATGTACCCGAAAAGACTTTGCTTGATATCACGTTAGAAGCGGCGGCCGAGGAAGAGGCCAGCGTAACCGAAGACGGCGTTCCACTGGCGCCGCAAATCCACGGCTCTATCGAGCACAAAACAGTGACGCATGTGGATGACCGCGGCACAGTGACTGAGCTTTGGGATGATCGTTGGAACTTTCACCCCGAGCCGGTGACATTTGCTTATACGTACACTGTGCGCGAGGGTCGCGCGAAGGGATGGGGTCTGCACAAACTGCACGAAGATCGCTACTTCCTGCTCGACGGTCGCATGGAGATTGTCTGTTACGACGTGCGCCCCGACAGCCCCACTTGCGGGCAAATCTCAAAGATCCGGCTCAGCCCAGAAAACCCGCGTATGGTGACCATCCCGACCCATGTTTGGCACGCCAATATCAATATCGGTGCGGGCAGCGTGCGGGTGATCAACTTTCCCACCATGCCTTACGACCATGCAAACCCTGACAAGTATCGTCTTCCCCTGCGAAACGACGTGATCCCCTACGAGATCGATCCTAGCATTATTGGGTGGTAAAAGCGCTTGGCGTCGCCGCGTTTCAGCGTTCTGCTGCCAACCAATGGATCGCCCGAGACAATCGGCGTCGCGGTCCAGTCTGTGCTGGACCAAAGCTTTCGCGATTTCGAGCTGCTGGTCGTTGGCGACGGGGCCGATGACGAGACCGCGCGGATTGTCTCATCAATAGACGATCCGCGCTTAAAGTGGATGCCGTTCGAAAAGGGCCCGAATTACGGCTACAACAATCGCAACAAGGCGCTCGTTGCCTCACGCGGCACCCTCATTGCCTTTGCGCAGCACGATGATCTGATGCTGCCCGATCATCTGGCCCGCTTCGATGAGATGTATCGTCGGCGCCCGAACCTGGTTTGGGCCTATTCCCGGCCGCTTTGGGTGGATGATGAGGGCTTCGTCCTTCCCTTCTTCGTCAATCTGATCTCCCCGCGCGAGCGCAGGAACTTCGTCCAGAAGCATTGCGTTCTGCCGACGAGTTGCATCGTCATGACCCGCGCTGCGTTGGAGGAGGCAGGCTGGTTCGATGACACGCTCAAAAATGGCTCGGACTGGATCATGTGGCGCAAAATCGTGGGCTCGATCACGCCTGGCGAGATAGGGTTTTGCCGCACGCCAACGCTGATGCATTTCCGCGCGAAACGCAAAGAGCTTCGGTACAATTGGGGGCCGGTTCCCGTGGGCAATCTTGGCGCGATGGCACGGAGCGGCGTGCGTTGGCCGAGCGAATTGACAGTCCCGGTGCCAGATGGGGCCGTGCCTCAGGTGGCGGTCGCGGCGCACCTGGCCAATCATGCCAATGCGTTGGCACGGGTGCGTATGGGCGTGGAGATGCTGCAAGACAACCTCGCCTGGTCGGCCAGCCATTCGCCCCTCGACCACGCGACGATGTGATCGCGCGCTAGCTCACGCGCTGCTGATTCGCCACCCGCTGACATGTCATACCAACTCGTGCGAAAGCGCGTAATGACATGATCTAAGGGTCACTGCATTTTGGTCCGCCTTATTCTTCTGACCACCTTGGTGATGAGCGCCTTCGCGGCCAATTCGGTGCTTAATCGGATGGCGCTCTTGGGTGGAGAGATCGGCGCGATGGAGTTTGCGCTTTGGCGGGTCGCCTCCGGTGCGCTGGCACTCGCCGCCTTGACCGCCTATCGGCATGGCGCTTTGCACGTGACCGGTCCGGGCAGGATCACCGGTGTTGGATCGCTCGCACTTTACTTGGTGGGCTTTTCGATTGCCTATCGTGGCCTCGACGCAGGCGTGGGGGCGCTGATCCTGTTCGGGTTTGTCCAGATCACCATGTTCGCGGGCGCGGTTTTGTTGCGTGAGCCTATTCCGATCCGCCGCATCGCTGGCGCGGCTGTCGCCCTCGCCGGGTTAGCGTGGCTGTTCTGGCCGGGAGGCGGCTCGCCAATCAGCCTATGGCACGGGGCTTTCATGGCCGCTGCGGCGGTCGGATGGGGGGTGTATTCGCTCGAAGGGCGCAAAGCGCGAGACCCGTTGGGGGCGACAGCGGCGAACTTCATTCTCGCGACCCCGGTGGTTTTTGTCGTGTTCCTCCTGGTGCCAAGCGACACGCCTAGCAGTTTGCGCGGCATTATCCTGGCGTTGATCTCCGGCACCGTCACCTCGGCGCTCGGCTATGCCTTGTGGTACAGCGTGCTGCCCGCGCTCGGCGCGACAAGGGCGGCGGTCGCGCAGCTCTCGGTGCCAATCATCGCGATTGCGGGCGGCGGGGTTCTCCTGGCCGAGCCGGTGACGCGCCAGTTGATCCTCGCGGCGGCGATTGTGCTCGGGGGCGTGCTGCTCTCGCTCTCCCCCGCAGCCAAGCCGCGCTGATGCCGCCGCGCGGGTGACGGTTGATCGTTTTGTTTCCGGCAACAAAAACGGTTTGTTGCGAATTCTGTGGGAAGACAACGCGCCGCCAAGGGGCTACCGTCAGGATAGAAAAGCAACGTTTTCTTGTCGGGGTTTCAACATGTTACGAACGATCGCGCACGGCCTTTTGGCCGCTGGCCTCCTTGTGCCTACGCAACTAAGCGCGGCCACGCTGTGGTCGATCATCCGTCAATCGGAAACAACGGCAAGCGTCACCGTGACTGGGTCGCTGCCGCTGACCGCGAATGGGCCGATCTTCTTCGAGGATGCTATCGCGTCGCTCGGAAACGGCGTGGATGAAGCTGTGTCGGGCGACTTCACCTTGGGCGGTCAAGCCCCAAGCAGGGCCTTCGCGGTGTTCGACCAACAGACATTTGCGCTGAGCTTTGCCCAGAACATCCTTGCTGGATCGCAGGCCATGGGATCGCTGTCGGTGACCCTTGACGCCGAGATCTGGTCAAGCGTCGGAACTGGCGGGCTCGTATTCACAGCGGAAAGCGATTTGGGCCGATACGAGATCGTCGACGATGCGGGTATCGCACCTATCCCATTGCCCGCGGCGGGTGGCCTGCTGCTCCTGGCCCTTGGAGGCCTCGGTATCGCGTCGCGCGCGCGTGCTCGGGGTTGAGGTCATCGGCGGTAGGTTTCGCGGGCAGTTGTCGCGGGCGGGGCGCGGCCCCATATCCTGAGCGTTGAGCAAAGGAGACCGCGGATGAAATGCCCGATTGACCAAACCGAGCTGATCATGACCGAGCGGCACGGGGTTGAGATTGATTACTGCCCGAAATGCCGGGGCGTTTGGCTCGACCGCGGTGAGCTGGACAAGATCATCGAGAAGGCGGCGGGCCCGTTCGTGCCGGAGGAACCCGCGCCACCACCACCGCCCCCTGGCGCCCGAGCACCTGATCCCCAGGTTTGGCAAGAACCCTACCGCCGAGAGGAGCGCCGGTTTGAGGACGAGCGCGGCTACCGCGATGGCCCGCGGCAGGATCGCCGGGATAAGGACGATGACCGCAAGCGACGCGATTGGGACGACGATCGCAAGCGGCGTGACTGGGACGATGACGACAAGCGCCAATACAGCAAGACGCGCGATTGGGACGATGACGATAAGCGCTATTACGGCAAACGGCGCAAGCGCAACTCACTGCTGTCGGAGATCTTCGATATCTTCGATTGATCAGCACCCGCCGTGGCGTCTCATGGCGGACGAGCATCCGACCTTCCATCCAATTGCGATCAAATAGAGATGCAGTGCCATCGCGCGACGTCGGCGAACGCGCCACGCATCCCCGGCCTCAAGCCGTCCTTGCGGTAAACCGGGCCAACACGCGCAAGCGCTTCACCAAGGGCTTTGGGCCAACCTGATCGCCCGGCTTGGCCGCCGGACGCGCTTTACTCCTTGCGGCCGCGCCTGAGTGCCACGTGACTCGCGCCATTTTCGATCACGCGCGCACGCTCAGCCACAACCAGCGCGCCGCCAGGAACATCGCGTGACACAATCGCCCCGGCAGAAACGATCACCCCGGGGCCGATCTCAAGATCGGGTTGAACCACCGCCCCCGCGCCAATAATCGCGTCCGCGCCGAGGCGGATGTTACCCGCGAGAACCGCGCCCGGCCCGATACTTGCATAATCGCCGATTAGGCAATGGTGACCCAAGGATGCAGACCTGTTTACGAAGGCGCCCTCCCCCAGCATGGTCATGGCACCGAGAACTGCCCGGGCATTAACGCAAGCGCCCGCGCCAAGGGTTGCTGATTGCGCGATCACGGCAGATGGGTCCACCAGCGCCTCGCCCAAGGTGCAGCCACTCGCGATACCTTTTTCCACCAAAATGCGCCTGCGCGATGGCGCGAAGGCGCAAGGCAAGAAGGCGCCGCGTACACCCCCGGCAGCAAAGTCGTCATATTGGGTCACCAAAGCGGTGTTGACCGCGCGCACATCGTCCGCGTCGCTGATGATTGCGGTGAGGGCGATGCCCGCCCGAGCGCAAATCTCCTCAATTTCCACAACAAGGGGTGATTTGGCGCCAAGAATGATCATTGCACGGCCCCGAGCGCGCGACCGGTTTGGCCAATGATTGCGTGAATGGCTCTGCTCATTGCGCAGGTCATGACGCATACACGCCAAAAATTCGTAAACGCGGCCTCGTTTTCCGCAGTTGGCATGCAGGACGGCGAAAGCGCTACGCAGCGGCTAGCGCTGTGTCTAAACTCAACCTGCGGCAAGCAGACAATCACGGTTAACCGACCATGGTTTTTGCTGGTTACGGCGTGGCGCCAGTTCGGGATGGTTGCTCGTCGCGGCTATCGCGGGACGTTGGCGGGTTTTATCGGAGTTTTGGAGCATGCAAATCCTTCGAACCCTGATCGCGGTGTTTTCGGTGCCGTGTCTGCTCGTCGGACTGCTGTTTTTTGCAACATCCCTCACGCCATCCCTGATCCCGCGCGGACCGCTCGTCCAAGGCGTCCTCGGCGGCCTGGTCACCGCGCTCGGCTATCTGTTAGGGCATGTCATATCGGTGCTTTGGCAGGCCGCTGAGCTACCGAAACTTGGCCCGCGTACCGCGAAAATCGCAACCATCATCGCGGCGCTTGTGGTTTTTGCGCTCTTGCTCTGGACGTTTGGTTCTACGCTGGCTTGGCAGAACGATCTGCGGGTGAAAATGGGCTTGCCCGAAGCAGATGCGCTGCACCTGCTCACGATTCTTCTGGCAGCGCTCGTTACTTTCGGGTTTTGGTTTGCGCTTGGCTACGGCGTGGCTGCTTTGTTTAGACTCATTCGTGCCCGGTTTTACCGCATCATGCCGAAACGGCGGGCGAACGTGTTCGGCTTCATCGCTGTTGTCGTCGTCTTGGTGGTGGTCACACGGGACGGTATTTTTGACCGCGTCGTGCTGGGGCTCGATGAAGGGTACGAAGCCGCGCAGGAGCTGTTTGATAACGCGCCGCCTCGTCCTGCAGACCCTGACGCTGTGGGCGGTGAGAATTCGTTGATTGAGTGGACTGCTATGGGCCAGCCCGGTCGCGATTTTTTAACCACCGGGCCAGACGCCGCGGCAATATCACGTTTCACCGGCGCACCAGCCTTGGACCCTATTCGCGTCTATGTCGGCCGTGCCAATGGCGAGACCCCGCAGGCGCGCGCTGCTCTTGCGCTAGAAGAACTCAAACGCGTCGGCGGCTTTGAGCGCAAAGTGCTGGTGGTCGCAAGCCCAACGGGTACGGGGTGGATGGATCCAGGCTCGCAGGACCCTCTTGAATACATGCATGGCGGCGATGTTGCGACGGTGAGTGCGCAGTATTCGTATCTGCAATCGCCTCTCGCCCTGATTTTGGAATCAAGTACCGGCCTTGAGCAAGCCACCGCGCTGCTTGAGGTGGTTCATGAATACTGGAAGACGCTTCCCGAGGGCAATCGGCCAAGGCTCTACGTTCACGGGCTGAGTTTGGGTGCTTGGTCCTCGATGCATGCGACAAACCTGTTTCGTCTGTTGGACGACCCGATCAACGGGGCTTTTTGGGCCGGGCCGCCATTTCCGTCCGACTTCTGGAATTACACCCAAAGCGCGCGAGAGCCCGACAGCCCCTGGAAGCTGCCCACCATCGGTGACGGCTCGATGGTGCGTTACGCGTCTCACTACGCGGATGCGAGCGAGGCCAAGGCAGATTGGGGCGAGATGCGGATCGTTTTCCTGCAGTATTCTAGCGATCCTATTGTCTTCTTCGATCCATTGTCGCTTTGGCGCGAACCGCAATGGATGCGCGAACCGCCTGCGCCCGATGCCTCCGCCCATCTGCGTTTCATGCCCGTCGTCACCCAATTTCAGCTGGCGCTGGACATGGCGCTGTCTTTCGGGACCCCTGGCGGACACGGGCATGCCTATTATGCGCAGGACTATATCTCGCCTTGGGTGCAGGTGACGGCGCCTGAAGGCTGGACAAGCGCCGATACCGAGCGGCTTAAAGCCCATTGCAATTTGGGCGTGAATTTTGGCTGCGCAAACGACTGACCGTGAGGAAACAGGCAGCAAAGCAGGATTGGGCATCAGGCTAGAGCCGCGCCGCTAAGCGCGCTCGACGTCCGGCACGTCGCTTGCGGCGGCCTTGATCTGGTCAACCATCCACTGGTGCATGGCATTGCGCGCATCGCGCATGTGACGCACGGCATGCAGGTCAAACGCGCGCCCGGTCATCGGAAGCGGGCGAAAGGCCAGATCAAATCGCTCCGCATGCTGTGCTGCGACGCGCTTTGGCAGCGTGCCGATCAAGTCTGTTTGCTGCAGTACAGCCAGCGCCGAGAACAGCGAGGGCACAATGGTGCGCACATTCCTCGAAAGGCCTTCCAATTGCAGCGCGTGATCAATGATGTTTCGCTTGGGGCCAGAGGGCGACACCTGCAGATGGTCGGCGCGGGCAAACTCCTCCCAGGTGAACGGGCCTGCAAGCAGAGGATGACACCGACGCGCGACGGCAACGTAAGTCTCAGAATACAAATGCGATTGCACCATGCTCGGATCGTCGCGCCAGGTGCGTTCCAAGTAGCCCACCAGCATATCAAGTTGCCCGTCGCGCAAGGCGTCCAAAGCCTGCTCATTCGCGATTTGAAAGCTGTGGATAGCGATATTGGGCGCGTGCTGCCGGAGGCGCGCGACCAGTGCCGGCAAGATCGTTGTGAGTTCAAAGTCAAACGCGCCAAGCCGGAACTGCGCGATCGCGTCGCTCGGGATAAACTCCGCACTCGGGGCCAAGCTTTGCCCGATAAGGTGAATGATCTCGCGGATCTTTGGCTCCAAGTCTCGCGCCAAAGCCGTGGGCTCCAACCCGTGGGACCGGCGCAGAAACAAGGGGTCGCCGTACACTTCCCGCATGCGTTTGAGGCTATGGCTGATCGCCGGTTGTGTCAGCCCAAGTTCCAGCGCCGCCACGGTGCCCTTGCGGTGCCGCATCAGCGCGAGGAACACCATCAGACTGGTCGGATCCACGCGCCTGATATCGTTATGACTAATATCACTCATAAGATGAATTCATTAGGGGAATCCCATTCGCTTGCATAGCCTTCCGCGTCAGATAGGCTCAGACTGCCGCGCGAGCGTGTGAGGGACGCCTGCCACGGTCGCGCATGAAACAGGGAGAACAGAATGAAATATCAAACAGCCTTTACGCTCGGGACCGTAGCCACGCTGCTCTGCGGCGCGGCCTTTGCCGATGGGCATGCGGCTTGCGGGCCTGATGGGCAATCAATCCGCGTCCTGGGAAGCGACTTTCCCGCAATCCAAGCGGTCACCGCGACTGCGGAAAGCAATTGCGGCGGTGCGGCTGGTGAATTCGTGATCAACCTGCGCGATGATACGCGCGACATGATGAACCAGGCGCTTACGCCGACGCCTGCGCAATATACCTCGGTGATCGTGGCTAACGCCACATTGACCCAGCTGATGAATGATGGCCTTGTGCGACCGCTCGACGATCTGGTCGAAAAGTACGGCGGTGATTTGAACCCCAATCAGTTCATCACGCTTGACGGCAGCATCATGGCTGTCGCGTTCATGGCCAACTCTCAGCACCTCTATGTTCGTACCGACATCCTTGAAGAGGCTGGCGTTGAGGGGATCCCTTCCACTGTGGAGGAGGTCGTAGCTGCTGCGGAGGCGATCCGAGCTGCGGGCATCATGGAGCATCCAATTGTGATGAACGCCACCGGCTGGAACATGGGTGAGCTGTTCAACCTGTTCTACTTCGGCCATGGCGGCTCGCTGTTCGAAACGGGCTCCGCTGAGCCGAGCATCAATAACGAGACCGGGATGGCAGCGCTCGCGTCGATTGCGTCGTTGGCCGAATACGCCCACCCCGATTATCTGAGCCACGCCTCAAACGAGACCCAAGGTCTTTGGGAAGCAGGTCAGGCAGCGCTCGGCATTATGTGGGGCTCGCGCGGCGACGCGATCCTCGATGCCGAAGGGTCGACCCCTGAAGTCACCGACAACACGCTTCTTGTCGGCGCACCGACAGTGGGCGGCGGATCGACACCAGTGGCGACGCTTTGGTGGGACGGGATCACAATTGCCAAGAACGTCTCCGATGAAGAGGCAGAGGCAACATTCGCGGCACTCGTCAGCACCCTGACGGCGGACTTGATGGCCGAGCACAACGACGATGCGATCTGGCTCGTTGACGGCTTTGTGCCGGGCCCGGCGGCGGCTGGCGTAGCAGAAACCGCCCAAGGCGGCGCATCGCCTTATCCGATGATCCCGTACATCAACCTGATGCATAATGCGGTGTCGGCGGAACTGGCGGATTTCCTCAAAGGCGATGAAACCGCCGAGGAGACTCTGGCGGATATCGAAGCGGCCTACGTGACCGCCGCAAAGGAAGCCGGCTTTCTTCAGTGACGCCGTGCGCTGATGCTTAAATCCGGGGCCGCACGCCGCGCCCCCGCAACTCCTGGGGAACGAGGGGCAGCCTCATGAAACACCGCGCTTTTTTCTGGTTCATCCTGCCGACACTAACGGCGATGATCCTGTTTATCGCGCTGCCGATCATCTCGGTGGCGGTACAATCTCTCTATGTCGAACATGAGCAAGTACTGGTTGTTTCGGAAAGCTGCGGCCCGTTCGGCTGCACCGAGACCACATCGGTGGACCAAGAGGCCACCCAAGCGCTCCAGGCTGAGCGACCCTTGGGACAGTTCAATGGCTTGGGCACCTATACAAACCGCGCGCATCTGGCATTCGCCGAAGTGGGCGAGGCATGGCGCAACTCAGAGGGCTGGGGCGCGTTCTTTGGCAGGATCTTCAACTTGCCGTTCTACAAGGCGCTTGCCTTCACACTGACCTACACAGCGGTGGTCACGCCTTTTGTGATCGTGCTTGGACTTGCGGTTGCTGTGGGCGTCAACAACCTGCCGAGGCTGCTCAAGGGGCCGACGATTTTCATCTCGCTCCTTCCGATGATCGTGACACCTCTTGTGGGTGCGCTGATCTTGTTTTGGATGGTAGACGGCGACGGGATTATCGGTGCTTCACTCCAGAGCATTTTTGATAACCCCTCACTCAGTCTCAAAGCGACCACATCGCTCAATTGGGTGATGCTGATTGTGTACGGAATTTGGTCGTCGATCCCGTTCAGTTTTATCGTCTTCTATGCCGGTCTGCAGACAGTCCCGAGCGAACAGCTTGAGGCAGCAACCATTGACGGCGCGTCTAAGTGGCAGCGGATGATTTACGTCACCGTCCCGCATCTGATGCCGCTCGCGGTGTTTATCACGCTGATCCAGCTGATGGATAACTTCCGGGTCTTCGAACCGATCGTCAGCTTCCAAGCCGAGGCGCACGCCACATCGTTGAGTTGGATTATTTACAACGACCTTATCGCGGCTGGTAACCCGCTTTATGGCTCCGCCGGGGCCACGTCGGTTTTGACGATCCTGGGTGTTGCCATCCTTCTAACGCCGGTGCTGATCCGCACCTGGCGCGACTTTAACGCGAAGGGGCACTGATCTTATGAGCACATTCACTCAAGACCCCGCTGCCGCCGTTGAAACAGACGCGTCGACCAAGAAGAGCCGCGTGCCAATCGGCAAGATCGTCGCGTTCTCGCTTGTGGGCCTTTGGCTCGTGGTCGCTGCCTTCCCGTTTTTGTGGACGGCCTGGGGCTCATTCAAAGTTGAGGGCGACTTCTTCTCCAAGGCGGACTGGACCAACGCTGTCTACGGCGTGCGCACCACCGTCGAGACCGGCGGCGCGTTCACGCTGAACGGCTATGAGGGCGCTTGGATCCAAGAGGATTTTTGGCGCGCGGTCCTCAACACCACCATCGTGGTGTTTTTCACCGTCATCATCTCGCTTACCTTCGGCACGTTGGGCGGCTATGCGCTGGCGCGGTCAGGGTTCCGCTACGCATTTTGGATCTTGATGGCCGCGCTAGTCTTCCGCGCGATGCCGCATATCACTTTGGTGTCGGGCTACTTGCTGCCGTTCTTTGAGTGGAATGTGTGGGGTATCCTGCCAACCACGATCATCGTGTTGGTGGCGATCAATCAGCCGTTCACGCTGTGGATGCTGCATTCGTTCTTCCTCAACATCCCCAAAGACCTGGATGAAAGTGCGATGGTTGACGGCTGCACCCGTTTCGAGGCGTTCCGCCGTGTGATCATCCCGGTGATGTGGCCTGGCGTGATCACCACAGGCCTCTTCAGCTTTCTGCTGGCCTATAACGACTTCACCGTCACCCGGATGCTGCTGAGCCAGGAAAACGAGACGATGATCCCCAAGATCGCGAGTTTTATGGGCTCAACCCAGGTTCAGGGTAACGTGATGTTCGCTGTGGCAGCGGTGGTCTCGGCAACTGTGCCGCTGATCATGCTGATCATCTTCTTCCAGCGTCAAATCGTCAGCGGGCTGACTGCAGGAGCCGTCAAGGGATGAACCTCGCCCAAGCGGATGCGCCGGTACGCGGCACATCCGTTCATGACGCGCACAAGCGGCTTATCGAGCCGCTTCGTTCAGCGCTGCGTTCCGGCAATGCCCGCACGATTGAGACGGCCCTGACCGAAGCGTTCGCGCCTGATGCAACGATCCGACTGGGCTATCCGCTCGGAGAGATTACCGGCGGCGCGGCGCTTTGGCGCGAAGTCTACGCCCTGCTTCTGACGGCCCTGCCTGATCTGGAGCGCGCCGATTTCATCGTCATGGCTGGACCGCGTTGGGGCCCGGGACAGTCCGGCGACTGGGTCGGGCTCGGCGGCAATGTGTTGGGCACGTTTTCAAAGCCCTGGCTTGGCATCCCGCCCACGGGCAAGCCGGTTTTCATGCGCTATCACGAGTATATGCGGATCGAAGACGGCCGCATCGTGGAGATGGAGGCGCTGTGGGACATTCCGCAGCTTATGGCGCAAGCAGGCGTTTGGCCGATGGCGCCACAGCTTGGCAGGGAGTGGATGTGTCCTGGCCCCTCAACCGGCCTCGGCGTGATCACAGAGCCCTTTGATCCGGCACGCGCCGATGCCTCGGTTCAACTGGTCTGGGACATGCTGCACGACCTGAAACAGGGTGACGCCGCAACGCCTGACCGCGGGCTTGGCGGCTATTGGCATCCTGCGGCCCCTTGGTACGGGCCTACAGGCATCGGCAGTGCGCGCGGCCACGCCTCGATCCGTGATGTGGTGCTCAGGGGTTTTCGCAGCGGGCTATCGGAGAACACGCGCCATCTCGACAAGGGTGTCTTCTTTGGTGACCGCGACCTGGTCGCCTTCACCGGCTGGCCCTCGGCGACCGCTACCCATTCAGGCGACGGATTTCTGGGCCTTGCGCCAACGGGAAAACGCTTCACACGGCGTAGCCTAGACTTCTGGCGTGTCGAAGAGGGCCAGGTGCGCGAAAACTGGGTGATGGTGGATATGCTTGATCTCTACCGACAATTGGGCGTCGACATTTTCGCCCGGGTGCAGGCCCTCGCAACCGCATGACCGATCCCCATACCGCTAACAAGATCGCGCTTGAGCCTCTCCGTCATGCCATGGTGGATTTTGACGCCCAGAGCGTGCGCAACGCCTTGCGCGAAGTGATTGCCCCTGACGCGGTGCTGCATATGCCCTATCCGCTTGGCGACATGGTCGGGCCCGATGCGTACTACGACACGTGCTATGCGCCCCTTTTCGAGGCGATGCCCGATCTGGAGCGTCGCGATTGGATTGTGATGGCAGGCCTTACCGATCACGGCGATGCTTGGGTCGGCTGCGGCGGGCATTACATGGGCACCTTCGTGGCGCCTTGGCTCGACATCCCCCCAAGCGGCCATTTAACCCATATGCGCTTTCATGAATTCTACCGCATGGAGGCAGGCAGGGTCGTCGAGATCCAAACCCTGTGGGACATACCGGAAGTGATGATGCAGGCGAGGGCATGGCCGATGGCCCCGTCCCTCGGCCTTGAGTTCTGCATACCCGGACCCGCGACGCTCGACGGGCATGTGCCCGGGCCTTGGAACGCGGACCATGCCCAAGCCTCATGCGCGCATGTCATCGAGATGCTGACCTATCTCAAGAAACATCCCAGTGAGGGTGGTCCTGAGATCATGGAGATGGAGCGCTTTTGGAACGAGAGGATGAACTGGTACGGTCCGGCCGGCATCGGCACCGGTCGCGGCATGGCAGGCTTCCGCCATTGGCATCAGATCCCGTTCCTGAACGCCATGCCCGATAGGGGGCAATATCTCGATGAGATCACCTATCACTTCTTCGGCGATGGCGCGTATTGCGCGGTCACCGGTTGGCCCAACATGATCCAGACGGTTACCCATGACGGCTGGATGGGGATCGCTCCGGCAGGTCGACGTATCACCATGAAAAGCCTGGATTTTTGGCGGATAGAGGCGGGCAAGATCCGCGAAAACTGGGTTATGGTCGATATCCTTGACGCTTACCGTCAACTCGGCGTCGATGTGCTGGCGCGGATGCGGGAGTTCAACAAGGCCCGGGTTCCCGGCAGGCTGAGCTTCCCGGTGGGCGGCGCCTGATGAAGGGCTTTGATCCGAAGTTCGCGGATATTCCCGATTACATCTTAGGCGTGACCAAGGAGATCTGGGAAGATCGCAAGATCGCGTCGCTCGACGGCTATTACGCGCCCGACATTATCGTCCGGTCACCGGCATCGGTCGTTGTGGGAAACCAAGGCGTAATCGCTGCGACGATGGCGACGCTCGCCGAGTTTCCAGACCGCGCGCTTTTGGGTGAAGACGTCATCTGGTACCGGGATGCCGAAACGGGCGTTTTCTCCTCGCACCGATTGGTATCGACCGCGACCCACACCAAGCCCGGGGTCTATGGCGCGGCGACCGGCGCCACCTTGCGCTACCGGATCATCGCCGATTGTCACGTGATCAATAACCAGATCGACGACGAATGGCTGATCCGCGACCAGGGGGCGATCGTCCGGCAAATGGGGATCAGCCCCAAAGACTATGCACGCGACCTCATTGTGCGCGAAGGGGGCCCCGAGCAATGTGTTGCGCCCTATACGCCGAAGAACGATATCGCCGGGCCCTATAGTGGCACCGGCAATGACGACCCTTGGGGCGCGCGCTTGGCCGCGATCTTGCAGCGCATCATGGCCGCCGATTTCGCGGTGATCCCCGAGGCATACGACCGGGCGGCAGAATTGGAATATCCCGGCGGGCTTCGCGCGAGCGGTTTCGATGGAGCCGACGGGTTTTGGATGGGCCTTCGCGCCAGCTTTCCCAACGCCGAGTTCAAGATCGATCATGCGGTTGGGCGGCACGACCCGACGATGCCGCCGCGCGCTGCCCTTCGCTGGACCCTGCACGGCCAGCATGAGGGCTATGGTGCGTTTGGCGAACCAACCGGCGCTAAGGTTTTCGTCATGGGCGCGACCCATGCTGAGTTTGGCGCCCTTGGCACGGGCGAGCCTAAGCTGCGCCGCGAATGGACGCTGATCGACGAAACAGCGATTTGGAAGCAAATCCTGCTCCAGTTCCCCGCTTAGCGAAACAGATCGTGCGCGATGCGGTAAGGCGCGATCCGGTTGGCTAGCATGCGTGATAAACTCACAAAGGCAACAGGCAGGCCGCCCGGCGGTGATTGCGCGGGAGGCGCCATTGAGCACGACTATTAACTGGTTCAAACCGTTCGGCTAAGCCTGCGCCTCAAACACGGCGACGGGGAGCGGTCGTGCCGCATTGGCAGATGCCGAGAAAGCCTCAAACGCGGCAATGCCGTTCATCACCTCCGGCATGGAAACCGGAAACGCCGTTTGCGTTCGGATTGCGTCAGCAAACGCCTCCAATTGCAGCCGTTCCATCGACACCGGTGGGAAGCGCCAATGCTCAGCCTCACCGCGCACGGGCTGCCATGTGAGTTCGGTTTCGCCTCGCAACTCAAGCCAGCCTTTCTCGCCAAAGATTTGCAGGCGAAACGCCCTCGCGGTCGCTGTCAGCGTGGCGACATATCCAGTCGCGCGGCAGTCGAAGCGCACGAGCATATGGGTCGTGTCGTCATGCTCAATCGTATGAACGAGCCGATCCGTCTGCGCGAACACTGAAACAACCGGACCCACCAAATGGATCATCAGATCCAAGATATGGAACCCCGCTGCTGCCAAGCCGCCAGCCGGGCTTTCGCCAGGGGCGACGCGCCACATCTCCGCGGTATAGACCTCGCCAAAGCCCACATGACTGCTCATGTTACCCTCGGCATGCAAAAGCGTTCCCAAGACACCGGCATCGATCAATGCCTTCATCTTGACGATTGCGGGAAGGAAGCGGCGATTATGACCAGGGGCGAACGCCACGCCTGCTCGGCGAACGGCTCGGACCGCCCGATCAGCATCCGCAACATTCAAAGCAATGGGCTTGTCGCAAAAGACGTGTTTGCCCGCTTGGCACGCGGCCACGATCTGATCAGCATGCTGTGAGTGGGGCGTCGCGATCACCACCGCATCAACCTCGGGGTTGTCCAAGATCGCCTGCAAATCCGCCGTGAGGCTAATGTCCTGAGCGCGGCACCAATCGGCGGCTTTAGCAGGAGAGCGCGCCACCGCGTGGGAAAATCGAACCTGTTGGGAAAGCCCTTGAACGCTTTCAACCAGAATGCGGCCCCAACGCCCAGGCCCCACAAGCGCAAGACGCAGTGGGCGTGCCGCGCGCCGTTCCGATCTCAATGGTTCAGCACACACCCCAAACCCGCCCCTTACGCGAAGCGCGCCATTGAGAAGGCATCAAGATCTTGCCGCAGCCGCCCCGACAGAGCGGCTTGCGCAGCCTCGCGGCCCATCAACGGACCTAACGTGTAACCGTTTGCTGTCGCGGCCACACTCACGCCCGGCAACCCTGGCACGGACCCAATAAGCGGCGCGCCGTCGATATCGATGTTCATCGCAGCCCAGCTTCGGATCACGTGCAGGCTGGCAACTTGAGGCACCGTATGCGCCGCGACCCAAAGATTGCCTTCCAGGCTTTCTGGCAAGATCTCGCTATAGCCCGCCGCACTGGTCTGAGCGGGCCAGGCACCGCCGATGATAACCGAGCCCGATGCGGCCTGCTTCATCGTGATATGGCGATCGGCATGGGCAAGTAGACACGGCACAAGCTTGGGCCCCGGTGCCGTAACCACCATTTGCAGCGGCGCACCGCGGATCGGGAGACGCGCGCCGAGCATCTCGGAAATCTGGCACGACCAGCCACCCGCGGCGATCAGCAATCGCGGCGCCCGGATGCGGCCGCGCGCTGTCTCAACCTCATAGCCCGTGCCATCGCGCGCCACCCCCGCGACTGGCGCGAATTCCTCAATCGCTGCGCCTGCGTCGCGGGCCGCACGGGCCAGCGGCGGGGTCGCGGCGAGTGGGTTGATCTTGCCCTCACCCGGACACCACGCCGCGGCCCTGATCTTAGGCGACACGGCGGGCATGATCTCGCGCACCCGATCTGCGCCGATCACTTCGGAGTGGATACCGACGCGGCCCTCTGCCGTGACCTTGTCTTCCAAGAATGCGATTTGCGCGTCATCTTCGGCCACCATCATCCCGCCGGTAACCTGCATTTCGAAGTCTTGTCCCAGTTCCACTTCGAGATCGCGCCACAAAGCGATGGATTCTTGCTGGAGGGGCAACGTGCGCAACTGCAGGCTACCGTCGCCAACCGCCTTGCCGCCGAAATCCCACGACAAAAGTTGCAAGTGTAGGCTCCCGGCATTGCCGCCAGAGGCTTCCCCGTTGATCCGCCCACGATCAAGGCAGACGACCGACGCGCCGGCCCGCGCCGCATAGAGCGCTGCAGATACGCCGGTAATGCCACCCCCGATAACGATCAGATCCGCCGACCGCCTCTCCAGGGGACGCGGGAGCGCGCGTGCTGGACGGATCGCCGGGGCGCTTTGACGGTGACCGCCCCATTCGGGCTTTTCCAGCGCCAATTGACCAAGCGGCACTGGGCGGGCCGGGATCTGGGGCGCAGACAGCGCCTGCTCAGATGGCGGGTGACCTTCCGAGGCGAGCAAGCGCATCACCTGCGGCAGGCAATAGCGGCCCTGACAGCGGCCCATGCCAACCCGCGTTTTTCGTTTAAGTTCCGATGGGTCATGGGCGCCCGCGGCAATGGCAGCGCGCGCTTTGCAAGCGGTGACTTCTTCGCAGCGGCACACCACCACGTCTTTGTCCGGCAACGCCCGTTCAGGCGCCCGATAGAGCGACCATAACGCGTCTTGAAAACCTATGGCGCGGTTGAGCCGCCGTGTCAGACCCGGGGCTTTAAGCAAGACGCTCTTGCCGACATACGCGGCGGCTCTGGCCCCGCTCAGGGCACCTTGGCATTGCGCAATCTCCGCGCCGCCTAGACCGCCCGCATCGCCCGCAATCCAAACGCCTGGCACGGGGGTTTGCCCATCGCTCTCGCGCTGCGGACGAATGTCGCCCCGCGCGGCATCAACACTACTCGGGACGCCGAGCAATCGGGCCAATTCGAGCTGTGGTGAAAAGCCATCACCCGCCGCGACGATATCAGCATCGAAAGGGCGCTCGACCCCGGTGGCCAGATTGACCAATGTCGCGCGGGTGACGCCATCTTCATAGGCAACGCGCGCCAGTTCATACCCGGTGAGAACCGGTGTCTTGGCCCGAAACGTGGCTAAACGGTATCTCGCTGCGGCAATCGTGAGCGCCGGGCTCGCTGTAACCGCGCGCAGAAGTGCAGATCCAAACCGAGGACGCCCGCGCTCGGCCAGCGCAACGACATTTGCGCCAAGCGCCACCAGTTCGGCCGCCAATTGCAGCCCGAGCGGCCCATGGCTCGCGATCAAAACCCTCTGACCGGGCGCGACCCCATAGCGACGCGCCAGTGTCTGCGCGGCGCCGATGGTCATCACCGACGGCAAGGTCCAACCCGGCACCATCGCCGGGCGCTCGAACGCACCTGTCGCCAGGATGACGGCCTTGCTCGCAACCTGGATGTTTTCGTCAGGCCCGAGGCTTTGCACCTCAAAACCCATGCCCTTGGCGCGGGCAAACCAAACGCTTTGACCGAAGAGAAAGCGCGCACCGGACGCCCTAGCCTGGGCGCGCAGCGCGTCGCTTTGCTTATGCTGTTTGTCGGGCGCGTGGCCGCCGCGAAAGCCGGGAATGCGCGGCTTGAAGTACTGCCCACCCGCGGCGTCACGCTCATCGAGAACCACCACGCGCGCCCCTGCCCCCGCGGCCTCGATTGCCGCTGTGAGCCCGGCAGGCCCTGCGCCGATGATAGCAATGTCAGCATCAATCCGACGGCTCTCTTTTGCGCTAGGTGGCTGCGTGCCCTCCGATAGAGCCCCCTCCGCCTCGCGCCGCACAATCATCGATTGCTGCACCTTGGTCATGCAGGCCCGTTGGCCACGCATACCGTCGACAGTGACCAGGCAATCGTGACAAACGCCCATGCCGCAATAGACACCGCGCAGGGCACCGCTTCGGCGCGCCCCCAAAACCGGACGGCGCGCGGCGGCCAACGCGGCGGCAATACTGTCGCCCTGCGTGGCGGGCACGGCTTGGCCTTCGAACTCGAATACGAGATCGCCCATACAAGCTAGGCGGGGACGAGAGGCAGCGCGCCGACCGCCCGCAGCGCAGCTTCCGCCTCGCCCCACTCATCCGCTGGCAAGGGCAAACGCGGCGGCCTCGGTGCGCCGACAGGCTGCCCCATCAACGACAATGCCGCCTTGGTTCCGGCGACGTAGCGGTGCCCTGCAACAAGGCGAATGATTGGCAAAACCTGTTTGTAGAGCGCGCGCGCGGCCTCATGGTCCTTGTCGTCCGCCGTCAGCGTAAAGATCTTGGCTAGAGCAGCGGGGAGAATGTTGGAACCCACAGCGACCCAACCTTCAGCCCCTGAAACGAAGCTCTCAAAACCCATGATCCCGCCAAACACGGTCATGCGCCCGTTCGCTAGATCCAAGATATCGCGGATGCGGGTGACATCCATGGTGGATTCTTTGATGTAGTCGATGCGCGGCAGCCGCGAGAGTTCGGCGACAAGCGGCGGGGTCAGGTCGACATTCGCGGTCGCGGGATTGTTGTAGATCATCACCGGGCGCGTCGCGGCTTCACCGACCCGGCCGAAATGATTGATCAGCTCGTCCCACGTGGGCGTCGAGTAGAACGGCGGTATGATCATCGTGCCGTCCGCGCCCAGCTCTTCGGCCATGCGGACATTGGCGATGACGTCATCAGTGCTTTCCGCCCCCGCACCGACAAGCACCGGCACCCGGCCAGCTACCGTGTCGATCACGCATTTCGCCACCGCCCGCCGTTCCTCCGCGGTCAGCGACAAAAACTCACCGGTAGAGCCCAGCGGTATCAAACCATGGATGCCTTCGCGCACTTGCCAATCGGTAAACCGCGCTTGCGCGTCGAGATCGAGCTGCCCGTCGGCATCGAATGCGGTGATCATCACCGTGTAGGTGCCGCGAAACGGTTTCGTCATGCTCTTGCCTCCGGCAGGGTCAGCAATCTGAGGGGAGTATCGCGCAGCAGCTTCACAATCAGCGCAGGATCGAAGCCAAGCAAGCGCATCATGGGACGGATATTGCGCAGGATATGGCCATAGCCGTGGCCGCCCCAACGTCGGAGCCGGGTTTTGGTACAGATGTCATGGGACATCAAAAGTTGGTCCGCGTAGCCCGCATCGGCAAACCGTTTGATAAAGGCCAAGCGGTCGCGATCGGTGGGCAGCGCGACATCCCCCATCCAATAGTGCGATTGCTCGATGCCAAAGAAATCCCATTCCACATTCGCACCGCGCGCCAACAGGGGCTCAATCCCATCGCCGTCTGGGTGGGTGCGATCCATATGGCATAAAACCACGCGTGCCGGATCAAGCTCTTGCGCCTCGACGATATCCAGCACCTCTGCGCAGGCCTCAGCCGAACGACCGGGATGCACCGAGAGCGCCGCCCCGGTATCGCGCGCAGCACGGGCCGCCGCTTGGAGTGCACGCCGTTCAATGGGTATGATTGGCCATGAGCACCCCATCTCACCGATCAGACCAGCGCGGATCAGCGTGCCATCGATACCGTCGGTCACCTCGCGGGAGAACAGCTGAAACAGCGTCTCATCGCTCTGCTCGCAGAAATCAGCGTCAAGATAAGGCGCCGTGTAGCTACCTGCAGCAGCAACAACATGGACGCCGGCGGCGCTTGCTGCCGCGGCAAGGCCGCGCGGGTTACGCGCAAGCCCGGCCACCGATTGGTCGACAATGAGACTGCCGCCGTCCGCCGCGAAATACCCAAGCTCGGCGGCCGCGATAGCGACGTCGCCTTGATGCGCGTTTGCCGGGCTCTCGTTAGAGCGGTAGTCAATTTGCCAGCGCTCTTCGAGGCGGATCTCTGCGTCGCGGTCACCGACGGCGCCGGGGGGCACGATATCGAAGAGCACGTGTTCATGGAACATGACATGCCCCACCGCCTCTGGGGCGATATCGCCGAGAACGGTGCGCACGATACCCATGCTCAGTGGTGCAAAATCTTGGAAAGGAACAGCGTCGTATGCTCGCTCTCGGGATTGGTAAAAAACTTCTCCGGCGGCGCCTCTTCCACGATGCGACCGGCATGCATCAAGATCACCCGGTCCGCCGCCGCCCGCGCAAAGCCCATCTCATGGGTCACCACGATCATGGTCATGCCTTGCTGTGAGAGGTCAGTCATCACGTCGAGAACCTCGGAGATCATCTCGGGATCTAGCGCCGAGGTTGGCTCGTCAAAGAGCATCACCTTAGGTTTCATCGCCAGCGCGCGGGCGATTGCGACACGCTGCTGCTGCCCACCCGACAATTGGCGGGGATAAGCGTTTTCCTTGTCTGGCAGGCCGACCCGCTGCAACAGCACGCGCGCCTCTTGGCGCACTTCGGCTTTGTCGCGCTTGAGAATATGCACCGGCGCCATGGTGATGTTTTCAATCACGCTGACATGGGGAAACAGATTGAAGCTTTGAAAGACCATCCCCAGATCGCGTTGCTGGCGGGCGACTTGGGCATCACGCAGGGCAATGCGTTTACCGTTGGTTTCCCGAAATCCCATCAGGTGACCCGCCGCGCGGATCGTGCCGCTATCGATGGTTTCAAGCTGATCGATACAGCGCAACAGCGTGCTCTTGCCGCTACCAGAACGGCCACAGATGACCACCACCTCGCCGCGGCGCACAGTAAGCGAGATATCCTTGAGAACGTGATTTCGGCCGAAGCGCTTCTCGACATGTTCGATGATCACAATCGGCTCGCCCAGCCGGTGGCGGGACTCAGACGCCGTCGCCGCTTGGGCGTTATCCTCGATCTGCACGCTCATCGCCTTTCACGCTTCTCCAGACTTGGCCACGGCAACACCGCCCTTCTTTGCGTCCGCCGACACCGCCTCGGCCGAGCCAAAGGGCTTTTCATAATGGGCCTCTATGCGGACTTGGATCATGCTCCAAATCGACACCAGGATCAGATACCAAAGTGCCGCGCAGGAATAGGCCTCCAGCACTCGGAACTGGGTTTGCGCCAGCATCTGCGCCATACGCATCAGCTCTTCCATCGAGATCACCGAGGCGAGTGAGGTCGTCTTGAGCATACCGTTGAACTGATTGCCCAGAGGCGGAATGATCGTGCGGGTCGCTTGCGGTATGATGACGAGATACATCCGTTGGCGCCAGGTCATACCAACGGCGCGGGACGCATCGGTCTGGCCTTTATCGACCGACATGATGCCAGAGCGAATGATCTCGGCCAGATACGCACCCTCGTTCAGCGCCAGACCGATGATAGCCGATTCAATGACCGAAAGCCGGATGCCAAGCTGCGGCAGACCGGTGTAGATGATCACCAATTGGATCAAAACCGGCGTGCCGCGAAACAGCCAGATATAGAACTCGGCAATCCAGCGAAGCGCGCGGTTGCCGTACATTTTCATCAACGCCGCGACGACCCCGAGGCCAAGGCCTAACAGCATGGAGATCACGCTAAGCCAAATCGTCGTCCACGCGCCGCGCAGCATGAGGCCATTGGTGAAATAGCTAAAGAATATATCCCAGCTCCAATTCACGCGCGTCTCCAGCCTCGTTAGCGGGGTCTAAAAGCGGCTCGCTCAATCAAGAGCGCCACGATGCGGCGCCCGGCCCAAGCCTGATGGGTGGCAGGGCCAGGCTTTGAACCCTATTCGGGTGTGTAGTAGACGGCGATGTCGCCGGTATAGTCACTCCAGAACTGAATCTGCGTCGCACCGTAGGCAGACATCATCTTACCGTACGTGCCGTCTTCGACCATGTCGCGCAGGACATCGGCCACAGCATTCGCGAGCACTTCGCCGGTCGGACCATCAAAACCACACGACGACGGCAGGCCCGGGTTGAGACCCGAGGCGCCCACATCAAACGGGCCCTGCTCGGCCAAGTAGGCGGCGGTGGCATCGGGGCCAAAGACAGCCGCGACCTGGCCCGCGCCGAGGGCCGCAAAGGCATCGGCAAAGGTGTTAAAGGCTTGGATATCCATCGATTCCATGCCGTCGGCCACCTGCTCGTCGTTGATCTCGCGGATCAGCGCGTCGGCGAAACCCGAAATCTCCGTACCCACCGGTTGCCCTGCCAGTTGCTCGTAGCTGGTGACACCTTCGGGGTTACCCTCCTGCACAACGATAGCAAGCGCATTAACCACATAGGGCACCATCTGCATGATCTTGGCGCGATCAGGGTTGTAGTAGAGACCGGTGTTGATCATGTCCCAGCGCTTGCTGGCCAAGCCGGGGATCTGCACCTCGAAAGGAACATTGGTATATACGGGCTCAAGGCACAGCCGACGCGCGATTTCATCACCAAGGTCGGGATGCAACCCTTTCAATTCACCGGATTCATCGATGTATTGCCGCGGCGGCAGCGTTGCATTGATCGACATGGTCAGCTTACCAGGCTCGATCGTCGGTAGGTTTTCCGGGCATTCCTGGGCGGTGGCAGCACCACCATAAACACCCAAGCCAAGGGCGATTGCAGCGAGTGAGAGACGTTTCATAGTACCTTCCTTTCTGTCGGGGCGTGTCTTGGGCTCTTTGCTAAGCCTCTTGGTTCAGAGATGAGGAGGTGGCTCGGCGCCGGAACACCACGCAGCGACGATGTCCGCGGTCACCTCGACCATGCGATGAAAATCAGCCAAATCGATCCACTCGTCATGACGGTCATTCTGGGAAAGATCACCGCCGAGACAACCGAGCCCGACGCAGGGTATCCCTGCCTCGACAATCGGGTTTCTTATGTCAGACGAGGTGTGCATCGGATTGACGTGGGGCATTTCGCCGGTGACTTTCTGAACGGCAGCGGCGGCAGTCTGATACAAGGGGTGCTTACTAGGCACTTCGGCGCCGGTGACACCTGTCATCCAGGTGATCTCGGGCGGGTGGGCGCGAAGCCATCCATCTTGCGAGGCGGCCTGCGCCACCGCTTGCGTGATCTCGTCCTTTACCGCATCAAGGGTTTCTCCTGGCGGGAAAGAGACAGCGCATC
>JBCDGW010000010.1:0-60985 GCA_038750765.1 Pseudomonadota bacterium | reverse complement strand
GTCGCGATAGGCGGTGGTCTGGAAGGCGATGCGGTTTTGATAGCTGATCCCGCCGCCCAGGCGCGCCACCCATTCCATGGTCTCTTCCGAGATTGTCTCGCCGTGGTCGAAGATCCAGTTGAGCTCGTCGAGGCCTTTATCGCGGCCCACCGCCTCGATCAGCGTCAGAAGGCGTTTGGCGCTTTCCTCATAGGTGCAGTGAAAGCGAATGGGCCAACGGTTCTCGAACAGAAACTCTAAGACAGGCTCAAGATCGCTTTCCATGCGCTTGGGCAAGTCGGGACGGGGGTAGGAGAAATCCTCAAAATCATAGGCCGACGCCACGAGCATCTCACCGGCGCCCACACATTTGAGGTAATCGTCGCCCTGATCTGGCTTTACCAGGTCGTTCCAGCGCTTGAAATCATCCAACTCAAACAGCGGCCGCTGGGCGAAAAGCTGGTAGCCGATGCGCACGGTCTGCTCGCCGCGCTTATTGAGCTCGGTGATGACGCCGTAATCATCCGGGTAGTTCAAGAACCCACCCGCGCAATCGAGCGCCGAGGTCAGGCCGAGGGCGTTGAGCGCACGGAAGTAGTGCTTGGTCGACGTCACCTGCTGTTCGAAGTCAAGCTTGGGCGCCATGTCCAAGAGCGCATAGAGCGGCTGCGCATTCGGCCGCGCCATAGCGAGCCCGGTGGGGTTCCCTTGATCGTCCCGCTCAAGGCGGCCAGAGACAAAGGGCTCATAGAAGTGCTTGTCGATGCCGAGCGCCCGCAGAGCAGCTTGGTTCAGCCAGGCGCGGTCATAGAGGTGCAGGACGTAGACAGGCACCTCCGGGGCCACCGCGTTAATCTCATCGATTGTGGGCAGACGTTTTTCCGCGAACTGATCCACCGACCACCCGCCCACCACACGGATCCATTGGCCGGGCGGTGTCCGCTCCGCCTGCGCCTTGAGCATGCGGAGCCCATCGGCCAGAGACGGTACGTGATCCCAGCGCAGCTCCATCGCGAAATTGTTGCCCTGGCGGATGATATGGGTGTGGCTGTCGATCAGCCCCGGGATCACGCGCTGGCGCTCAAGATCGATGGTCTCGGTCGCAGGCTCTGCCAGCGCCAGGATATCCTTGTCGCTCCCGACCGCAGCGATGAGCCCGTCGCGGATGGCAACCGCGCTGGCCTCGGGCAGGTCTGGGTCCATCGTTGTGATGCGCCCATTAAAGAGGATCGTGTCAGCCATGTCCGGCTCCTCGTGGTGTCGATGACGTTGACGGGCTGCGCCGGGAGTGGGGGGAGAGGCCGACGCAGCCCTAGGGCGCAGCTATTCCGCTGCAATACCGGCTTCGGAGGCGTGCTCACCCAACGCCCATTTTGAGAACCGCACTTGAATGCCGTAGGGCGTATGGGCCTTAAGGATGTCCATAACGCCGTCATAGGTGTCGCCGCGGGCCCAGTCTTGCTGCAGTTCGAAAACGAACTGGAGCGCGTTCATCGGCACAGCGCCCGCTTGAACCAGGCGGTCCATGGCGCGCTCATGGGCTTCGGGTGTGACGTCGCCGCACGCGTCGGCGGGGATGTAGACCTCATAGCCATCCGCCAGAAGATCGAGCGTTGGAAACATCACGCAGGCTTCGGTCCATAGGCCCGCAAGCACGATCTTCTTGCGCCCGGTGGCTGCCACCGCTTTGCGGAAGTTTTCGTCGACCATGGCGTTGATCGATGTGCGGTCGATGACGTCGAGATCCGGAAAAAGATCGGTCACCTCGGGCATGAACGGCCCCGAAAAGCTGTCTTTGGCCACGGTTGAGATGATTGTGGGCAGGCCGAACAGCTTGGCCCCCTTCGCCAGCGTTTGCACATTGTGCATCACCGATAGCCGGTCATGGCTTTCTACGCCTTGAAACATGGCCGGTTGATGGTCGATCAAGACCAACGCGGCATTGTCCGGTGAGATCATTTCATGAAGCGACATGGGCTTTCTCCTATTCACGTTCTGGCGTTTTCAGGGGTTTTGGGGTCGGCGTCGGCCACGGTTTTCGGCGCGATGGCGAAGGATTTCATGTGCAAGGTCTTGGCAACGACATCGCCGTGACCGCGCAACCATTGGACGGCTGCTTCACCAGCGAGCATGCCCAGAAGGCCCAAGAGCGCGATGATCGGCGGGGCGGGGCTGCGCACAGCAATCAGCCCGTAGATCACGCCGACGAGAATGCCGGCGCCGATAGAGAGGGCATAGGGGGTCCAGGTCATGAAGGGCTCCTTTTGGGGTAACGAGGCAGGGCTAGTGGGCGCGGCGTCTAAGCGGCATGTCGAAGAGCAAGGCCTCGCCGGCGGTGAGAGAGGTCAATTCAAGCGTTTCACCGGCCGGAATTTGCAGCCCATCGCCAGCGCTGACGCGTTCGCCCTCGGCCGAGGCCAACCCGTCGAGCACATGGACAAACCGGTGCCGGTCTGAGGCGGCAGCGATGCCGAGCACGTCGTCTTCGTCCAGCCGGCGCAGCGTGAGCGTGGTGGCCGACCGCAGGGGCAACAGCGCCCCCGACCCCTCGGGGCCCGCCAGCAGCACATCGCCCTCGGCGCGCACCTTGGCCTGCGCATAGCTGGGCGACCCGCCCACCCTATCGGGGATCAACCAGATCTGCAGGAAATGGGCGCTAGCCGCTTGCGAGGCGTTCATCTCAGAATGGCGCACCCCGCTGCCCGCGGACATGGCCTGAATATCGCCCGCGATGATATGCGAGCGGTTACCCTGATCGTCGTCATGGCGCAGCGCACCGTCGAGGACGAGCGTAAGAATATCCATGTTGTCGTGGTCATGGGCCGCGAAACCGGACCCGGGGATCACGGTGTCTTCGTTGATCACCCGCAGATTGCCGAAACCCATCCGGTTGGGGTCTGAAAACCCGCCGAAAGAGAACGTGTGATAGCTGTCGAGCCAACCCGTCTTGGTGCGTCCACGCACGGCTTTTTCATGGATCTTAATCATGTCTGAATTCCGGTTTGATCGCGGCCGCATTTCGTTGGCCGCGTATTGTTGAGAGGGAAATTGAGATCAGCGCGCGGATCGACAAACCATAAGATTTGACGCTATAGTTTAGGTGAACTATTCCATGGAGTTTTTTCCATGCCGATGAGCCGTTTACCGTCGCTGTCTGCTTTACGAGCCTTTGAGGCGGCCGCCCGGCGCTTGTCTTTCAAGGACGCGGCGAGCGAGCTTTCCGTGACACCAGGGGCGATCAGCCAGCAGATACGGGGCCTTGAGGAGGAGCTGGGCGTGAGCCTTTTCGACCGGGCGCCGAGGTCGGTCACGCTCACCGCGGCGGGACGGTCGTTGATGCCCGAGGTCACCGAAGGCTTCATGATGATCCGCGACGCAGTGGACCGGATCAGGCCCAGCCAAGCGCCTCGCCTGACGATCTGCACAGCGGGCATGATCATGCGCAATTGGCTGTTTCCGCGCTTGCACGGATTTACCGCGCATCATCCTGACCTGCAGACCAATGTTCGGGTTGCCAATTCGTGGGATGAATATGTGCTTCAAGCAGATGAGGTCTGCATTCGACTGATGGCGCAACCGCCCCACGACCTCTTTGCCCGCCCGATGCACCGGCTCTTGCTGATCCCGGTCGCAAGCCCGGCCTTTCTAGCCCAAAACCAGGTCCGTGGCCCCGAGGACGCCAAGCGGCTACCGCTGCTGGACGACGGTGTCATCCACCTCTTTCAAGGGGCGCCGGGTTGGGAGCTTTGGTGGAAAGCGGCAGGCCTAAAAGGGCGCGTGCCGCCTTACGCGATGTCGTTTGACCAACAATCAGCGGATTACGCCTTCGACATGGCATTGGCAGGGGACGGCCTGTTGTTGGGCTGGTCGATCCAGTGCTTCCAGGCACTCAGCGAAGGGCGGCTGCAATACGCTTTCGGGCCAATCGTTGAGCTAGAGGCCTGCTACTACCTGACATGCCGAAAACGAGACGCGAAACGGCCCCATATCAAGGCTTTCATGGACTGGGCCACGCAAGAGGCGGCCCTGCTGTCGACCCTAAGATCGCTACAGCCGGGGGCCGCCTGACACCGCGCTGCTCTACTGTGCGAAGAGCGCCTGGAGCGCGGCCACTTCCGATGCGCGGAATTCATGCCCGCCGTCATGAACGTCAATCGTCACCTCAGCGCCCGATGCCTTGAACCACTCGATAAGCGCTGCACTGCGCGGCCACGGGGTAATCGGGTCGCGCTGACCAGCGGTTATAAGCACAGGCTTTCCCACAAGGCCCAGATTGGGTTCAGCATCCCACGTCACCAGCGGGTGCAGCAGGGCCACGCGATCAAAGAGGTCGGGATGCTGCATCACAACCGAGGCCAAGACATTGGCCCCGTTCGAGTAGCCAAACGCGTATACAGGGCTTTTCGGATAGGTCGCGCGGTAGTCTTCGATGTAGCGCGCCATCTTTTGCGTCGCGCGCGCCAGGTCTTCCATATCGTAGACACCTTCGCCCGTGCGGCGGAAAAAGCGGGCCGCGCCCATCTCGGAGACGTCGCCCCGCGGCGAGACGACACCGCCGCCCGGCACAAGCTCTTGGGCGAGCTTAAACAATTGCGTTTCGTCGCCGCCCGTTCCGTGCAGAGCCAGAACCAAAGGACGACCGGGCTCAGGCGCCGTTTCCAGCGCCTGGTACAGTTCCTGGGTCATGTCAGTCTCCTGATCAGGCCGTCAGTGGCGGCAAGGTCGCTTCGATCTCGGCGCGATGCGGCTCGTACCGCGACGGCAGCTTCAAAGCCTCACCGAGATGGTGCAGGTCTTCGTCGCGATCAAAGCCGGGCTCATTGGTGGCAACCTCAAACAAGATCCCACCCGGGGTGCGAAAGTAGATCGCCCAAAAGTAGTCGCGGTCGATCACAGGCGTCACTTGATAGCCTGTCGCCAAAAGCTGCTCGCGAACCTGCAATTGTGCGGCCCGATCTTCTACCGCGAAAGCGATATGGTGCACCGATCCGGCACCGCCGCCCGCTGCTGGCGCGTCTGACATTTCCTCTAGGTCAATCGTGTCAGCCGCGTTCCCCCCCTCGATGAGATAACGGGTCAGCGGGCCGTCTGTGTCGGCCTTTTGGTAGCCCATGAACTCTAACAACTCGCCCGTCGCGTCCGCATCGCGCAAGCTGAAGCGGGCGCCGTTAAAGCCGAGAACGCCCACATCCGAGCCGATGCCGTTGCCCGTCCATGCGCGGCGACCGCGCTCGTCCGTTTCCACAAGCGCAAAGCTGTCGCCGTCAGGACCGTCAAAGGTCAACCGGTTCTCGCCAAAGGCAGATCCGTCGGCCAAGCCCGACACATTTTGCGCCGCGAGATGGTCGCGCCAGAAACCGAGGCTACCCTTGGGCACCGCAAATTCCGTCACCCCGACCTCGCCGACACCGCGGCGCCCGTTTGGCATTTGCCCGAACGGAAAATAGGTCATTAGCGCGCCGGGCGTGCCCGCCTCATCGCCGTAATAGAGGTGATAGACATCGGGCGCATCGAAATTGACGGTTTTCTTCACCCGCCGCAACCCAAGCGTGTTGGTGAAGAATGCGTTGTTTGTGCGGGCATCAGACGCCATCGACGTGACGTGGTGCAGGCCTTTGATATCTTTGATCATGGGAGGTCCCCTCCTCGTTGCTCATTCCTCAGCCAAAGATGGCGCCCGAAGCGTTCGGATTAATGACCGGCAAAATCACTTTACTATTGATAAAAACAAAATAATCCTCGGCGATATGGACCTTAAACCAATCCGTGTCTTCCTGGCCGTCGTTGATGTTGAGAGCTTTTCAGGCGCCGCAGACATGCTCGGCCTGGCGCCTGCATCGGTCACCCGCATCATCGCGCAGCTTGAGGCGGACTTAGGAGCCCAATTGTTGGTGCGGACGACGCGTAAAGTGGGTCTGACCCGCATGGGGGCGAGCCTCGCCGCCCGGTTTCGCCCGATTGTAGACGCCTTTGACGAGATCGTCGACGAAACCATCCGCGCGGAAAAGCCCGACCAAGGCCACCTGCGGATCACGGCCCCCGTCTCTTTCGGGTTACAGATTGTCCCCGAGGTCATCGCTGGGTTTCGTCTGGCCTATCCGCAGGTGTCGCTAGACCTTCATTTCACCGACACATTGGTCGATGTGATTGCCGAGAACTGCGATCTGGCCATTCGTGTGTCGGACGCGCCGAAAGATCAAACCACGATCTGGCGCAAACTCTGCGAAGTGCCCCGTAAAGCCGTGGCGAGCCCGGCATTTCGAGCGCGCCTTGGCCCGCTTGCCTCGCCTGCTGATCTGAAACCGGAATGGATGCTGTCTTACAGCGCCTCAAATGAGGCCGAACTCTGGGAATTTTCCAAGTCGGGGATCACCCGCACGCGCCGGGCGGGACGGCATTTGATCTCCAACAACGGGGATTTTCTGTTGGCGCTTGTGCGAAATGGCGAAGGGATCGCGGCATTACCCGACTTTATCGTCGCGCAAAGCCTGGAGGAAGGCGCGCTGGTAGAGGTCTTGCCCGAGTGGACTGTTCGCCCGCTTTGGCTCTCCCTGGCCTACCCGCCCTATGTTCAATTGCCACCGCTGGTGAACTTGTTTGCCGAGCATTTCGAAGCCGTGGTTTTGGCCAGCGAAGGCGGGCAGAAAATAGGTTGAAAGGGCACTTTAGGGGGCCGCGCCACCGCTCACCAATGCGTGGTGCCAGGCGCGCCCTTGACGATCCCGGTTAAGTTGCTGGTCTGCCATCCGCCGTAGAAGTCACCCGGCTGCGGACGCACCACCTCATCGCCCACGGTGCAACGATCCATCTTGCTCGCATAGAACGCGACATACCCGGCGAGAGCCGCAAACCGCGCTGTCGGGCTATCGTAGGCCCAAGCGGCGCGGGTCGCGACATGGCCATCTGCGCCCTCCGCGCTGACATCGAAATACCGCGCGGCGCCTTTCCATTCGCAAAAGCTACTGCCTTTGACCGGGATAAGCGCCCCCGTAATGTCACCCGGCGGAATGTAATAAGTAGGCGCATGATGTGTCTCAAGCACTCGGAGCGCGCCGCCTGTCTCGGCGATCACCTGCCCGTTCAGCACGATGCTGATGCGCTGCGGCACAGGCTCCAACGCGGGCGGGCGGGGATAGTCCTGTACATTCTCAACCGGCAAAGGCTCTGCTTGGGTCATTCGATCAGTCCAATAGGGCGGGCTCTGCAACGACATAGCGCCGGGCTGGCTCTGTGTCGAAAGCGGCGGGCAGGTGTAACAGCGATCAAGTAGGGCAAAGGCCGGTAGCGCAACTAATGAGGCCTCAAGTAGCCAGAGGCGGTAGGCCACACACCAAGGCCTCAAGTAGCCAGAGGCGGTAGGCCACACAACAAGCCCTCACAAAGCCAGAGGCGATAGGCCAACCAAAAATGGTGCGGGTGGAGGGACTTGAACCCCCACGCCTTGCGGCGCCAGAACCTAAATCTGGTGCGTCTACCAATTCCGCCACACCCGCAGAAGGCGCCCGCATGCCATATGGGGCATCGCGTGACAAGAGCAACAAAACGCGGCTTCGGCAACGATCCCTTAAGCAAGTGGCGTTATCGCCGTCGCATCGACATTTCAGTGGGAACAATCCGTGAACAAAAACGCGCTCTATGAAGTCAACGCGCCGATAGCGGCCGCCTCGGATCCTGCTTCGGCGGCGACGCCGTTCACCCGCCGCCACGCCCATAAAGCAGACGTGTCTCACCGCGAGGACGCCTGGCTCGAACGGTTGAGCGACCGCCTTGAAGAGGTGGCGTTTGCGCTGCGGTTTTTGATCGAGCATCTCGGCGCCAGCATGCCAACGTCCAGCAGTTCAAATGCAGGCGCGGCGCAACCGCCGCTTCCGCTCACCGCCATCGAGACCAAACTAGACCAGGTTCTAGCGGGGTTACCGGATTTGACCGCCGCGTCGGAGGATCCGCATAGTAGCATCCGCGCTTTGATCCGCGAAACCCAAGCGGCCCAACACGCTGACCGCGCCAAGATGACCCGCATCGAAGAAAAGCTCGATGACATCAAAACCCAGCTCGATGCAGCAAACACGGCGCGCGAGGACCAAAGCGAGTTGATCACGGAATGCGTGGCTGTCCTGCCTGACGCTATTGTGCCCGCGCTGCAAAGCGATATTGCGAGCGCCCAAGCCGCGGCCCGGGCAGACCATCAGAAGGCACTGGAATTGCTTGAGAATATGGCCGCCCGGCTGCCCGATGAACCCGCCAGCTTGGCAGGCAGTGAAGCGCTCCAAACCCTTGTGCTGATGATACGCAGCATCGAGGAACAGGTGGGCCGCGCCTGTGATCAAGGCGCCGCGTATCAGCGGCAGAGCCATGCGGCTGGCGATGCGATGCTGCAGATTTTCCGTGAACTTTCCGGGATCAAAAAGGAGATCGCGGTGTTGGGCACTGACGCCTTTGAAGCGCATGCTTTGGGGGACAACCCAGACGAGGCGACAGATCAGATCCGCGATCTGCGGTTTGCCGTCGCGGAGATCTTGGCGGACACGCAGCGCCAAGCCTGCGGCGGATGAACCAAGCCCATAAAGCGCAGCGCGGCGCGGACCACCAGGCGCGACCATCATCCCGCGCGGGTCTGCGATCCGAACTTCTCGCGCACCCCACGCGCGTTGATCCACCTTGGCAAAGCGCGCCGGGCTCCTGTCGCACCGAGAAGGCACCCGCCATCTTCGTGACTGTCGTGCAGAAGCCCAGCGCCTCGTGCACCGCGATAGATACCAGCAACGGGCGCAGGCACACAGATCTGTGGCAGCTTCACGGTATTGGCCCCGGCCTGATCTGGGCCTTAGATCAGGTTGGGATCAAAACGCTTGCTGATTTGCGCCGATCCCAACCGAGCGTCGTGAAAGCCCGCTTGGGCATGATCGGCTCTCTGATCGACCTGAACGCCTGGATCGCCACAGCCGATTGAAGCGCGACCGACGCTACCATGGTCCCTGCCCGTGACATCGACCTAGGCCGTGACACCGACCCGGCCCCTACCATCGACCCGGCCCGTGACAAAGCAGGGTCGCCCGCCAGCGCGGCGGTGCTGTCGCAAGGCCCAGATCGACGCGAAGAATACGGGTTATCAGCCGAGCCCCTGCCCTTTGTCTGAGATGCAAGCCCTCCAGCGCGCCCGGTCGCGCAATGTAGAGCCCGCCTCAGACGTAGCGGTTCACGATGTTTTCCAAGATCTCCTGTTTGCCGGAGCGCGGCTCGGGGTCAACGCCGGCCGCCTCGACCTGCGCCGCAATGGTGGCCAAGTCACTGTCGAGCATCTGCCGCGCGCGGTCAGTGTCCCAACCGGCATAGCGGGCGCGTCGCGGTGCCTCGAGCGCATCATCGGCCAGCATCGCCGCGGCCGCCTTGAGCCCGCGGGCACAGACATCCATCGCCCCGGCATGGGCCGCAAGCAAGTCCTCGGAATCAAGCGATTGCCGCCGCAGTTTCGCGTCAAAATTGGTGCCGCCGGTGGTAAACCCACCGCCCTTCAGCACCTCGTAATAAGCCAGCGCAACTTCGGGGACGCTATTGGGAAACTGGTCCGTGTCCCAGCCCGATTGATAATCGTTACGGTTCATATCGATCGACCCAAAAACGCCCAGCGCGCTGGCCAGCGCCAATTCATGCTCAAAACTGTGCCCCGCCAAAATCGCATGGCCCTGCTCGATGTTGAGTTTGACCTCTTTTTCAAGGCCGTAGCGCTGGAGGAAGCTGTACACCGTCGCCACATCATAATCGTATTGATGCTTGGTCGGTTCCTGCGGCTTCGGTTCCACCAGGATCGTGCCCTCAAAACCGATCTTGTGCTTGTACTCGACCACCATCGACAGGAACCGGCCCATATGGTCCATCTCCTGGCCAAGATCAGTGTTGAGCAACGTCTCATAGCCCTCACGCCCGCCCCACAGCACGTAATTGGCCCCGCCGAGACGATGCGTGGCATCCATGCACAGCTTCACCGTCGCCGCCGACCAAGCAAACACATCCGGATCGGGGTTGGTCGAGGCCCCCGCCATAAACCGGCGGTGGGAAAACAAATTGGCCGTCCCCCACAAAAGCTGCACCGGCGACGACGCCATCTTTTCGCCGAAAAGGTCGATGATCTCTTCGAAATTGCGACGGCTTTCAGCGAAACTACTGCCTTCGGGCCGGATATCGGCATCGTGGAAGCAAAAAAACGGCACGCCCAAAAGCGCAAACATCTCAAACGCCACCTCGGCCTTCAGCCGCGCAGCCGCCATGCTGTCGCCGAACCAGGGGCGCGCAAACGTCTGGCCGCCAAACGGGTCGCCCCCGGGCCAGGCGAAGGAGTGCCAATAGGCGACCGCAAAGCGCAGATGCTCGGCCATGGTTTTGCCAGCCACCACCTCGTCAGGATTGTAATGGCGAAACCCGAGCCCGCTGCCCTCTGGGTCGTAACGCAGCGGCGCCGTATCACCGAAAAAGTCGCTCATGGTCGTGCTATCCCCCCTTATGGCGCGATCTGCTTCGCCGCGCATGAACGGAGGCTATCGGTCCGCGACGACGAGGCCAAGGCGATTACCGCATCTCCGGCGCATCGCGCACCATTCGCGCGTCAGGCCTCGAGCTCTGCGTCCCAATAGAGGAAATCGATCCAGGTCTCGTGGAGATGATTGGGCGGGAAGCGACGGCCCATATTGCGCAACTCCTCCGCCCCCGGCTGCCGTGGGGGCTTGCGCAGCGTCAAGCCCGCCTCGCGCAGTGACTTCGAGCCTTTGCGCAGATTGCACCGCGCGCAGGCGGCCACCACATTCTCCCATGACGTGACGCCCCCGCGTGAGCGCGGCACCACGTGATCAAAGGTCAGATCACCCTTGGAACCGCAATACTGGCAGCGGAACTCATCGCGCAAAAACAGGTTGAACCGGGTGAAGGCCACCCGCTTTTGCGGTTTGACATAATCTTTGAGCACCACCACCGACGGGATGGGGATCTCCGTGGAGGGGCTGCGCACCACTTGCTCGTACTCGGCGACGATATCCACCCGGTCTAAGAACGCGGCCTTCACCGCCTCTTGCCAGGGCCAGAGCGATAACGGGTAATAGCTCAGCGGGCGATAATCGGCGTTGAGCACCAGCGCCGGATAGTGCCTGAGCGATGATTGCTCGCGCACAAAACTCGTCCTGAATTCCGGCTCCATGCCCGACTCCGTCCTCGCTCCAACAACCCATGCGCGGCGTCCGAGCGGGGAGCCCGCCCCAGCCTTGCGGGCACTATATATCGCGGTGCGAGGGGCGCAAGTCCCGCAAGATAAAGTGGGCAGGTTCGCGTTGGCCCGCGGGGCGGGCGTCTAGCGGAGCGAGAACTGCGTGCTGATGCCGAGCGTGACAACCACCTCGTCTTGCGCCAGGATCGTGCCGATACCCTGCCGACCGATGGCATTCGTCGCCGTCAGGTCCACGGACGCGGTGCTGCCCGGCGGGCTATAGCGCGCGCCGAAAGCCCATGTGGCATCGCTCGCATCCGCGCCGACCAAATGCGCCTCGCCGATCAGCGATAGCCCGTCGATCACCTCGTAGTTAGCACCGATGCCAACGCCCAGCACTTCGGTGTTGCCGAACGCCGCCAGTTTGACCGCCCCGTTCACAGCCAGTTTGGGGCTAAACTCGTAACTGGCGAGACCCTCAGCATAGAAAACACCGATAAAGGGCGGGTCGCTGTCGAATTGACGCCCGAACAAAAGCCGCGCCGCGAGGCTTACCGGGTCGCCCTGCGCCTGGTCGAGGAAACGCAGTTTTGGCCCAACCATGTAACGCAATTCGTCGGTTGGGCGCAGCGCCGGGTCGAGCGTGCCGTTCGCGTAATCCTCAAACGTGGCTTCAATCTGGAAATCTCGGTCTATAGCCCAGACGACCTGCGCGCCCAGATGGCTATCGGTGCCGTACCAGGCACCGATCCGGATATCACCGGGCGACACGGTATTGGCCACGCCCAGCGTCAGGCCATCTTGGCCAAGCCGCATCTGCCGCAGGGTGAGCGGGTTTGGGCGCCCGCGATAGGTGTCGGGAAAGCTCGCGCCGGGCGTATAGGTGAGCTTGGCGCCCGCGAGCACGGTGTCGCCGTCGGGCATATGGGTCAGCACGCTGGTCGCGGGTGAGAGGCCTAACCCATTGGTCAAGAACAGATCGACCGCCACTTTGGGCGTCACATTATAGCGCCCGCCCGCGGTCCACACGAGGGTGTTCTCATAAGCGCCGCTGGTGGCGATGGTGTTGCCGCCGGAGCCAAACGGCACCTCGAGCGCACCGTAAAGCGCCAGTCGCTTGGAGGGTCGGTAGCTGACACCGCCGCCGAGCGAGAAGATCGTCCCGTAGAAGTCGGCGCCGTTCACGCTGTCGGGAAAAAACGAGATCGCGGGCGTAATGTGGTACTGCACTTTCGGCGAATGGTCGAAGGTGAAAGGCGCCTTAATCGAGCCGTAAAGCGCATCACTCGTGGAAACCGTGCCGTTGAAGATCGGTGATTGCAACGTGGTGAAGGCGCCGAAGGAAAGCTGCACTGCCCCGGTAAACGCGCCCCGTTCGATCAAGCGCATCTTGCCCGACACTTCGATCGGCTCCATCACGATCTGGGGCGAGCCCCCGGCGATCGGGCTGATCGCGATATCGTCGTAGTTCCAAAAATCAAAACCCAGCGTGATCCGGTCGGTGAGCGCATAGCGTGCGCCGAACGCATAGACCTGGTTGCCGGTGGCGACGCTATCGCTCGGATCGGTCTGCATCGTGGCTACGTAAGGCGCGAAAGTTTTTTCCGGCAGCGTGTTGGCGGTATCGAAGGCCAACAGGCGGTCAGGATGCAATTCCAGCGGTACCAACCCGGCGTCAAAGTACGGCACGACTTCGGGGTTGGAAAATGGGGCGCGACGCACCCAGCTAAACAGCCCGCGGGCCGCCTCTGCGCGGGTGCTCAGCGGTGTGGGCGCGGTCCAATCGAGACCTTCCAGGCCCATCCCCTGCCAGCCAACCTCGTCTGCCAAAGCGGGGGCAAGCGCGCCGGCGGCCGTGCTCGCGGTGAGCGCAAGAAGCGTTGAGCGCGCAAAACGGCGCAAGCTGCGTGACAGCATAACCCTACCTCCGGGTGTTTTTATATGCGCGCGGGGCAGCTCCGCTTTTGTTCGATTTATGACATAGACCGCGCAAAACTGAAACCATGTTTTGCGTCGAATATTCGATTATGCACTATCTCTTGCGCAGCCTCGGCGTAGGTGCCCGGTGCTTAGCCCGCGTCGAGGCCCAGCTTTTCGCGCATGAACGCGAGCGCCACCGACAAGCCGTCGGGCGCGATGCCGTGGCCGGTGCCCTTCATCACATGGGCGTAAACCGTGAAGCCAGCCGCCTGCAGCGCTTCGCCGGCCTCTTGCAGCGATTGCGGTGGCACCACCTCGTCCTGATCGCCGTGCACCAGCAGGATCGGCGGCTTGACCTGCGCCTCCGCGGCGAGGCTTTCAGGCTGCATCAGACGACCAGAAAAGCCCACCACCCCGGCCACCGCCTCGGCCCGGCGGGGCGCCACATGCAGGCTCATCATCGTGCCCTGCGAGAAGCCGAACAAGATGAGGTTCTCAGGCGCGATCTCTTCCTCCGCCAAAAGGGTGTCGAGAAACGCATTCACATCCGCGACTGACTGCGCCATCGCCGCGAGCGCCACCTCCTCGCTTGAGCCATCGAGCCACGGGATCGGAAACCACTGATACCCCATCGGGTTGGCGCTGGATCGATCCGGCGCGTTGGGAGCGAAGAAGGCCGTGTCGGGCAAATGCGGTGCGAGCGGGTCGGCCAGGCCCAAAAGGTCATTGCCGTCAGCGCCGTAGCCGTGAAGCAGCACCACCGCGCGTTTAGCCGCGCCTTTTGCTGCGCCTTTGCGCGCACTGGTCAGCGTGCGGATCATCGGATGCCCTCTCGGTCTTTGATCACGCGGTAGTAGGACCATAACAGCCGCGCCGCAACCGCCCGCCACGGCGCCCATGGCTCGGCCAGCGCCCGCAGCGTTTTGTCAGCCGGGCGTTCGGCCATGTCAAACAGCACCCGCGCGGCTTCTTGCATCGCTAGATCACCCGCCGCGAAGGCATCCGCCCGACCGAGCGAGAACATCGCGTAAATCTCCGCCGTCCAGCGGCCAATACCCGGCACCGCGACGAGGGTGGCGATCACTTCTTCGTCGGGCACGCTGCGCAACGCTTTGTAATCGATCCGCGCCTCGGCCAGGGCACGCGCGTAGCGGACCTTTTGTCGAGACAGCCCGCATGCCTTAAGCGCGTCGTCGGAGGCCCGCGCCACATTGCGCGGCCCGGTCAAGCGCTCAGCCTTCAAACGCGCCCACACCGCCTCGGCGGATGCGACGCTCACTTGCTGGCCGACGATTGCGTGCAAAAGGGCCGGAAAACCATCGGCGCGGCGGCGCAGCGGTAGGGGCCCAGTTTGGCCAAGCGCGGCGGCAAAGCGCGGCTCAATCCCGGCCAGATACGCCGCGCCTTCTGCCACGCAGGCGGGGCCTTGAATTATCCGACCGATATCAGTGTGTTGATCCACGCGATCGCCTCATCACTTTGTTCGAAAACGGGTGCCGCCTGTTCTGCCGCGCTGCGCCGCGGTCGCGCCAGCATAATCACCTTTATGCCCAGATGCCGCGCTGCCTCTAGTTTTGCCCGCCCCGCTGTGCCGCCCGCGTTTTTACTCATCAGCCAGTCAATGCCAAGCCGCTCAAACAGCGCGATCTCGGCGTCGAGGCTGTAGGGCGGCCGCGCCACCAGCCAATCGCCGCGCGGCAGCGGGCACGGGTCAGGCGTGGGGTCGATGCGGCGGCAAAAAGCCCGCGCTTGCAAGGCGGCAAACTGGGCGATGCTGCCGGGCCCGGTGGCTAGAAACGCCGTGGCGTCGGGCGGGATGAGCTGGATTGCCGCACCCGCATCCTCAACAATATGCCAGCGGTCACCCGTGCCGGGCGTCCAGGGAGCGCGGAGGATTTGGCCGTAGCGCAGCCCGATCTCACCGCAGATCGCCGCTGTCCGCGCCGAGATCCGGGCCGCAAACGGGTGTGTCGCATCGAGCACCGCACTGATGCCCGCCTCTGCCAGATAAGCCCGGAAGCCATCTGCCCCGCCAAATCCGCCGCGCCGCGTTGGCAGCGCGAGCGCCACAGGCTGCGCGGTCCCCCCGGCGAGCGAGGCCACAGCATCGATGCCCGCCCGCGCTAGGCTTTCAGCGACGCGTCGCGCCTCAAGCGTGCCCGCCAAGAGCAGCACCCGCATCCTAGGCCTGCCCTAAAACGGTGCCGCCACGGTCGATCACCACCACATCCACCGCAGTGCTAGGCAGATAGGCCGCGACCCGCGCCTGCGCCGTTTGAGCAACCCACGCGGCCATGGGCGCGCCGATCGTGCCAAAGGCTTCTGCGGCGCTGGCCATATCGGCCACAGCCGCAGCGTCGAACCGGGCGGCGAGATCCGCCAAATCCACTTGCGAACGCCCCGAATGCAGATCCATCGCGCCTTGAGCCAGCTTGGTCATTTTGCCGATACCGCCGCCGATGGTCAGCCGCTCAAGCGGGTGCTTCGCCAGGTATTTGAGCATCCCGCCTGCGAAATCCCCCATATCGAGCATGGCGTGATCGGGCAACGCGTGCATCGCCTGTACCACCTGTTCACTGGTGGCCCCGGTGCACCCGGCCACGTGGCGCAGCCCGTCTGCGCGGGCCACATCGATCCCCCGGTGGATCGAGGCGATCCACGCCGCGCAGCTAAACGGACGCACAATGCCGGTGGTGCCGAGGATCGACAAACCGCCCGCGATGCCGAGCCGGGGGTTCCAGGTCTTAGCGGCAAGCGCGGCGCCGCCGGGGATCGCGAGCGTGATCTCAACATCGCCGGGGCGCTGATGAGCCTCTGCCAGCGCGGCCACCACCGCGCCCATCATCTGCCGCGGCACGGGGTTGATCGCGGGTTCGCCCACCGCGATTGGCAGCCCCGGCTTGGTGACATGGCCCACACCCTCGCCTGCGCGGAACAACACGCCCTGCCCCGGCGCGGCCGCACGCACCCGCGCCCGGACCAGCGCGCCGTGGGTGACATCGGGGTCGTCGCCCGCATCCTTAACGATACCCGCCTGCGCCCAATCCACGCCTGCGTCGCGCTCGGCCAGCGCGAATACGGGCGTTTCACCCCGCGGCAAGGTGATCGTTACGCTATCGGGGAAGGTGCCGCCCCATAACCGCGTCAGCGCCGCCTTAACAGCAGCGGTGGCACAGGCACCCGTGGTCCAACCACGGCGCAACTCTCCGGAGGGTTTGCGCATCGGCGCGACTATAGGCGCAGGGTGACGCGGCGCCAATCGGTTGGCGGATGTCGCTTCCGCGCTTCCCTGGCTGGGAAAGTATCGCCATAACAGGAGCATGTATGCGACGCTCCCCTCCCATCCATGGCCGAGGCTCGAACCCGGCTGGGTTTGGCTCTGCGGCGCCGGTCCGGGCGATCCGGGGCTGTTGACGATGCACGCGGTCAACGCGCTTCAGCAGGCGGAGGTAATTGTCTATGACGCGCTGGTCGATCCCGCGATCTTGGATTGGGCGCCCCAGGCCGAGACGATTTTCGCAGGCAAACGCGGCGGCAAACCCTCGGCCAAACAGCGCGACATCTCGCTCCACCTGATCGAGTTGGCCCGCGCGGGGCGGCGCGTTATCAGGCTCAAAGGCGGGGACCCGTTCGTGTTCGGGCGCGGCGGCGAAGAGGCGCAGACCTTGGTGCAGCACGGGGTGCCGCTGCGCATCATCCCAGGGGTTTCAGCGGGGATCGGCGGCCTTGCCTATGCCGGCATTCCGGTGACCCACCGCGACGTCAACCAATCGGTGACCTTTGTGACCGGTCATGACCAGTCGGGCCGGACCCCCTCCAGCCTGGATTGGGACGCGATTTCAAAGGGATCGCAGGTGATCGTGATCTATATGGGAATGAAGCATGCGCGCCAGATCACCGGCCATTTGCTCCGCGCAGGCCGCGCGCCTGATGAGCCCTGCGCTGTGGTCTGCCAAGCCACAACCGGGGCCCAGACGGTGCTGGAGAGTACGCTTGCCCGCCTCGCAGACGATATCGACAGCGCAGAGTTGGAGCCGCCCGCGGTGATCTGTGTCGGGCGCGCGGTGCTGATGCGCCAAGTGCTCGACTGGCAGGCTCAGGCAGCAGGGGTGACGCCGGTTAATCTGGACCCGCTCGACCGCGGACGCCCGGCCGAAAGCGCGTGATGGCGGGGCGCGGGCTGGTGCTGGCCGCGCCCGCCTCCGGCAGCGGCAAGACCACCGTGACGCTCGGGCTCTTACGGGCATTGCGCGACCGGGGCGTACCCGTGCGCGGCGCCAAGTCAGGCCCTGACTACATCGATCCCCGCTTTCACGAAGCCGCCTGCGGGCAAGTTTGCGTCAACCTCGACGCCTGGGCGATGACACCGGCGCGACTCGCCACGCTCGCAGGGGGCGATGGCCTGCTCTTGGTGGAAGGGGCGATGGGGCTCTTCGACGGGGCGCCGCCTAATGGCGCAGGCTCCAGCGCTGAACTGGCGCGGCATTTGGGTTTGCCGGTGCTGCTGATCGTCGACGCGGCGCGGATGGCGCAATCCGTGGCGCCGCTGGTCGCGGGGTTCGCGGGCCATGACCCTGATCTGCAGGTGGCGGGCGTGATCCTCAACCGAGTAGGCAGCGCGCGCCATGAAGCCACGCTGCGCCGCGCGCTGGGACCGCTGGGCCTGCCGGTGTTGGGCGCGGTGCCGCGGCGCGCAAGGATGGCGCATCCGGCGCGACATCTGGGTCTGGTCCAAGCGCTTGAACGGCCCGATCTGGAGCGCTTTATCGCCACTTGCGGTGGGATTGTGCGCGACGCGGTGGATCTCGACGCGCTGATGTCTTGCGCGGCGCCGCTGCCAAAACCCTCTGCGCCCGTCGCCCGGATGGCGCCCCCTGCCCAGCGTATCGCCCTCGCCCAGGACGCCGCGTTCGCTTTCGCCTACCCCCATCTCTTGGCCGATTGGCGCGCCCAGGGTGCCGAGATTTGCCTGTTCTCGCCTCTCGCCGATCAGTCTGTCCCTGAGGCCGACCTGATCTTCCTGCCGGGAGGCTATCCGGAGCTTTATGCTGGACAGCTGGCGGCGGCCAACACCTTCCTCACATCTTTGCGCGACGCAGCCCAAAGCAGCGAGATTTACGGCGAATGCGGCGGATACATGGTGTTAGGCGACGGTCTAACCGACGCAGACGGCACCCGCCACGCGATGGCCGGGCTTTTGCCGCTGGAGACAAGCTTTGCCGAGCGTGCCTTGCATCTGGGCTACCGCCGGATCCGCGCGGCGCACGGCCCGTTCCGCGGCAGCTTCACGGCGCATGAATTTCACTACTGCAAAACCGTGAAGGCCAAGGGCGCGCCGCTCTTTGACGCCTGGGACGCCGAGGGCACCCTGCTCGCGCCGATGGGGCTGCGCGCCGGTCAGGTCAGCGGATCGTTTTTGCATATCATTGATTGTGATCACGGCGCCCTTCCCAAGCCCGATGCGCAGGCGTAGACCAACGCCATGACTGATGCGCCGCTCTACCAGACCGATCTGTCGCCCGCCGCGCGCGACCGCCGTGCCAAGCGCAATGTGATGGTGCTTGTCGCGGCGCAAGCGATCTTGGGCGCACAGATGCCGATGATCTTCGTGCTGGCCGGCCTGGCGGGGCAATCGCTCACCGCCAATCCTTGCTTCGCCACGCTGCCGATTTCGATCATCGTGCTGTTCTCCATGCTCACGGCCAACCCGATGGCCGCGTTGATGCAGCGGGCCGGGCGGCGCACCGGCTTTGTGATCGGCACGTTTTGCGGCGCGATGGGCGGTGCGATCGGCGCGGTGGGCCTGTTTCAGCAAAGCTTCGCGCTGTTCTTGCTGGGCTCGGCATTCAGCGGGATCTACTTCTCCTCGCAGGGGTTCTTTCGCTTCGCCGCCACCGACACCGCAAGCGCCGCGTTCAAGCCCAAAGCAATCTCGTGGGTGATGGCCGGGGGCCTGGTTGCCGCGGTGATCGGCCCGGAATTGGTGAAGTGGACCAGTAACGCCATCGCGGTGCCGTTTCTGGGCACCTACATCGCGATTGTGGTGGTGAACATGGTGGGCATCATGCTGTTCGCGCTGCTGGACATTCCGGTACCCGAAGCGCCGCCCGAGGGCGCGCCGCAGGGCCGTACAAGGTGGCAGCTGCTGACAACGCCGCGTATCGCGGTGGCGATCATCTGCGCAATGGTGTCCTACGCGTTGATGAACCTGATGATGACCGCGACACCGCTGGCAGTGGTTGGCTGCGGCTTCACCGAAGGACATGCCGCTGAGGTGGTGCGCGCCCATGTGCTTGCGATGTTTGCGCCCAGCTTTTTCACCGGGCATCTGATCGCGCGGTTCGGGGTCGAGCGTATCGTCGCCATTGGCCTCACGCTGCTCGGCGCGGCGGGGGTCGCAGGGCTAGCAGGCGTCGATTTGCACAACTTCTTCATCGCGCTGATCTTGCTGGGGCTCGGCTGGAACTTTGGCTTCATCGGCGCCACGGCGATGCTGGCCAGCGCGCATACGCCCGAGGAACAGGGGCGCGTGCAGGGGATGAATGACATGCTGGTCTTTGGCTGCGTTACTGTCGCCTCGCTCGCCTCGGGCGGGCTGATGAACTGCGCCGCCGCCACACCGCAATCGGGCTGGGCCTCGATCAACTATGCAATGGCGCCGTTTCTGGTGTTAGCAGCCGGGGCGCTTTGGTGGCTGGCCGCGCGCGCACCACGCGCCACAGCCAGTTAGGCAGCGATCAATTTGTCGCCGGGACCACCGAGAACGACACCTCATTGCGCCGCCGCCAGGGAAGCGTGAACGGATCGTCGTAATAGGCATATTCCGGCCCGCCCGTAAGCGTCAGGCCTTTGAGTTTCGCATAGGATTGCAGCCTGTCTTTGTATTGCGTCAGCGACCGGGTTAGCGCGCGGCCCGCGAAACGGATAACCAGCCGGGTGCCCGGATCCACCTCGAAAAGCGTGACCGCACTGTTTTTCGGCGCGGGCAGCGACTCCAGCGTGTAGCTTGACGGCATCGCAAAGCGCACCGTCCAGGTATTGCCCGCGCCGCTCTGGGTGACCGGCGCCGTCATCGCGATCGGCTCCGATTGGGTCACCGGCGCGGTCATGGCCACCTTCGCGGCGGTGGTGTTTCCGCCGAAGATGTAATTGGCGAGCAGGCGAAAGCCCTTACTGGCAGCTTGGCGGCGGCTGCCCTCCACCGTCACCTCAGCGACGATATGGGGCGCGTAATCGCGCAGCTCGATACTGCCCTCGCTGTCGAGCACCGTATAGGCAGGCACCTCGTAGCCATTGTAGCGCCCAGTATCTTCAGCCTTGTCTTCCGCCGCGGCGCTAAAGCCCAAAACACTTACAGCCATCGCCAATCCTATCATCCGCATGGTGCTCTCCTCGCTTGTCCGAGGGAGATAGCGCCGCGTCCGCGCCCCGCCAGCCGCGCGGGCCGACTAGCGGCGGCGCGTATTGTGCGCTAGACCGCTGTCGCTAAGACCGGGAGGACGAGATGCGTGTGATGACACTGGCGTTATGGAGCGCAGCCGCGGTTATGGGCGGGCCTGCCCTGGCGCAGCCGATAGCCACGGAAGCCGCCCGCGATTTGGTGTTCAACACCCGCGAGGCCGAGTTGGTGTTAAACCCGAACGCGCCGCTCACCGATGCAGAGACATCCGCGCTGCGCACCCTCGTGTTGACCAACGGTTTTAAGTATTACGGCGCGATGGCCTACGCCCCCGACGAAGGCCTGGTGTCGGAGAGCCTACAGGGGGCGTTCAACTTCCACGACGTGCAAAGCGCCTCGGCTGCCGCACTGACCGCGTGCAATGCTGCGCGCGCGGCCGGCTCGGGGCCTTGCGTGGTGGCCGCTCAGATCGTCCCGCGACGGTGGAAACCTAGCGACTTTCAGCTGTCCCAAGACGCGACAGTGGGGCTTGCCACGATGGCGGAAATCGACGGCGAAAAGGCGATGGCCGTGTCGGCCACGAGCGGCAGTTTCGGGATTGGCCAAGGCAATTCCGCCGAGGCTGACGCGCTGACCGAGTGCAATCGCAACGCGCCGCAACGAGATTGCATTGTCGCGGTCAAAAACTGAGCCATATCGTGGCGTCAAAACGTATCACCCGACCAAAGTGCATTGAATCACATGCATTAGCTCCGTAGTTAAGAATCGTTCCAAACTCGCGAGAGGAAGCCTTGGATTATCAAAGCCACCTAAACGCCGCGCTGACCCGTCTTCATGATGAGGGTCGCTACCGGACTTTCATCGATATCGAGCGCACGCGCGGCAACTACCCCAATGCGGTTTGGCGGCGCTCTGACGGCACCGAGGCCCCGGTCACTGTTTGGTGCGGCAACGATTATCTCGGTATGGGGCAGCACCCGGTCGTGCTAGAGGCGATGCACGAAGCCATCGACGCCACGGGCGCCGGGTCAGGCGGCACACGCAATATCTCGGGCACCACGGTATATCACAAACAGCTTGAAGCGGCGTTGGCCGATCTCCATGGCAAGGGCGCATCGCTTTTGTTCACGTCGGCTTACATCGCCAATGACGCGACACTGTCGACCTTGGCGCGGCTCTTTCCCGGGCTGATCATCTATTCCGACGCGCTCAACCACGCCTCGATGATCGAAGGCATTCGCCGTCACGGCGGTCAGAAGCGCATCTTCCTCCACAACGACATGGCCCATTTGCGCGAGTTGCTAGAAGCGGATGATCCTGCCGCGCCTAAGTTGATCGCATTTGAATCGATCTATTCGATGGACGGTGACTTTGCGCCCATCGCCGAAATCTGCGATCTCGCAGCGGAATTCAACGCGCTGACCTACCTCGATGAAGTGCACGCGGTGGGCATGTACGGCCCGCGCGGTGGCGGCGTGGCAGAGCGCGACGGCCTGATGCACCGCATCGACATCATCAACGGCACGCTGGCAAAGGCGTTCGGGGTGATGGGGGGCTATATCGCCGCCAGCGAAACGCTGTGCGATGCCATCCGCTCTTACGCGCCGGGCTTTATCTTCACCACCTCGCTGCCGCCTGCGGTGGTTGCCGGCGCGGTGGCCTCTGTCGAGCATCTCAAGACCGATCAGATGCTGCGCGCCAAGCACCAAGAGCGCTCAAAAGTGCTCAAAACGCGGTTGCGCGCCCTCGGCCTGCCCTTCATCGATCATGGCAGCCATATCGTGCCCGTCATCGTGGGTAATCCCGTCCACACCAAGCGGATCTCCGATATGCTGTTGCACGATCACGGTGTTTACGTGCAGCCGATCAATTATCCGACGGTACCGCGCGGCACCGAGCGGCTGCGGTTTACGCCGTCGCCGGTTCACGGCAGCGCTGAGATGGACATCCTCGTGCGGGGTCTGGACGCGCTATGGTCGCACTGCGCGCTTAACCGTCACGAGTTGTCGGCCTAACAGCAAGCGGTTCACGCCCCGGTGAAAAGGACCACGCCCCGTGCCAATAAAACAGGCGCGGGTATGGCGTGACGCGACGGGATGTGGCAGCGGGGGTTGCACCGTAAGCGTTGCCTCCGTTCCCACAATCTCCTTTTTACCACAGGGTGTTAACTCGTTAACCTACTGGATTGTGCGCTGTTTGACGCCGAACTGTCGCCGCAAAATGTTCCAAATGTGCATTGACCCCGCCGGTGTGATACCGTGTGACTAAAGTACAGGCTCACACACCGAATCGCTGCGCTGTGAGCAAGGGGACATTAGGATAAATCGCGCATGATCGGGCTGCGCAAAGCTCCTGTAAAAAGTGAACCGCCGGTTGAGGTATCGGGGCTACAACGCTTCGATGATTTTGAAGTGCGGCTGGGCGACGTGATGCGCGGCGAGCGTGCCACAATGGGCAAATCGCTGTTGGATGTGCAGCGTGAGTTGAAGATCAAGGCAAGCTTCGTGCGCGCCATCGAAAACGCTGACCCTTCCGCCTTTGAGACGCCTGGCTTCGTGGCGGGCTATGTGCGCTCATACGCGCGCTATCTCGGGCTCGATCCCGAATGGGCCTACACCCTCTTCTGTAAGGAGAGCGGGTTTCAACTCACCCATGCCTTTGAGCCCAGCGGGCCGCTCTCGCAGAGCAAAAAGCGGCCCGACGGCGCGGTGCGGGGAACGGTCTCTCGCGATCCGTTCGAAAATCCCAATACCCCGTTCAAGCCGCGCGGCGAGAGCCCGTTTGCCGGTATTGAACCGGGCGCTTTGGGTTCCGCCGCGGTGCTGATCGCGCTGATCGCTGGGCTAGGCTATGGCGGTTGGACCGTGCTGCAACAGGTGCAGCGGGTCGACATCGCCGCGGTCGATCAGGCGCCAGGTGTCCTGGATGAGGTGGAAACGCTCTCGCCCGGCCTTTCAATCGACCAAGACAGCGCGGTTTTGGCACCGCCCCCCGTCGACGGGTATGACCGGCTCTATCGCCCGCAACCGCTTGACGTGCCGGTGCTGATTGCCCGCGACGCGCCGATTGCCTCACTCGATCCGGGCAGCACAGGTGTCTTGGCGGGCAATACTGGCCTTCAAGGGACGATAACAGGCGGGCCACCCGCCGACACGTCGCTGAGCGAGGCGACACCTGTTGTCGCCACCAATACCGGTGCCACGCCGCCTCAGGTGAATGAGGAAGGCCCGACGCCAGTGGTTGTCTTCGCCGTGCGCCCCTCATGGGTGCGGATCCGCGCCGCCGATGGCAGCGTCATTCTGGAGCGCATCCTCGATGCGGGCGAGCAATTCGTCGTGCCCCGCACCGAGGAAGCGCCGACCATGCGGGTGGGCAATGCCGGGTCGGTCTATTTTCGCGCGGGCGACCGAATTCTGGGCCCGGCGGGCGAAGGCGCCTCGGTGGTCAAAAACCTGCGTCTGGCCGAGGCGGCGCTCTCTGAGCAGTTCGCACCGGCGGATTTGGAAGGCGACGCCGCTTTGGCCACCACGGTGGCTACCTTTGGGCCAATCATCCTAGAGGACGACGCGAACCGCCCGTAGTGGCAGCCCCGTAGCCCTGCCCTGGCAACCAAGAGTCATGTTTGTGCCGCGGTTCGTCAACAATGGTGTCCTGTCCCTTCGGGGCGGACAGCGAGCCGAATTTGCCGGACGACGAACGCAGCCCCTGCGCACTACGTGCATTCCATGATCATGCGCCGAAAAGCGCAGCATGGAAGGTCCCACCGATGCTTAAAGGCAATGCCCGCTCCCCTGACGCGCCGCAATCGCCGTTGGACCGTATCGATACCGTATGGTTTCACGGCGCGGGCTTGGGCGGCGATACCTGGGCCACGCTGACAACGCGCCACCCGCGCGCCCGAACCCCCGATTTGCCAGGGCACCACGCTGCCCCTCTGACCGGTGAGGCGCGGGTCGAGGCCTTCGCCGATGCGCTCGACAGTAATGTGGTGCCTGGCGCCGTGCTGATCGGGCACTCGCTCGGCGGTATGGTCGCGCTTGAGCTTGCCGCGCGCCGCGCCTCAGATGTGCGCGGCTTGGTCCTCATCGAAGCGGTGCCCACAATCCGTGACCGTCTAGCGGGCCGTGTCGCGGCTGTGCTGGCCAAAACGCTGTTCTCCGCGATACCGAAACCGTGGCTGGCAGCGCTTACGGCTTTTGGCCAAAGCTCGGAGACAAAAGACATGCTGCATCGCCAGATCACGCGCATGCATAAATCGGGGCTGAACGCGGCACTCCAAGCCTCGGCGCGCTATGACGGTCGCCCACGGTTGAAACAGGTCACCGCCCCGACCCTCGTAATTGTCGGCGACAAAAACACCGCGACCCATCGCGGCGCGACCTTGATGGCTGAAGGGATCGAGAATGCGCAGATAGTCACGCTTCCCGGTGGTCACATGCTGCACACAGACAACCCGCTCGGCTTGAAGCGGTGTATCGAGGACTTCCTGCTGCAACGGGTGCTTACCGATACCCCCTCCAGCCGCGAGGAGCAGGATCCTGCCCTGAAGTGATCGCGGCCACCGGCAGGTTCTGCAACGCCCTAATCGCGCGCGCCGTGCCCCATGCATTCCATCAAAGACCACAAAGAAAGAAGGACATCTCCATGCCCGTCACGCCCCGAAAGGCCGTCATGCTCACGCTCTTGGTCCCTGTTCTCGCCCAATGCGTCACGGTTGCTCCCCCGCCCCAAACGAACGATCCGGATGCTTGCGGTGCCGAGACCATCAGCTACCTGGTCGGCACTCAGGTCGGCGCGGCGGATCTCACGGAGGGCCCGCTGCTCCGGATCATCGCGCCCGGAGACTTTGTGACCGAGGATTATCGCCCCGAGCGGCTGAACGTCTTCATCGATGAAAACGCGACGATCTCGCGCCTAGATTGCGGCTAGCGGCTCGTCCACAGGCGAAACAGTCTTAACGGCAAATCAAAAAGCCTGACCCGGGCGTTCGGTCGCCAGGGCCTCCAAGGCGTCGACATCACCGCTTTCGATGGCAGGCAGCGCCGCCGAGATCGTCTCGCGGGGCCAATGCCACCAGGCAATGGCGCGCAGACGGTCGATGATGTCGGGCGCAAACCGCATGCGCAGCACACTTGTTGGATTGCCGACGACAATCGCATAATCAGGCACCCGCCCGCGCACCACGGACCCTGCGCCCACAATCACACCATCGCCAAGCTCGGCGCCCGGCATCAGCATGGCGCCGCGGCCAAGCCAGCAATCATGTCCGACAATCGTGTCTCGGCCGCGGGGAAGGCTTGAGCGGTATCCGGCAAGGCGCTCGCGGTCGAAGACGGCAAACGGATAGGTAGAAGCGCCCGACATCGGGTGATTTGCGGTCGCGGTGATAAACTGAACCCCTTCGGCGATCTGGCAGAACCGACCGATGCGCAACCGCTCCGGCGCGCCCGGAAACAAATAGGGCGCCAGAGTTTCGGCATAGTCAGCCGGCAGCCGCCGGTCGTTGTAATAGGTCCAATCGCCGATCTCGATATTGGGGTGATCGATCACCTGGTTGAGAAAAACGGTGGCTGGGTCAATTGAGCCATTGGGGAAAATCAGGGGATGGCGCAGGCTTGGATCGGGTAGCATGGCGGTGCTCGAAGGCTAGGAAAATAAGAGTTTGGTGCCGGAACACCCGAAAGCGTGGGGGCACTTTCGGGCTGGGACAGCGCAATCGCTGGTTCCGGCTGTTAGCACATAGGGTCGGCCTGCCCCGAATGCATCCACCTCATCACGCATGGACACGCGTTTTGCCGAAAGATCCGTGGATAGGCCCGCACCGATAGCCGATAACCGGCGTTGAAGATTGCCCAGCCCTCAGCCACGGCCGGGCCTACCCGACTTACCGAGACCATCACGCATGCCGGGTCGAAAGACCGCTGGACGTGTTTGAACGCAGTTGCGTGGCACCCTCGTGTCGGCGGTACTGGGACGGCGTTATGCCCGTTTCCTTCTTGAAAGCGGTGTAGAACGCCGACCGGGAGTTAAAGCCCACTTCGTAAGTGATCGCGAGAATGGTGTCCTCGGGGTTCTCCAGCAGCAGCTTTTTGGCCTCGTTGATCCGCCATTCGTTCACGAAGTCGAAAAACGAGCGGTTCACATGCTCATTAAGCGTCTGCGACACGTAATTCGGCGAGGCGTTGATGTGCTGGGCAAGCTTGGTGAGCGACAGGTTGGCATCGCGGTAGAGGGTGTCATCGCGCATCGCCGCCGTCAATTTCCGCGCGATGCGATCCGCGTGCTCAGCGGCCAGCGCGCTCTTGGAATACTTCTGCCCGGCGCCGTTTGCACCCTGTGTGGGGGGCTTGCCGCTCGTCCAACCGATCGGTCCGGGCGTTTGCCTCAGGCTGTTGATGGCAACCAACAGCATGAAGGCCAGCACCATCACCCCGTCAAAAGCGGGCGTCAAAATGGCGGTGCCGGCTGTGATCCGCAGAACGAACGAAACCATCACCACGCTGGTGTAAATGCACAGGACCAGGACCATCGCGTAGATCCACGCGCTCTCCGTTCGCGCGTCGCTGCCAAACCGCCGCTTGAGCTCGGCGCGGCCGCGCCAGTGGGTCCAGGCGATCAGGATTGTATAGAAAATCCACTGCAGGTAGGCGACAGGCTCCAAGATCATAAGGGAGCCGATTGACACCATAACCCATAGCGGCAGGGGCGCTGGTACCGTCTCTTGTTGCGCCTCCACCAGCAGTTCGGAGGGTATCAAGGCACCGATAAGCGCGCAAAGACCGGCGATCAGAGGGATCGCCCCATGCCGCGCAAGCTCAGCCCGGGTCACCTCGTGCCGCAGGTTTCGCAGCAGTTTGTACTTTAGGTAAAACGCGGGCAGCACGACGAAGGACGCCGCATAGGCCACCATGTGGATCCTGTGGTAGTGGCTCGCGGGAAGGCCCGGAAGAAACGCCCGCGCCAGGTGGTCGAGGTAGCTTAGGCTAAACGCCAGAAACATGACCGCCGAGGCCGCAAACAAAGGATGCAGGCGGCGCTGGACATAGAAGGTCACAAAGCACACCAGGCCCACCGTCACCCCGGCCAGGCGAAGCGCGGATACGATATCTGTTTCAGGCTGCATCGGTCCAATGGTCCAGGGCTGTGGATTTGCGCGCGTTGGCGGCAGGGGGTTCTCGTCGCCGCGCTCGCGCCAAGAGAGTAGACCAACCTTTCCGTTCGCTCAATCGTCGGTCCGGTCTGCGGATGTCCTTTCCCACAGATCAGGACAGATCCCGCGAATGGCAGGACGACACCGCCCCCGGAAGCCCTCAGTCTCAAGGCCAGTGCGTCCCACCTCAGCAATGAAGCACAAGCCTATGAACCAACCCACTGTCCCGACGCCTACGGGTCACCACCAAGAGCTCGCCTTTTACGAATATGGTAGCCTGCATGGCCGCCCGATCGTCTTTCTGCATGGCGCCAACCAAACCGGCGCGTCATGGGCTGATGTCGCGGCTCTGCTCCCCGATCATCGGGCAATTTGCTTCGACCTCCCCGGGACGGGCAGCAATCGTGAACACATGTTCAAATCGATGGCGGCCAGCGCCGATGCGATTGCGCATGCGATGGGCAACCAGTTTCCAGGCGCCCGCGTGCCCATTGCAGGGATCTCGCTCGGCGCTTATGTGGGCCTGATGTTGGCTTTGCGCCACCCTGAGCGCGTTGCCTCAGCGACGCTTAGCGGGTTTCAGATCGCGCCCCTACCACGCAGCTTTTGGATTTTGGTGATTGGCGCGCTCCTGTCGCCGATGATGACGAGCCATAGCTTCCGCAAGCGCGCCGCCCGCGCCATAGGCATCCCAGAGACCTCGGCAGCGTGGCCCGCCCGCACGCCGCCCTGCAGCGCGCAGGTCTTGCGCCGCATCAATCGGGCGGCGGTACACTTCGATGTCCGTGAGGCGCTGCCCGCCCTGCAAGTGCCGCTCCTTGCGCTTGCAGGCGATTACGAGGCCAAAGCAATCCAAGAGGCGCTGCCGCAGGTTGTCGAATGCACGGACCATGCGAAGGCAGCCCTGGGGCCGGGCGGCCATGCCTGGCCCGCGGCCCGGCCTGATCTTTTTGCCCGTATCCTGATGAACTGGATCGAGGACGAAACACTGATCCAAGACCCCGATGTAAGGCCTGTATGACATGATTAGATCTACCTTTCTCACCCGCCCGGGCGCTCAGGCGTCCGCCACCCGCAACGGTGTGAGCACCGCAAAACTCCTGGTGCTCGTGGCGATGATCCTCATCGGTATACTGGTGCGCAGTGTGGGTCGGGCTGAAACCCACAGCACCTGCACTGTTGGGATTTATGCGGGGCCCGAAGATGGTTTCGTGATCCTCACGCGCTCTGAGAGCGGCTTCCGATATGCTTTTGATACCGGGATCGTCGGCGCGGTCGGATCGCCCGAGGCGCGCGTGTCGTGCCTGAATGATGCTGTCGCCGTTGATGGCGCGCAGACATGGTCCCGCGTGCCGCTGCGCCAAACCGACACGGCCTTTCAGTCGCAGGGTGTCGCGTTGGCCGGGCGGCTGATTGAGGCGCCAGAAGCCGATGGTCAAGGCCCGCTTGTGGTGTTCGCCCACGGATCTGAGCAAACCGGCTGGCTCGACCGCGTCAGCGATCCTTACCAACTCGTCGGCCGCGGGATTTCGGTTTTTGTCTATGACAAGCGCGGCACCGGGCGGTCGGGCGGCGCCTACAATCAGAACTTTCCGCTGCTGGCCGACGACCTCATCGCCGCATCGCAGGAAGCGCGGCGCCTCGCTGTAGACCGATACGGCCGTTTCGGCATCATCGGGCTTAGCCAGGGTGGATGGGTAGCCCCGTTAGCGGCTAACCGCGCCGAGGCCGATTTCATCGCTGTGGGATACGGCCTCGTCATGGACATTCGCGAGGAAGACGCAGCGCAGGTTGCGCTAGAATTGCGCGAGGCGGGATATGGCGACGACGTCATCGCGCTGGCCCGCCAGATCACCGACGCCACCGCGCGGGTCGCGACGGAGACATCGCCTGCCTCGGTGATGGCATTCGATGCAGTGCGCAACCGGGTTGCCGACGCGCCGTGGCTCAAGGTTGTGCGCGGCGATTTTACCGGGCTTTTGTTGGATGCCAGCGTCGCGGAGATAGAGACCGCGATCCTGCCTGTTTTCCGCAGCTACGAAGTTGACTGGTCCGTCGACCCCGTGGCCACGGTGCGCGCTGTTGAGGTGCCGCAACTGTGGGTTTTCGCAGGCGAAGATCGCGCGGCGCCCCCAGACGTGAGCATTGCCCGGCTGACCGCGCTTCGCGACGCTGGTCAGGACATCACCCTGCGCGTCTTCCCCGAAACCGACCACGGCATTTGGCAGTTCTCGGTAAGCCCGGACGGTACCAGGCGCTACACGCAGATCGCGCCCGGCTATTACGACATGCTCGCGGATTGGGCCCATGGACTCCTGCAGGGAATGTATGGGACAGCAGAGATACGGTAGCGCAGCCTGCATTCCTTTGCTCAGATCAAAAGCAACAGCGCCAACCCCACGAGCGCCGCATGGATCGCGATTGACACCCATGTTGACCCTGTGAGGAACGCGCAGAAGGGCACGATCAGGTAAAGCGGCAGATCCGAAATCGTTGTGTGCAGGGTGTAGAGATGGAACGGAAGGCACCAGAGCAAGCCGTTGACGACCCAGCCTAGCCAGCCCATCGCGCGCTCTAGCACAGGCAGCGCAAAGCCGCGCCACATCACTTCCTCGGCAACCACCGCCACGCCGCACCACAGAACCAGCCAATACAGGGCGAGGAAAACCCTTTGTCCGGCAATCTGTTGGCCCATGAAGGTGGGCTCGCCCGCCGTCGTGCCCAGTTCCTGATAGACATCGGCGAAGATCTCGGGCTGCACCGGGGGCAAGGCTACCCCAAGATCGGTGGTAAGCCACGGCACGGTCCAGCTGAGCGCAAAGTTGCCCGCGATGATCGCCACCAGCGCTATTGGCACCAACGCGATGTGCAGGGGCTTTGGTCGATGCAAGCGGAACCGCGCTCGGAACTTGGCCCATGTCGGCCGCGCGACCGCCCAATAGAGTGAGAGCGTCACAACCGCGCCCAAAGCTGTCGGACCGACCACAGCCAGCGTCCAGGCGTGCAGAATTGGAACGCCACCCTCCACAAGCTGGGGCACCATCTGGAACACAGCCCAGCGGATCGCGAGCCCGGGCAACAGAAAAACCAGCAGCACGAGGGTGAGCTGCACCGGTGTAGAAAGCGACGGGCGCATCGGCGGGCTGGCGCGTTGCATGGCGCGGGTCTCCTGTTTGCGCGATGGCGTTCCACCGGTTCGGGGGGGCCAGCCGCGCCAATTGGCTGCTGATGCCCTATCGCGGTGCGCCTGCACGATCGTCCGGGCCTAAAGGCGCGGCATGCAGGCGTGTAGGACCAAACGCGCACTGCCAATCAGGGCTTATACTGTACCGCAACGCACGGTCGGAGAATTCGCCGAACACGCCGAAAACCGGGCAAACAGCGCAGGCTTAACGAGCAGGAAGCTGCGCAAAGCATCATATAAAGATTTAATAATTTAATGTTTTACATTAATTATTAGCCGACTCACCGCTAACGTAGGAAAAGACCATGCACTGCCTTCGATTGACCAAACCGCTTATCGGTATTGCCTGTTTTCTGGCGGTCAGCGCCTGCGGGTCGATGACGCCCGCGGGGCTCATTGCGGCCAGCCGCCTCGACCCGTTGAACACGCCGCCAGGTGACATCGCGGTTGGTGTTGGGGTGCCCGAGACAGTGCTCCTGAGCGATGGCGATGCGCAGTTTCGGCTTGCGTTCCGCGTCGATCCCAACAGCCCGGTGGCCGCGGTAGAGGAGACAGTGCCCCTTCAACTGCGCCGCGCTGAAGACAGCACGTCGCTGGCCAACGCCCCCGATGAAATTGTCTATGAAGCGCGGTTTTCGGCGGAAGACGCGGGCCGGATTGCCGCCGCCCAGAGCGAGATCAGAAAGCTGCGGGCCGACGGGGTCGACGGTAGCGGGTCAATCTCAATCACGTTGTCAGGCGGATGCTATACCGGCGCGCCGCTATCCACACTGCCCTTCAGCACCTGGCTCAAAACCAAGCCAGATGGCCGCTTTGCACCACTGACGCGGCGGGTCGATGTATTCCGCGCGCTCGACGACGAAAGCGCGGCGCTGCTGGTGGAAAACCTACGCCCTTGCGGCGCCCCCTGATCGGTCACCATCTCTGAAACTGGTGCCGCGCATTCGGCGTGGCAGCCCATCGAGCAACCCTTTGGAAATACACAATGCCAAACCAACGACAAAACCCGTTCACACGCCTGCGCGAATGGCGCCTAATGAAGCTGATTGCGCAAAACCGCGTGACCCTTGAGGTGGGTCTCTATGTGGTGCTCATGCTGGTCGCGGTCCTGCTCGGCTCACCCCTCTTCGCGCAGAATGTACCGCCCGGCGTCAGCGAGGGGTCCCTCAAGATCGCGTTTCGCGGACGGGTGGATGACTTGGACGCCTGGGTCACCGGTTATGTCGAGGCGTCCCTCGCACAGGCAGGCATTCCCGGCGCTGTTGTGGTTATCGCTGATCGTGAGGGTATCGTGCTGCAGCGCGGTTTTGGCCTGGCGGATATTGCCGCAGAAACCCCGGTTTCCGCCGAGCAGACGCTGTTCAGGCCCGGCTCGATTTCCAAACTCTTTACCGCCACGGCCGTCATGCAACTGGTCGAGCGGGGTCAACTCGACCTCGATGCCGATATCCGCACCTACCTCGATTTCGACATCCCAGACTTCGAAGGAGGCCCGATCACGCTGCGCCATCTGCTCACCCATACCCCGGGCTTTGAAGAGGCGATCCGCGATCTCTTTGCGTACTATCCGGTGGCGCTGGAAGACTATGTCAAAGCTGCCCTGCCGGAACGCGTGTTCGCCGCCGGAACGACGCCTGCCTATTCCAATTACGGCTCTGCACTGGCGGGCTATATCGTTGAGCGCACAAGCGGCATGGCCTTCGCCGACTACGTGCAACAGCACATCTTCGCGCCGTTGGAGATGGCGCATTCCAGCTTCGAGCAACCCCTGCCCGAGCATTTGGCGCCGTTGATGTCGCGCGGATACCGCTCCCTTTCCGAGCCGCCGCGCGACTTTGAGGTGATTGCTGCCGCGCCTGCGGGGGGCCTCTCGGCGAGCGGTGCCGATATAGGCCGGTTCATGGTTGCGCATCTTAACGCGGGCCAGGGATTGCTCGCGCGTGAGACGGCCGCGGCCATGCACACCTATCAGGCCCCCGGGCTCCTCGGGCTCAATACGATGGCGCTTGGGTTCTACGAAAAGTGGACCTTCGGGCATCGCGGCATTGGGCATGGCGGCGATACCACGCTCTTTCACAGCGATCTCACGTTGTTTCCCGAGCAAGGCGTCGGGATTTTCATCGCGCTTAACAGCGGCGGTGATGGCGGGCTCAGCTTTGCAATCAGACAAAGGCTGTTGGAAGAGTTCGTGGCGCGGTACTTGCCCCAGATCGCACCCGCACCGGTTCTCGGCGTTTCCGAAGCCGAGGCGGAAGCCCACGCAAAGATGGTGTCGGGCGCGTACAGTGCCAGCCGCTCTTCTTTCACAAATTTCATGCGGTTGCTGGCACTTTTCACCGAGACCAAGATCACCACCAATGCTGAGGGCAGTCTTGCTTATCCGGGCATGGAGGGCTTCGGCCTCGGGCCGTTTGACTGGGTGGAAGTGGCGCCGTTCGTCTGGCAAAACCGCCATTCCAGCCAGCGCGTTGCCGCTCAGGTCGTCGATGGCCGCGTGGTGCGGCTTGGCAATAGCCTGTTCTCGCCTTTCACCGTGCTGACGCCCGTCCCGACATGGCAATCCGCCGCAATCTGGGGGCCGATGCTCCTTGTCGCGCTTGCGATTGTTGCTTTGCAAGCCGTGCTTTGGCCCGGGCGTTATCTCGTCCGGCGACGCTATGGCGCGACGCTTGCAGGCACCCAGGGCGAAAAGCTGAGCTATCGCGCCAAGGCTGTTCTGTCGTGGGCAGTGATCGCCTGTGCCTTGGGCTGGTTGGCGGTGCTGGCTGCCGCAAGTGCGGATGTGCGCGTGCTGAGCGGCGGCGTGGACTGGCTATTGCGGACACTACTGCTGGCGTCGCCTGTGGCCGCAACCGGGCTGCTGCTTAGTTCGGCTGCGCATCTGGCCCTCGCGCGCGGCAGCAATCGGCGCTGGATCGGGCATGTCCTGCGCTTTGCGTCTATCCTTGCGGCCTTTGTCTTGGTCTGGGTTGTGTTTGGCTACAACCTTCACGGTCTCGAGTTTCGCTTCTGATCGCGCGCATTCTGTCCTACCCGTTCCGACGAGACGACAGCCGCCCGGCCCTTCCCCATCTGCGCACCCAATCAACAAAAGCCGGCCACGGAGGCCCCATGCACACCGAACATCCCAATATCGATATCATGAACGCGATCAATGTCTTTGACAGCGCCTCTCGCGCACAGCATTTCGCGCCTGACGTCGTCTGGCACTTCTTCAATCCGCTAGCACCCGGCCTAACCGGTGATTTTCATGGCCATAGCGGGTTGGGGGTGTTCTTTCACCATCTGCGCGCGACCAGCAATGACACGTTCACCATCCGCCCCTTCGGCGCCTATGCGATCGGCGACGAACTGGTGGTGGCGCCGAGGCGGAATAGCGTTTCCACCAACGAGGAGACGACAGAATTCGACGTTGTCACTGTCTGGCGGTTTGTCGATGGCCAGGTTGTGGAGGTTTGGGATATCCCGGCTGTCCACACCGCGTGGGCAGGCCCGCGCCCTCAAGCGCAAGAGCCGCATGCAAGCTGACATGCCAATGAATGACCCCAGAGAAGGAGAACGTCATGCGCAAAGCGATGCACAACGTCATGAAGAACACGGGGCGGCATTTACGCGCCGCCGTGCTCGCAGCCCTCGCCCTGGTAACCCACATGCCTAACCAAGCTGACGCCCAGATGCAGGTTGATATGCCCAGCCCAGAACAAGCCATCACCCGCCTGTTTACCGATCCGCAGATCGTGCCCGAGTGGTTTACTGACGCTTTCATCGCTGCGGTCCCAACGCCTCGCATCCGCACGCTGGTTGACGGGTTCACCAGTGATTTCGGCGGCTTCGTCAGCGTCCACCTCACCGACGGATCAGGGTTTGTGCGATTGGAAAACGCCGCCATCCCCGTCGAGATAACCCTAGACGCCAGCGGCCGTATCGCCGGTCTTTTGTTCAAACCCCCTGAACCGATTGGCCAAACAGCGCGCGATGTGGCGGATGCAATATTGCAGGCCGCGCCGGGGAAGGTTGCGATTGTTGCCGCTGTGCAGGCGGGCGATGGAACCTGGGCGCTGGAGGTTGACCATAACGCCGATGGCGCAATGGCGGTTGGATCAGCATTTAAGCTGGCTGTTCTACGGGCCTACGAGGATGCTGTCGCCGCGGGTCAGCTCGCCCGCTCGGATATCGCGGTGCTCGACGCGGAGGATATCTCTTTACCTTCCGGGGTGTTGCAAACGTTGCGCCCCGGCACGCCGATCACCTTAGAAACCTTGGTCGCGCTGATGATCCAGCATAGCGACAACACCGCGACCGACGCGCTGATCCGCATGGTGGGCCGCGACGCTATTGACGCGGTGTCGCCGCGTAACGCTCCGTTCATAAAGACCGCGGAGTTGTTCAAGCTCATCTCAACTGAGCATGATGCCCGCAGGTCTGCGTTTGTCTCTGCTGATACGGCTTCACGGCGGGCGATTTTGGACAGTCTTAGCGCCTTGCCGTTGCCACCAACCGCGACCATCGGCGCGCGGGCGACGTGGTCGGAGGCGGAATGGTACTTTACCGCCGAGGAACTTTGCCGCCTGCTCGCTTCGTTGCAGGATGCACCCGCCCTCAACGGGCGACCCAACCCAATCGTGGCTCAGGATGGCTGGCCATGGATCGGCTTCAAGGGCGGCTCGGCGTTCGGCGTGCTCAATCTATCGGCAGCCGGTGTTACCCCCGATGGCCGCATGGTCTGCGCCGTGGTCACGATTAACGCGCAAGAGGCTATCGAGGAGGAGCGCATGGCTCTCCTCTTCGGGTCGCTGTTTCGAAGCCTCACCGGGCGAAGGTGAGCCTCAGCGCATGCGGATCCATGACGCTTTGAAATCTTCGCGGCGGCAAATCTGCTGCCGCGAGAGCCCCTGCCGACGTATTAGCGCAGCCGCGCGCCTGATCAAAGTGAATGCCACAGCATCGCGGTTGTTTGAAACAAACTGCGAAAAAGTCTAACTGCTTTCCCTGCTTGGATTAATTCATCATTGAAGATCGCATGGTCATGTCCCCGCAAACCAGCGGAGGGACGTGCATGACATCGCAAGAAAGATCGTGGTCGATCGACGCTGCCTCGGCCCAAGCGGTGACCAAAGAAGCGCTCGATGCCGCGCCGGTCGGTCTCTTGGTGGTCGACGCGTCAGGCATGGTGTTAAACGTCAATCGCCGCTTTCTGGCTCTCGCGAACCGCGCCGATAACGCCAAAAGCCCAGTGCATTTGTCCGATTTCGACCACGCGTTGGAGGTGCCAACGGCGCCCGGCGAGCACGATATGGGCGCAGCTGGTCGCTTGGTTTGGACAAAGCTCGCCTCCGATGGCTGGGTCGGCACCATTGCGGATCGCCGCTCAAGCACGGGGTCAACTCCGCCGGGCACCGATTCTTTGACCGGCCTTGGCGACCGAGACAGTCTGCCAGATCATTACGACGGCCTCCAAGAGGGGGAGGAGTTTTATGCGCTCTATCTCGATCTTGACCGGTTCAAACGGGTCAACGACACGCTGGGGCACGATACCGGTGACGCGCTCCTGCGAAGTGCGGCGAAACGGATGCGCAGTGCGCTGCGCAGCGTCGATTTTGCCGCGCGCCTCGGCGGTGATGAGTTCGCAGCCCTCATCGCGGGCCCGCTCGACGAACAAGAAGTGGTCGCCATTGCTGACCGCATCATTGATAAGCTGAGCCGACCCTTTTTGATCAATGGCACGCAGGTTTTGGTGGGCGCCAGCGTCGGTCTTGCCCGCAGCGACGGCCAAGGCTTCGAGGAGGTGCTGCGCCGCGCGGATGTGGCGCTTTATGAAAGCAAGCGCCGCGGACGGGGCCGTGCCACTTGGTATGCGCCCGAGATGATGACCGCGCTCGAAGATCGCCGCAAGCTAGAGCACGGGCTGCGCCGGGCGCTGGTTTTGGAAGAGTTCGTGGTTTACTTTCAGCCGCAATACTCCCTCGGCTCTAAAGCAACGACCGGCTTTGAGGCGCTTGTGCGCTGGCAGCGCCCCGAAGGCATGATGCAGCCCTCGGAGTTTATATCGGTTGCCGAAGAAACAGGCCTGATGGTCAAGATCGGCAATTTCGTGCTGGACCGGGCCTGCAGCGAAGCCAGCCAATGGCCAGAACCCTTCACCGTGGCTGTGAATGTCTCGCCGCTTCAATTCATGGATGAAGGCTTTGTTGCATCGGTGAAGGATTGCCTATCACGCTCAGGGCTGCCGCCCGCACGGCTTGAATTAGAACTGACCGAAACACTGCTGCTCAACGATGTGAGTATTGTGGAAGGCCGCATGCGCGCGCTCGGCGAAATCGGGGTCCGTCTGTCGCTCGACGATTTCGGCAGCGGCTATGCCTCGCTGAGCTACCTGCGCAAGTTTCCGTTCGACAAGATCAAGATCGACCAATCCTTCGTCCGCGAACCGCTGGCCGATGATTCCGCGCGCAAAATCGCAGCCGTGGTGGCGAGCCTTGGCGCTGAATTGGGGATCAATGTGATCGCAGAAGGTGTCGAGACCGAAGAACAATTGGAAAGGCTGCGCTCCCAAGGGGTGGGCGCGGTGCAGGGGTATCTGCTGAGCGAGCCGATACCGGCAAACGAAGTTGCGGGGTTTATGACCGAGTGGAATGAGAAAGCGCGATTAAAGGAGCCAAGCTAGTATGACGACTACGACCAGTGAGCGCTTGCTGCGCGTCGCCTATTTTAGCCTTAATGCCATCAAGCTTCCCCGCGACCAGGCCTATCGGGAAGTTGACCTCATCCTAGAGACGTCGCAGACCAACAACGCCCGATGCGGTGTCACCGGCGCGTTGCTGTTTAACAACGGGGCCTTCGCGCAAATCCTCGAAGGCCCGGGCGACGCTGTCGAGGAAACCTTTGATCGGGTTCAGATTGACGACAGGCACCACGATGTCACCGTGTTGCAGACCGATTGGGTGGAGGGGCGGATGTTCCCCAACTGGACGATGGGGTTTGCGGGCAACGACGAAGCAGCCGCTATCCACTACGCGGGCATCGCAGACAGGTCTTCGTTTGATATCGAAAGCCTGTCAGCAAGCGATCTGGCCACCCTGCTGGGCGAGATTGCAAAGCGCAACGAAATGAAAGCGCGGGCTGCGTGAAACAGGCGCGCTACTTGGGGGCGGGGCAAACGCCGGGCGGGTTTTCCCCCGCGCTGGCAGAGCGAGACCCTACCGCCACCGCCGCGTCGCGCTGTTAAACCGGGGCCGCGCGGCACAATGCTCAGGCCCTGCTCGCCCCTAGACTTCTGATGTCACTGGCCATGCCCGCCGAAATCCGTCGCAGGCGCTAAAAACGGTGCCTCAGCGCAGGGTGATCTCAACACTCACCCGCTGCACTCAGACCGTAATTGGCGCCGGGTTGATCGTGCGGATGGCGTAACGGCTGGCAACGCAGGTGCCAGGATTACAGGCTATTTCATTGTTTGCATTGAAATTTATCTGAGTGTGCCATCCCTGGTCGGGTTGCGTCGGTGAAGCGGCAAAAGTGGGCGCGTTGGCTTCGCCTGCGCCGTCGGTTGGCTGTTCGATATCGATGGCGACTGGGCGGATCCCCTGCCCTTCAACGCGGAACAACCCGATGCCGCAGGTGGCCGCCACCCCTTTGGTCAGGCTGCGCAAGTGGCACACGCGCGGCACGCTCACCTCTTTCTAAGCGTTCAGATCGTTTAAGCCGATCTGCCCCCCGCTCGGAAAAACCTGCTGCAGTTCAAGCACGGCTAGGTTCGTGCACTCCGCCACCGCCGCCGAGGCGAGCCCAGTCACAGCCGTCAACCCCGGGATCAGCCCGACGCTCAAACAACGCATGTTGTTCTCGCCCCACGACCCAGGACAAAGCGGCACCAATCCGGCGGAAGCGACCAAGACGGCGGATCAACCGAGGGCTTAACTGCGCTCCTCAGCGATCACGTCGCGCATCGCATCCAGCGGCAGATATCCGCGCCGCATTTGGCTTTCAAAGATGAAGCTGGGCGTCCCCTGAATACCCAGCATCCCTGCCAATTCACGATTTTTCTCGATCACTTCGCGCACGGTGTCGGTGTTCATCATGCTAAACACGTCCGGCGTATTAAAGCCCATCGCCTCGGACATATCCGATAGCGCTTGTTCGGTCACCGCGCCGCGCATCTCCATCAACGCATTGTGGATATCGTAATAGGCGGCATCGCCCTCCACCTCTTTGACAGCGATGGCGAACCGAGAGGCCAATACCGATTCCTCGCCCAAGATCGGCAACTCTTTGATCACATAGCGAATATTGCCGTCAGTCCGGACCAGTTCAGCCACTTCGGGGTGGGCGCGTTTGCAAAAACCACAGCGGTAATCGAGAAACTCGACAATCGTGATATCCCCGTCGGGGTTGCCGCCGATAAACGAGTAACCGTCATCGAACAGGGCGTCACGATGGGTGGCCACTAGCGCCAGATCGTCGGCCGCTTGCTGTTCGGCCTGGCGCGTCTCTAAGACATCGATCGCCTCCAGCAGAACCTCGGGATTATCCATCAAATAGGCGCGCACCTCAGCGCGAAACAGCGCGCGCTCCTCATCGCTCATCGTGTTGAGATCCAACGCCGCCCCCGGCGCGGCGAGGCCGAAAGTCAGGGTATAGGCTAACGCCGTTATGCGTGTCATATCGCTATTCCTCTTCGATCCCAGCCGCGCGCGCGGCCGACAGCACATCTTGTGCCCTAATCCAGCCGCGGGAGCCCCGCGGCAATTGCGCCTCGGCGCGTTTTGCGTGCAGCCACGCGGTTTTCAGATTGCCGAGCAGCGCGTAGCGCTCGGCTGTCACGAGTGACGCCATCCCGGGATTGCCGGTCTTGGCATAGGCCACCGCGAGATCGCGCAGCATGCGCGGCGCGGTCCCGTCGCGCCCGCGGGCCCGCTCCAACACGTCGAGCGCTGCCCGCAGATCCGCTGCTTGGCCCCGCGCCACGAGGGCGCGGCCATAGCCCGCTAGGATCAGCGGCTCACCCGGCGCGGCATTCGCCGCGGCACTATAGGTGTTTACCGCCGCCGCGAACTCGCGGCTTTCCAATTGGATCTGCCCCAGCAGATCCAGATAATAGGGATCGCCCGGGCGTTTTTGCAGCAGCGCCCGCATCGCCTCGATCGATTTGCTGCGATTGGGCACGCGGTGATAGGCGATCGCGCGCCGCATCAGCGCAATCTCGGAATTGTCGCCGCGGGTCCGCCGCAGCGTCCAGGCAGTACCGCGGGTGAAAGCGGTCAGTTTGCCCTGCACACGGGCAAACCAGTAATCGGCATTGGGATCGTTAACGGCATTGCCGCCATAGGCGGCAGCATAGCCTTCGACCGCGCGGATCCGGTCGCGGGTTAGCGGATGGGTCAGCACATAGGGGTCGACCAGCCGTTCCGGCAGCACTTCTTGGCCGCGAAAATACTCCAGCACATCCGCGGCCGCCTGCGGGTCGATCCGAGCGATCGCCATATAGCGCAACGCAGATTGGTCAGCCGAAGCTTCCTCGGCGCGCGTATGGGCGAAAAAGCGGCGGTTCGCACTTGAGGCGACCCCGATGCCGGCCGCGGCTGCTTCACCATCACCAGTCGCTGCTGCCAGCGCAACAGCCAACAAAAATCCAAAACGCGCTGCGAGATTAGACGTGTTGAGATTGTTCATGCGCCGCGCCAAATGGCCATTGGCGATATGGGCCAACTCGTGCGCGATCACCGCCTGCAGCTCTTCGGCGCGCTGTACCTTCGAGATTAGCCCGGCGTACAAAAAGATGTGCCGACTGTCGACGACGAACGCGTTCAGTTTAGGGCTATTGACCACAATGACCCGGATCTGCGACGGGTTAAGGCCCGCCGCGACGATCAGCGGTTTAGCCAGTTCCCGCAAGCCGCGCTCGATATCGGCATCGCGGATGATCCCTTGTGCCTGCACGCTCGGCGCGGCGGCATAAAAGCAAAGAGCGACTAAAAGCGCCTGTAAGGGGCGCGCGAACGCTACACGGCACTGCTCAACCATTGACCTTCTCCGGCTCCGAATGCAGGGAGGCTTTAACCACAGCATAGTAAGGCGGGCATGCGGAACTCAAGCAGAAGTGATGTGGATGCCTTCATCGTGATGGACGTGATGGAGGCCGCGCGCCAGGCCGAGGCCGCTGGGCGTCATATCATCCATATGGAGGTGGGCCAGCCCGGCACCCCGGCGCCAGCGGGGGCACGCGCCGCCGTGGCGCAGGCGCTTGAGCAAGACCCGCTCGGTTATACCGTGTCGCTGGGGCTACCGGCCTTGCGCCAGCGCATCGCCGCGCTCTACCGCACCCGCCACGGGATCGATCTCAACCCCGATCGGGTTATCGTGACGGCGGGGTCCTCGGGCGGCTTTCTACTGGCGTTCAACGCGCTTTTCGACAGCGGTGCCCGGGTTGGCATCGGCGCGCCGGGCTATCCCTCTTACCGACAGATCCTCACCGGATTGGGCCTCCAGCCTGTCACCTTCGAGATGCATCCTGAGGATCGCTGGCAACCGGTGCCCGCGGCCTTGCCGAGGGGTCTCGACGGGCTGTTGGTGGCCTCGCCAGCCAATCCCACGGGGACGATGCTCGACCGCGCCGCGCTGACTGCGCTGATCGAGGCCGCGGCCGCGACTGGCTGCGCGTTTATCTCCGATGAGATCTATCATGGGCTCGAATACGCCCATCCCAGCGTCAGCGCGCTCGAGATCAGCGACGACGTCTATGTGATCAATTCATTTTCCAAGTATTACTCGATGACGGGGTGGCGCGTTGGCTGGATGGTGGTGCCCGAGGATCAGATCCGCGTGGTGGAGCGGCTGGCGCAGAACATGTTCATCTGTCCGCCCCATGTAAGCCAGGTGGCGGCTTTGGCAGCGATGGCTTGCGAGCCTGAATTGGCCGCGAATGTCGCGGTGTATCGCAAAAACCGACAGCTGATGCTCGACGGTCTGCCGCAAGCCGGGTTCACCCGCTTCGCGCCGCCTGACGGGGCGTTTTACGTCTATGCCGATGTATCGGATCTGACCAATGACAGCCGCGCCTTCGCCCGCGAGATCCTCGATCAGGCGGGGGTTGCGGTGACACCGGGCCTCGACTTCGATGCAGATCGGGGCGCGGGCATGCTGCGGTTTTCCTACGCCAGATCCAGCGCTGATATCGCCGAAGGCTTGGCGCGGTTAGCGGCGTTTAACGCAAAGCGCTGACGAAGCACTAACAGGGCATCGTCGCGCCTGTTTGCCGCCGCGCGCCGAAATACTTTTGAGCCTCCGGCGGAGGTATTTTTGAAAAAGAGAAACTGGGCATGGGCGGAACGGATTGCGCGTGATCGGGTGGCGCGGTGGCGGGCCCGCCTGGAATTGGGGGCCTTGACGCGCTCGAGCGGCGGATCCCTGCTGGCCTTTATTATTTCCTTGGTCGCCAAAATCGCCTAAAGCCACCAACGCCAACGATAGACCGAACCTGTTGAGGACTTGGGGCGATGCACGAGATTTTGCTGCACAACACCGCAACGCGACGCAAAGAGCGTTTCGAGCCGATCGATCCAAAGGCGGTGCGGCTATATGTGTGCGGCCCCACGGTCTATGACCGCGCTCATATGGGGAATGCGCGGGCGGTGGTGGTGTTCGACACGCTCTACCGGCTGCTGCGCAAGGTCTATGGCGCGGATCAGGTCACGCTGGCGCGTAATTTCACGGATGTGGACGATAAGATCAACGCCCGCGCCGCTGAGACAGGACGCCCGATCAGCGATATCACCGCTCAGACGACGCAATGGTATCTCGACGATATGGCGGCTTTGGGAACGCTGGTGCCCGATGAGATGCCGCGCGCCACCGCCTATATCCCCCAGATGGTGGCGATGATCGCGGCACTGGTCGACAAGGGCCACGCCTATGCCGCCGAGGGTCATGTGCTGTTTCGGGTGCGCTCATTTCCTGAATACGGGCGATTTTCGGGCCGCTCGGTGGACGATATGATCGCTGGCGCGCGGGTGGAGGTGGCGCCCTACAAAGAAGACCCAATGGATTTCGTGCTCTGGAAGCCGTCCACGCCCGATCTGCCTGGATGGGAGAGCCCGTGGGGCCGGGGCCGGCCTGGTTGGCACATCGAGTGCTCGGCAATGGCCACTGAGCTGTTCGGGCCCAGTTTTGACATCCATGGCGGTGGCAACGATCTGATGTTTCCCCATCATGAAAACGAGATCGCGCAATCGCGTTGCGCCCACCCCGATGCCAGCTTCGCCCGCTACTGGGTGCATAATGAGATGCTTCAGGTGGAGGGTAAGAAGATGTCCAAATCGCTGGGCAATTTCTTCACGGTGCGCGATCTCTTGGACCGCGGCGTGCCGGGTGAGGTGATCCGCTTCGTGATGCTCTCCACCCATTACCGCAAACCGATGGATTGGACTGAAAAGAAGCGCAGCGAGGCGGAGGCGACGCTGCGGCGGTGGCGGGAGATGACCGCTGGTGTGAGCGCCGGGCCGCTGCCCGAGCAAGTGCTGGCGCCCGTGGCTGATGACCTGAACGTGCCGGGCGCCATTGCGGTTTTACATGAGATGGCGCGCAAGGGTGACGCTGAGGGGCTGAAATCGGGGGCCGACTTTCTGGGGCTGTTGACCTCTGAGCATGGTGCCTGGGCGGACGCGCCCGAGCTGGCCTCGGGTATTGCGCCGATCATCGAAGCGCTGCTGTCGGAGCGCGCGGCGGCGCGGGCGGCGCGGGATTTTGCCCGCTCCGATGCGCTGCGCGACGGGTTCGCGGCGGCGGGGCTGATCGTGAAGGACACCTCGGACGGGGCGGAGTGGTCGCTCGGGCCCGATTTCGACGCGGATGCGTTGAAGGCGTTGCAATGAAAGCATGCCTGACGCCGTGCGCTGGAGGCGGGGACGCAGCCGATGGATGAAGCCTTTTACGCGCTTTATTCTGCGCTCGACCGCGGTGGGCCGGGCGAGGAAGGCGATGTCGCGTGGGCTTTCAAGCTGGCGGGGCTGGCCGCGTCGGCGCGCATTTGTGATGCCGGGTGCGGCACGGGCGGCGACATTCCTGCCCTGCTCGCCGCCGCTCCTGAGGGCCGGATTACTGCGCTCGACATTGAGCGCCGCTTTGTCGATGAGGTGCTCGCGCGGTTCGGCGACGACGAGAGAGTGACTGCCTATCGCGCTGATTTCGTGAAGCTTAAGGGCCCGTTCGATCTGATCTGGTGCGCTGGAGCGGCCTATTTCCTCGGCCTCGCCAAAGCGTTGAACGCCTGGCGCCCTGCCCTTGCGCCCGGCGGCGCCATCGCCTTTTCCAAGCCTGCCTTTTTCGTCGAGCAGCCTTCCGACCGCGCGATCGCGTTTTGGGGTGGTTTCCGCGCGCGTCAGGCCAGCGCGATCTTGGCCGATGTGACCGCGCAGCATTATGAGATTTTAGGCGAGCGCCGTCTTTCCGAGACCGCGTGGGATCGCTACTACCGGCCCCTTCGCGCTGAAATCGACGCCCTGCGCAGCGCCGGTGCAGTCTCGGAGGCGATGCAAGCCGTGTTGGCCACAGCATCCGCCGAGATCGAGACCTGGCACCATGTGAAGGATGAAACCGGCTACCTGTTGGTCGTTGCCCGCCCGCGCTAAGCCGCCCCCGCTAAGCCGCTTGCGCTCCAGCAATGCCGAGGACACAGTGCCGCCGGTGTAAGCCCGCGAGGAATATCATGCGCCTTTCCCCCGTTCTCGATCGCGTTGACGCCGATCTCGACGCCGCTCTCGCCCGGTTGATGGCGCTTCTGCGGATCCCCTCGATTTCGACCGATCCCGCCTATCGATCACAATGCGCTGAAGCCGCCGATTGGTTGGTGGCCGATTTGCAGTCGCTGGGGATCGCGGCACAAAAGCGCGACACGCCGGGTCATGCAATGGTTGTGGGCCATTTAGACGGCCCCGGCCCACACTTAATGTTCTATGGTCACTACGACGTGCAACCAGTTGATCCGATTGATCTTTGGCACCGTCACCCGTTTGACCCTGAAGTCCAAGACGGGGCCGACGGCAAGGTGATCCGGGGGCGCGGCGCGTCGGATGATAAAGGCCAGTTGATGACGTTTGTCGAAGCGTGCCGGGCCTGGCAGGCCGTGCATGGCGCGCTGCCCTGCAAGCTGACGTTTTTCTTTGAGGGCGAAGAGGAATCGGGCTCGCCCTCGCTGGTTCCCTTCCTTGAGGAAAACCGCGCCGAGTTTAGCGCGCCCGACCTGGCATTGATCTGCGACACGGGGCTGTTCAACGCCGACACGCCCGCGATCACCACGATGCTGCGCGGTCTCCTAGGCGAGGAGATTACGATTACTGGCCCTGACAAAGACCTTCATTCCGGCATGTATGGTGGCATCGCGATGAACCCGGCCCGGGTTTTGGCCCGGGTGATCGCCGCGCTGCACGATGATGCTGGGCGTGTGACCGTGCCTGGGTTTTACGACGGCGTGCCTAATCTGGACCCGGCGTTACGCGCGCAATGGGACGGTTTGGGCTTTTCCGAGACTGAGTTTTTGGGCGCGGTCGGCCTTGCAACACCTGCGGGTGAGGCAGGCCGCAGCGGGCTCGAGATGATCTGGTCGCGCCCCACCTGCGAAGTGAACGGGATGTGGTCGGGCTATACCGGCGACGGCTTCAAAACCGTGCTGCCCTCCACCGCATCCGCCAAAATATCGTTTCGCTTAGTCGGTCAGCAAGATCCATTAGCGATCCGCGAGCGTTTTCGCGCCATGGTGCGCGCGATGATACCCGAGGATTGCAGCGTCGATTTTGCCCCCCATGGCGCCTCCCCGGCCAGCGTTATGGCGACGGATTTGCCCGCGTTTGAACAGGCGCGTTTGGCCCTCAGCGAGGAATGGCCGCGGCCGGCCGCCTTTATTGGCTCGGGCGGCTCGATCCCGATTGCTGGGCATTTTCAAGAGCTTCTGGGCGTGCCGTCAATGCTGATCGGCTTTGGCAAGGACGACGACCAAATCCACAGCCCGAATGAGAAGTATGATGTGCGCTCGTTCCACAAGGGCATCCGCTCATGGGCCCGCGTGCTGGACGCCATCACTTCGTAAGGGATGTGAGGGGAAGGATGGCGCGGTTGACGGGGCTCGAACCCGCGACCCCCGGCGTGACAGGCCGGTACTCTAACCAACTGAGCTACAACCGCGTGACGCAGGGCAATACGTGAGGCTCTGGGCTCCGTCAAGCGCGATTACGGGGAATTCAACGCGCTGATCGCCTCCAGATCCGGCCATGTCACCGGCAGCGACACAATCGGGTTGCCATAAAGCAAATCCGGCTCGGCCAGCCCCTCGGCTCCGCCCAGCGCGCGGTAGAATTGGCGCGCTTGGTGGTTGGCGTCGATCACGGTCAGCCACATCTGGTCGCGCGCGCTTGCTTGGACCACCCGCGCGCTCTCAATCAATAGCGCCCGCCCGATCCCGCCGCGATGCGTGTCCGGATGCACATGGAAGTTGTCGATATACGCGCCCGGCTCAGAACTCAGGTCGATGCTGGAGACGCCGAGTATGTCGGTGCCGCGCCGCGCCACGACGACGCGCCATGGATCAACCGGAAGCCGCGCCCAGCGCTCGCGCAAGACCGCCTCAACAGGCTCTCCCAAAAACGCATCCGGCAACATACCGCGATACGCAAACCGCCAACTGGCAATCTGAAGATCTGCTATTGCGTTGATATCGCTTTCTTTTGCCATATCGACCTGCAAGCCGTTCATCCCCATGGCATCATCTTCGGCTGAAAATGTTCCGGCGCATTAAGATCCACTTCATTGCCTTTGTGCCATCTGTGCGACGCGGGCTTGGGCCGATTCGTACCGGGGCCTGCGTTGCGGGAGTTCAGTGTGCCGGAAGCGAAATTACAACCGCGGTTTAAACCGATCTGGATAGCGCGATGAGGGCGGATCGCGCGATGCTCAATAGCGGCGAAGAAATCGTCAATGTGTGCCAAGGGGAGTTGTCGGTGTCGGGCGATGAGAATGTGGTTTTAACCTGCATTTTAGGCTCGTGCATCGCGACTTGCCTGCATGACCCGGGGCGTGGTCTGGGCGGCATGAACCACATTTTGCTCCCGGGCCGACCGGGGGACAGCACGCGCCACAACAAGTTCGGCATTTTCTCGATGGAAGCGTTGATCAACGAGTTGATGCGCAAGGGAGCGCGCCGAAAAGACCTTGTCGCTAAGGTGTTTGGCGGCGCGAGCACGTTTGAAAACGGGCTGGGCATCGGGGAGAAGAACGCGGCTTTTGTGCGCGGCTTTCTCGAGGCCGAAGGGATCCCGATTATGGCAGAAAGCACCGGCGGCAAGCAGGCCCGTAAAGTGCGGTTTTACCCGCGTTCCGGTGACGCGCAGCAATCGCTTTCCGCAGAGTATGTCTCCAATGTCACCGCGCCGTGTAACAAGGACGAAAGGCGCCCTGCCATACCGGCGCGCGGCGCTGGGCAGGTCGAACTATTTTAGCACGCTCCTCTCAATCGCTGTTTAGGGAAAACGATGCAAAGCTTCCCAAGTCAAAGCTTCCCAAGTCTCTGGGTACAACCCACCTCGATCCGCGTTGCCCGATGCCGGGCGCGTCACAGCTGTCGCTACGGGCCTACGGTAAGAGGGGGCGGGCATGACTGGGGATAATAATGAACTGTCATTGCACCCCCCGGCCAAGCTCAGTGGCGCGGAAGCGCAGGGTCTGATGCGGATGCTAACCGAGAGACGCGGTCGCGACGTGGTGTTGGATTTCGGGCATGTGCGCCAAATCGGGGTGCAGTGCATGCAAGTGTTAATAGCAGCGAAAGCGACCTGGGACGCAGATGCGCTCCGTTTCGAGGTGCGTCACCTGCAGCAAGACATGCGCGAATGCTTGGATTATTGCGGCGTCGACCCATCGCTGCTCGGCGCGCAGGAGGCGGTCGATGACGCTTAAAGTGCTCGCAATAGATGATTCCCGCACCATGCGGGACCTATTGGAAATCTCACTCAACGAAGCTGGTTTTGAGGCCGTTTTAGCTGAGGACGGGCTCGACGGTCTCGATAAGTTAGAAGCCGCGGCACCCGATGTCGTCATCACCGATATCAACATGCCGCGCCTCGATGGCTTTGGCGTGATCGAAGCGGTACGCTCAACCCCCGATCATGCGATGACCCCAATTTTGGTGCTGACGACCGAAAGCTCGCCGGCGATGAAATCGCGCGCGCGGACCGCCGGCGCAACCGGCTGGATCGTGAAGCCCTTCGATGACGCCGCTCTGGCCTCCGCAATCCGCCGCGTTACGGCGTAAGGGGGCGACATGAGCAAAAACGACGAGTTGCGCGCGACGTTCTTTCAAGAATCAGAGGATTTGCTGGAGCAGCTTGCGGACGGCTTGAACGAGATGTCGTCCGGCGAAAGCGACGATGAGACTGTCAACGCTGTCTTCCGTGCGGTGCATTCGATTAAGGGGGGTGCGGGTGCGTTTGCCCTCGACGCGGTTGTGCGCTTTGCCCATCGGTTCGAAAACGCGCTTGATGCTTTGCGCAACGGCACCCTTTCGCTCAGCATGCACGTCACCGACATCATGATGCGCGCCGCCGATCATTTGACTGTGTTGCTCGAAGCGGCCCGTGACGGCGAAAATGCGGACGAAGACCCGGCAAGCGCGCCGTTGATAGCCGAGCTTGAAGCCCTGACCGGCGCGGAGGAAGAGGCGCCACAATCGCTTGATGATGTTGCGTTTACGCCATTGACCTTGGCGCTTGACGACGTTGGCGGCGATCCTGGCGAACAGACATTCGAAATTGCCTTCACCCCCTATGACGACTTGTTCAAAAGCGGCAACGAGCCTGTCTTTCTGCTGCGCGAGTTATGCGGGCTCGGCGAGGCACAGGTTGTGTGCGATCTCTCTGCACTTCCCGATTTCGATGCGCTCGACCCCGCTGCCAGCTACTTTTCATGGTCAATTTCGTTGAACACAAAACGGGATGAGGCGGCGGTTCATGAGGTTTTCGATTTCGTAGACGGGCTTTGTGCGGTGCAGGTCAGTCGGAAAGACGAAGCGCAAACGCCCAGCTTACCGGACCTGGACAGTCAAAATCCGGTAGCCACCGACACCGGCTTACCAGCGCTTGAGCAGGCAGCAGCCCTTGATCCGGCGACGTCGGCCGCTGCCCCAATCCAATCGCCGGAGGCCGCAAAACCCGCAGCCAAGCCCAAAAGTGACACGGGCGCAAAAAGCCAGCCAACACCGGTGGCCTCCACCATCCGGGTCGATCTGAACCGCATCGATCGCATGATCAATCTGGTTGGGGAGTTGGTGATCAACCAAGCGATGCTGACCCAAGCGGTTAAACGCGTGGGGATCGCGCAAGGCAGTGACATCGATGTGGGTCTTGAAGAATTGCGCACCCTGACGCGTCAGATCCAGGAATCGGTGATGGCGATCCGCGCGCAACCGGTCAAGGCGCTGTTCCAAAGGATGTCCCGGATCGCCCGCGAAGCTGGCAGCGAAACCGGAAAAATGCTGCGGATGGAAACAGCAGGCGCGTCGACCGAGATCGACAAAACGGTGATTGAGAAGCTTGCAGATCCGCTGACCCATATGATCCGAAACGCCGTCGATCATGGCCTCGAAAGCACCGAGGATAGGCTTGCAAAAGGCAAATCAGCAGACGGTACAATCCTGTTATCGGCCGCGCATTCATCAGGGCGCGTTGTCATCGAAATCGCGGATGACGGCGCCGGGATCAACCGTGAAAAAGTGCGCGCGATCGCCGAAGAAAAGGGCCTTGTCGCGCCAGACGCGCAGCTCACGAACAACGAAGTCGATAACCTGATCTTTCAACCCGGTTTTTCGACCGCGAGTACGCTTACCGCGCTCTCCGGACGCGGCGTTGGGATGGATGTGGTGAAGCGGTCGATCCAATCGCTGGGAGGTCGCGTCACCATCTCATCGCAGCCAGGCGAAGGCAGCAAGTTCTCGATCGTCCTGCCGCTTACGCTGGCTGTCCTGGATGGCATGGTGGTCGAGGTCGGCGGCCAGACCGTGGTGGTGCCTATTTCGTCAATCGTCGAGACCATGCGGGTACCCACCGCGCAGGTTTTTCAACTGGGCACCGACGATATCGTGGTGCGCATCCGTGGTAACTACGTGCCGATCGTCGATGTTGGCGCCGCGATGGGGTATCGGGACGCGATCACACCGACCGATCAAAATGTGATTTTGCTGGTGGAAACCGCCGATGGCGACCGCGCCGCGCTTTTGATCGACCAGATTCATGATCAGCGCCAGGTCGTGATTAAGGGGCTTGAGGAAAACTACGGACAAGTGCCGGGAATAGCTGCCGCCACGATTTTGGGCGACGGACGGATCGCTCTCATCCTCGACCCTTCGGCCATCGTCGGCAAAAGTCCCGCGGGCAATCCCTCGGCCCCCAATCCAGTAGCTGCGGAGTAACCGATGTCAGAGCAACGCGATGATGACGCCGAAGACGTCAACGAACTGATTGCATTCCGCATTGCGGACCAAGATTTTTGCTTCAACATCATGTCAGTACGTGAAATACGCGGCTGGACGCCGGCCACCGTCGTGCCCCATGCGCCACCCTTTGTGAAAGGGGTGATCAATCTACGCGGGGCCGTTGTCCCGATTGTGGACCTGGCGGCGAGGCTTGGCTTAACGGTTCCTGAACCAACCGCGCGCAATGTTATCATCATCACCCAAATCGACGGACCAATCGTCGGTCTTTTAGTCGATGCGGTGTCCGACATTTTGAGTGTGGCGGATCAAGAGATACAGGCGACCCCGGAAGTCGCCGAGAGCGGCGCCGCGTTTCTATCCGGGATCATCACCCGGGAAGACCGCATGATCCGTCTGCTCAATCTGGCAGCAATCCTACCCGAAAAAACCGGGGCCGCCGCATGAATATCAAGGGAACCCATCCCTTGAATGAAAGACCGCGTGCTCGAATGTGCGCGTTGGCCGCGCGTGACTTTGAGCGCATCGCGGCCTTGATGCACCGCGAGGCCGGGATTGAGTTGACCGAAGGCAAAATGCCACTTGTCCATTCGCGCCTCAGCGCTCGACTTAAGAGCCTGCGACTGGCGACTTATGGCGACTATTGTGATTTCATCGAGAGCGCTGCTGGCGAGGCCGAGCGCCTAGAAATGCTCTCGGTGCTCACCACCAATGTGACCCGATTTTACCGAGAGGCGCACCACTTCGACTATCTCGAGAAGGCGATGGTGCCGCAGATGCGCGCAGCCCTCGACGCAGGTCGATCGGTCAGGGTGTGGTCGGCCGGGTGTTCGACGGGCGAAGAGCCCTATTCCCTAGCGCTAACATTTCTTGCCGCGATACCGGCGCTTGGGAAGGCCGATTTTCGGATCCTAGCGACCGATATTGACCCGGCGGTTTTGGACACCGCAGCGCAAGGCATCTATCCAAGCCGCTCGCTTAAATCGGTCCCCGAGGAGCAAAAGCAACGCTATTTCAGCGCGGCGCGCGCGGCCCCCGACATGTGGGAGGTCGGGCAGGAGATCAAAGATTTGGTGAGCTTTCGCCACCTAAATCTGATCAGTGACTGGCCGTTCAAGCGGAAATTTGACGTGATCATGTGCCGCAATGTCGTGATCTACTTCTCCTTGGCGGCGAAGTCGCATGTCTGGCCGCGCTTGCTGGATCAGTTGCGCCCGGGCGGGCTTTTGATCACCGGGCATTCAGAAAGACTTCCACCCGAAGCGGCTGAATATGCGGAATTGGTTCACAAAACCACCTATCGCCGCCTGTCTGTCGGCACTTTTGCGGAGAAACGCTGATGTCGCTACGCGATAAGATTAAGATCTTAGTGGTCGATGATATGGCTGTCAGCCGAGGATTGCTGACCCAAGCGCTCGACGAGTTGAGCGTCAACAACTACGCCTATGTCAGCAACGGCCAAGAAGCGGTGCAATATCTGGCAAAGACGCCGGTGCATCTGGTTATATCCGATTACAATATGCCTCAGATGGACGGGCTGGGCCTGCTCAAATCGATGCGTTCCAATCCGGCAACGGCAAAGACCGGCTTCATCATGGTGACAGGCTCGGAGGATGTGAGCGTTATCCAGAAAGGCGCCCAGTTGGGGATGAATAACTTTTTGAAGAAGCCGTTCACCGCAACCCATTTGCGCGAATGCATCGAGAAGGTGTTTGGCCGACTATGATAAGCGCTGTTGAGACCGTATCGACCGATGCGCCCTTGCTGATTGATCAGCGAGCATTTTTTGAACGTGTGACCCGTGAGTTATCCTTGCTGCAAGGCCTCTCGCAGGATTTGCAGCAAGCGCTCCACACGCTGCCTCTTGCGGCGAGCGACAATGAAACCCGGCAGGTATTGCAATCAGCGGATCGGCTGACCCAAAGTCTCGCCTGTTTGAATAGCGCTATGGCTTTGCTCAGTCAAACGGACACCGCAAATACAGTCGACATTGCGCGCGCGATGGCGGGTGTCTTTATGGAGGACATGCGCGCTCGTCTCGCCCATGGTGCGCCGATCCCAGATACCCGTATTGAGACCGGCGCGCTCGATCTGTTTTAGGCGCGCGACGGGCCAGACAATCAAACGACGAACAACTGAGAGAACTGGGCGATCCAACCACGTTGAGCGCGCGTGACCAAAAGTGACCCAGAGCGTGCTTCAAGCGCGATGCAGGCAGAATGAGACGAAAACCCAAGGCCGAGTTGGACACGCTACAAACGCAAGGCGCGGTCGTACCAAACGCGATCCGAGCCCGATGCGGTGGCGAACCATGCGCGATCCGCCGGCGCTCAGAAAGCATGCCGCGCCATCGGCACCAACGCGTCGGCGCTGCCGCACCAGAGAAGCGGGCGAAGGGGCCAATGATGGCCGCAACATCTCCACCAGACGATTGCGTGTCAGTTTTCACTTGCGGAGATATGTCAAGTTGCGTTTACACTCAGCCCGCGAGACGGGATAGCCAACGACAGTTTGTTCGACAGCTATCCGACCGGCGACCCAATGCGATCAAGGCAGCCAAAGCCGTCTCCTGCGTGTTAATGGGAGCGCTTAGAATATGGATATCCTGTTTGGTTCCGTCACCGGCACGGCTGAAAACATTGCCCGCGACGCCGCTAGAGTTGCCAAATCGCGCGGCCACGATGTGCGGCTATGCGAACTCGATGAGGTTACCATGGAAGACCTGGCGGATATGAACGACGTGCTCGTTGTCATCTCCACCTATGGCGAAGGGGAAATGCCGTTCAATGCGGAGACGTTTTGGGATGAGTTGGAAGCGTCAGAGCCGGTATTAAAAAAGGTCTCCTACGGCGTTCTGGCGCTGGGCGACACGGCCTATGAGATGTTCTGCCAAGCGGGCAAAGACATTGACGCACGCTTCGAGGAATTGGGGGCGACGCGGCGGCTGGCGCGGATCGATTGCGATCTGAACTTCGAAAAAGACGCCGCCGCCTGGATCGACCGCGCAATACCGCAAAAAGGCGATGCAGCACCGCGTACGGGCGACGCTGAAACCATGCCCGTGCCTGCCACCGCAGCACCGAGCGCAACCGACACCAAGCGACCGCCGCAACGGTGGTCTCGCGCGAACCCCTTCCCTGCGACGATTGTCGACAGTCGGATATTGTCGGGAGACGGGTCGAGCAAGGATATGCGCCACATTACGCTCAGCATAAAAGACAGCGGTCTTGCGTATGAGGCGGGCGACAGCCTGGCGATCGTGCCCACCAACAACCCCGATCAAGTGGCCGCCTTGCTTGAGCGGTTAGGCGCCGCGCCTGACACGTTGGTGGAGGGGTTTGATTTGCCCCTCGGGCCGCTTTTGACCTCCAAGTTTGAGATCAACATACCCTCGGAGCGCCTGGTGCGCGCGGTTGGCGCGGCGATCAAGGACGAGGCGCTCAAGGCTGCCTGCCTCGGCGATAAGGCCGGGTTCGACAGCTATCTGTGGAGCAAGGATGTGCTCGATGTTCTGAATGTCGACCCGCGTCTTCAGGTGGGTGCCGACGTGCTTTTGAGCCTATTGCAACCGCTTCAGCACCGCGCCTACTCGATCGCGTCGAGCCCGAAAACCCACCCCGATGAGATCCATCTAACCGTGGCGGCGGTGCGCTGGGACCATAACGGGCGCGATCACGGCGGCGTCTGTTCGACACATCTGGCCGACCGGCTGCCCCCCGGCGCCCAGGCCGATATGTTCATGGTCCCCAATAAACGGTTTCGCGTGCCGGCAGACCCCGACACGCCGATGATCATGGTGGGTCCCGGGACCGGTATCGCGCCCTTTATTGCCTTTTTGCAGGAACGCCAAGAAACCGGCGCAATCGGCGATGCCTGGCTGTTTTTCGGCGACCGCCAGCGCGCCTGCGATCACGTCTATGAGGCCGAGTTGCAAGCGTTTCAGGAAGCGGGTGTGCTGACCCGCCTCGATCTGGCCTTTTCGCGCGATCAGGACGAGAAAATCTATGTGCAAGACCGGATGCGCGCGGCCAGCAAGCATGTTTTTGCGGCCCTTGAGGCAGGCGCATACGTCTATCTTTGCGGCGACGCGAAGGCGATGGCCCCCGCGGTCGACCAAACGCTGCACGACATTGTCGCCAAAGAAGGCGGGCTGAGCCCTGAAGGCGCCATCACCTACATCACCGACATGCGCCGTGGGGGGCGGTACCTCAAAGACGTTTATTGACGACCTAGCGATCAAGCGCAGCAACCCGACCGGTCTGATCAAGGCGCGGTTTCGATTTCGCGACACGGGTGCCACCCGTGTTCGTTGCTGTGACGCCGCGTTTACAGCGCGATCGTACCCGCACCTTTCCACAGCCAGAGGCGTTTGCTAGGGTCAGCCGAAGCAGTTTGGAGGGGCGGCATGCCGCAATTCGAGTACAAGGTGGTGCCTGCGCCGAAGCGCGCCAAGCGGGTAAAAGGGGTGAAAACCCAAGAGGGCCGCTTCGCCCACGCCCTCACCGATTTGATGAATGGCCTCGGCGCGGACGGGTGGGAATATGTGCGCGCCGACACGCTGCCCTGCGAAGAGCGCGGTGCTTTCGGCGGGCGAAGCGTGCATGACCAAAACATGCTCGTGTTTCGCCGCGCGATTGAACCGGTGGCCAGCGCGGAGGCGATTACCTCGGCGCATCTCGCGCAGTCAGAGCGTCAACCGGTGCTCCACCCAATGCAGCGGTGGTCAGAACCCGAGCCTGAGCCTCAGCCCGAGCGCGAACCGGAAGCCGCTGCGCCGCAACCGCCCGAGCCCGCCCCGGCGTCGCAAACCGGTCCCGAAGTGGAAACCGTGCGCACTGCCTTTCGGATGAACCGCGACGCGCATCCCAATGGGCAGGCCGATCAGCCGATGACGTTGCCGCCGCTGCGTAACCGCGTTGGTGAGCCGAGCGAGCCGGTGTTTAGCCATAGCGCCGAGGGCCGCCCGCCGCCGCTGCGCGGTGTTCGCCACCGTGATGAGCGCTAGCGCGGGCCCATTTCCGCGACTAACTTTCGATGGTCAAGGCAAGCGCGTGCAGCCGGGTCATCACCGGCTCACCCAGCGCGGTGTGGACGGCGCGATGACGCTGAAGGCGCGGCATCTCGGCAAACGCGTCGGCTTTGATATAGACGCGAAAATGGCTCTCTCCGCCCTCGCGAAAGCCAGCGTGACCGCGATGTTTTTCGCTCTCATCCTCGATAGTTAACGCTGCTGGCGCGAAGGCCTTGCGCAGCCGCTCCTCAATCAAATCTGTCAAGCGCATTTTTGCAATCTTTCCTCTTTGCAAGGCCCAAAAACCAGCTAGAGTGTCGTCCCCGAGTAGTAAAGGCTGTCCGTCATGGCAAACTCCGATCCGTTTGGCTTTGATATTCGTGTCTCCTCGGACAAGAAAAAACGCAATAAGGGCAAGCGCGGCATGTCGGGCGCGTTTGAGACCTCACAGCGTGAATGTGCGCATCCTGGCTGTAAAAAGCCCGGGCAGTATCGCGCCCCGCGCAGCCCCGACCATCTCGACGACTACCTGTGGTTTTGCAAAGACCATGTGCGCGAGTACAATCTGAAATGGAACTTCTTCAACGGCGCGACCGAGGAAGAGTTTCAAGAGCATATGGATAAGGATCGGGTTTGGGGGCGCGAGACCAAGCCGCTCGGCCAAGGCGGCGATGAGGCCAAGGCCTGGGCGCGTCTGGGCATCGACGATCCGCACCAGGTTCTAGGTGCCAACGCCACGCGCAATCCCGGCAAATCGATCACCGGAAGCCGCAAGCTGCCCCCTACCGAGCGGCGCGCGCTTGATATTCTGGAAGCCAAAGATCACTGGACTAAGGCCGAGGTGCGCAAACAATACAAGTCGCTGGTGAAGGACCTGCACCCAGATATGAACGGCGGCAATCGGTCTGATGAGGATCGCCTGCAAGAGGTGGTTTGGGCGTGGGACCAGATTAAAGACAGCCGCAACTTCCAATAGCGACAGCGCCTGGCGCCGACGGGTGCCGACCTTCGCGAAACCGAGCTCAGAAACCCACGGCAGGCCCCGCGCCTGACATTGACGCCGCAGGCAATATCCTACATGTAAAGCGGCGGTGCAGCGCAGGTTTTGCGCTCGCCAGAAATCCCCAGGGTGAGGACGGCATGGCGGACGGTTTTTTAGATCTTGAGGCGAAGCCGACAGAGGATATCGACGTACGCGACGTGTTCGGCATCGACTCGGACATGAAGGTTAAGGGTTTTGTCTCGCGCACAGATCGGGTGCCCGAGGTAGACAGCACCTACAAGTTCGACGCCGACACCACCTTGGCCATCTTGGCCGCCTTTAGCCGTAATCGACGGCTGATTATTCAAGGCTATCACGGTACCGGTAAATCGACCCATATCGAGCAAGTGGCCGCGCGGCTCAATTGGCCCTGTGTGCGCGTCAATCTCGACAGTCATATCAGCCGGATCGATCTGATCGGCAAGGACGCGATTAAACTGCGCGACGGCAAGCAAGTGACCGAGTTCCAAGAGGGCATCCTGCCATGGGCCCTGCGCAATCCGACAGCGATCGTGTTTGACGAATACGATGCCGGCCGCGCGGATGTGATGTTCGTGATCCAGCGGGTGCTGGAGCATGACGGTAAGCTGACCTTGCTCGACCAGAACGAAGTAATAACGCCGCACCCGTTTTTCCGGCTCTTCGCCACCGCCAACACGGTGGGCCTGGGCGACACGACCGGGCTCTATCACGGGGTGCAGCAGATCAACCAAGCACAGATGGACCGTTGGTCGCTCGTCTGCACGTTGAATTATCTCAGCCATGACGCTGAGGCGGCGATCGTGCTGGCGAAAAACCCTCATTACAACACCGAAAAGGGCCGCAAGCAGATCAATCAGATGGTGACGGTGGCCGATCTGACCCGCACCGCCTTTATGAACGGAGATCTGTCGACGGTGATGTCGCCCCGCACGGTCATCAACTGGGCGCAAAACGCCGAGATCTTCCGCAGCATCGGCTATGCCTTCCGCGTCAGTTTCCTCAACAAATGCGATGAGTTAGAGCGCGAGACAGTGGCGGAATTCTTTCAGCGCTGCTTTGATGAGGAATTGCCCGAAAGCGCGGCCAGCATCGCCGCAGCCTAAGCGTCGGCTAAACGGCGGCTACGCGTCGGCGGGTTGGCTATTCGGCCGGCACCGCCATCGGCGCGCTCGATTTCGGGAACCGGACCAGCCGCTCCTCTTCCTCGTCCCACAGCTTGAGCTGAAATGACCGGAGCGCTTCTGGCCATTCGATGCGCGGCTGGTCAAACTCGTCGGGCATCGCAAAATGGCATTGGCGCAACCGATAAGACGGGATCGTCGGCATGAAGTGGTGGATGTCGTGATAGGCGATGTTCCCGGTGCCCAGATCCCATAGCCACCCCAGATTGAGGCACGAGGAGCCCTGCAGCGTGGCGCGCCGATAATCGAGGTCGGGCTTACGATCCCAATAGGTGTCTTCGAAATTGTGCTGCAGATAGACCAGGAACACGCCGATCATTCCGGCAAGCAACGCGATGATGGCGTACATCGTTAGCCCTTGCCACCCGGTTAGCCACCACAGAGCGTAGAGCATCGCCACGATGAGCACATTGTGCAGCATCACCCCGACAGCGCCGACGCGGCTGCTGTTATGGGGCCACCGATACGCGATGAAGTAGGTCCAAATCGCGCCCATGGGGATCAGCACGAACGGGTTGCGATAGAGCCGGTAGACAAGCCGTCGCCAAAACCCAGCCTCCTGCCATTCCCGCACCGTCATGGTGAAAATCTCGGTCGTCTCGCGTGCGTCGAGATTGCCCAGATAAGCATGGTGCATGTTGTGGTTGTACTGCATCGCCTTATAGGGCGTCAGCGCAAACGGCGATAACACATAGCCCGCCAGGTCATTGCGCGCTTTCGTCGAATAGAGCGAGTTGTGGCCGCAATCGTGCATCAACACGTAGAGCCGCACGCCGGCAAAGGCGGTGAGCACCACAAATGGCGCCGCGAGTAACGGCCGATCGGCCAGCGCAATCGCCGATGCCATGCCCGCAAAAAACACGGCGAACGTGCCGAAATAACTGGCTGAGGCAAGCCAATCGTTCTTGTGCGTGTATTGAACTAGGTGCTTACGAATGTCAGATGCCCGGTCAGCGCTCATCCCATCCCCCAATGCCCGTGTCGCTCAAACCGCTTGGCGTGTGCCTGGCTGTTAAGGCGCCCTGTCGCGCCCCCACCTGGATATAATTAGGATTTGTCGGTTTTTGTCTAGATTGCCACCGCGCAGGCAGGTTCGCGCGCGCGAACGGGCCTACGACCGCCCCGGGATCTTCTTGCCCAGATGCTTGCGCAGCCGCGACGGTGTGCTCTTCTTGCGATCCTTGAAGGGGTTTTTTTCCGACTGAGATCTGAGCGATAGCCGGATCGGCGTGCCGGGCATATCGAAATCACTCCGCAAGCCGCCAATCAGGTAGCGCCGATACGCTTCGGGCAGCTTGTCCGGGAACGAACACATCAAGACGAAGCCGGGCGGGCGGGTTTTCGCCTGCGTCATGTAGCGCAGCTTAATCCGACGACCCCCGGGTGCCGGTGGCGGATGCGCCGCGGTCATGGCGGCGAGCCAGGTATTGAGTTTGGCGGTGGGCACGCGGCGGTTCCACACGTCATGGGCCTTGCGCACCGCGTCGAGCAAGCGATCAAGCCCGCGCCCGGTTTTAGCGGAAACAGTTACCATCGGCGCGCCGCGAAGTTGTGGCAGCAGGCGCTCGAACGCGTCTTTCAACGCGCGCAGTTTTTGCTGCTTATCCGGCTCGGTGTCCCATTTGTTCACCGCCACCACCACAGCTCGCCCCTCGCGCTCGGCCAGATCAGCGATGCGGAGATCTTGTTGCTCAAACGGGATCGCCGCATCGAGCAGCACGATGACCACCTCGGCGAACTTCACCGCGCGCAGGCCGTCCGACACCGACAGTTTTTCAAGCTTGTCCTGAACCTTCGCCTTCTTACGCATCCCGGCTGTGTCGAAGATGCGGATCGGCGTGCCGTTCCAATCGAGTGCGAGCGAAATTGCATCGCGGGTGATGCCAGCCTCCGGGCCGGTCAGCAGCCGCTCTTCTCCCAGGATCTTGTTGATCAGCGTCGATTTGCCCGCGTTCGGGCGACCGACCACAGCGATTTGCAATGGCCGCGCGGGCGAGATTTCTACCGGCGCAGCATCAGCGTCGATGTCGATTTGCGGCGCCTCGACCGACGTCGCAGCGGCGGTGAGACTTTCCGCATGGGGTCGCAGCGCATGCAAGAGGTCGGCCATGCCCTCGCCATGTTCGGCCGACACGCTGATCGGCTCACCCAAGCCCAGTTCGAACGCCTCAAGCGCGCCTGCATCACCCGCATTGCCTTCGGCCTTGTTTGCCGCCAGCAGCACCCGCGCATTCTTGCGCCGCAAGATATCCGCAAACACGCGGTCGCTGGGCAACACACCGGCGCGCGCGTCAATGATGAACAGGCAGATATCGGCCATCTCGACCGCCCGTTCGGTTAGCCGTCGCATCCGCGCGGGCAGGCTGTCACCGGACTCTTCTTCCAATCCGGCTGTGTCGATCACGGTAAAGCGCAGATCGCCCAACCGCGCATCTCCCTCGCGCAGATCGCGGGTCACGCCCGGCTGATCGTCCACCAAGGCCAGGCGTTTGCCCACCAGCCGGTTAAAGAGGGTTGATTTGCCCACATTAGGGCGGCCGACAAGCGCGAGCGTAAACATGAAGGTCGTGCTCTATTATTTTGTTTTGATGCGACTTTTACGATCAACGAAAGGCGTGAAGCTGGCCGTTTTCGGTCACCACATAAAGCGTGTTGCCCGCCACGGCGATGTTGCTTGCTGCCCCGCTTGGCAGATCGAGCACCTGACGCGTCTGGCCTGTTGCAGGATCATAGGCCGTCAGTGTGCCATCATCGGAGGCGACCCACAGATTGCCGCCCGCGAGGACGGGGCCGAAATGCGCGTAGATCGCGGTGCGCCGATTGATCCGCGCACGCTTGAAATAGGGCAATTCCTGCGACCAGATCGTCTGTCCTGTGCCCGCATCAAGCCGCACCAGTTCCGCCTCATCGGAGACAAGAAACACGGAATCGCCTGCGACCCAAACCGGGCCGTACGCGCCGTCATCGGCAGTCCAGAGCCGGGTGCCCGTTTCCATGTCGATGGCGACCGCGCGGCCCGATTGGTTGCCGGTGTACAAAACGCCGTTCGCCACCACGGGGTCCGCGACGATATCGGTCACGTTGGCATAGGCGCGCCCTTTGCGACCGCCCGAGACTGTCGCGCCCCATTGACGGACACCGCCTTGGCGCAGCGCAGCCACGATCTCACCGCTGGCAAACGGAAACACTGCCATATTGTCGGTGACCGCCGGACCGGCACCGCCGATCATCCCTGAAACCGACGGGCGACCGGGGATGTTCCACCGCACCCGACCGTTGCGGGCGTCAATCGCCCAAGCCACGTTGTCGCGCGAGATGACGTAAACCAAGCCACCAGCCACCGTTGGGCTTGCCGTGGCGGGGGCATCGAGGCGCTGCACCCATTGCTCACTACCAGACGCGGCTGCAAGCGCATGCACTTCGCCGAACCCGGTTGTGGCGTAGATGGTGCCGCCCGAATAGGCCAGCCCGCCGCCCGATGCGT
>JBCDGW010000009.1:0-64554 GCA_038750765.1 Pseudomonadota bacterium | reverse complement strand
GCGCTTTCACCATCCTCGGTGCGCTCCCAAAACGTGGTCGTGGCCGCGGAGGTGATGGTGATGCCGCGCTCTTGCTCCTGCTCCATCCAGTCCATCGTCGCGGCACCGTCATGCACCTCGCCGATTTTGTGGGACTTACCGGTATAGTACAGGATCCGCTCGGTCGTCGTCGTCTTGCCGGCGTCGATATGCGCCATAATTCCGAAGTTGCGATAGCGCTCGAGAGGGTATTCGCGTGCCATGTATCAATCCTCGAAGGGCCGTGCCCTTATCCGTGTTTGAAAAGTCGGGGTGACGCCCAGCGCGGGCGTCCGGTTACGTTACCAGCGGTAGTGGCTGAACGCTTTGTTCGCGTCGGCCATCTTGTGGGTGTCTTCGCGCTTCTTCACAGCCGAGCCACGGCCGTTGACCGCGTCCATCAACTCACCCGCAAGCCGCTCTTCCATCGTGTTTTCGTTGCGCGCGCGGCTGGCATTGATCAGCCAGCGGATCGCCAGAGCTTCGCGCCGCTCGGGCCGCACTTCGACCGGCACCTGATACGTCGCGCCGCCCACCCGGCGGGAGCGCACCTCAACCGCGGGCTTGATATTGTCGAGCGCCTCGTGAAACACCTCGACCGGCGCTTTCTTCAGCTTGCCTTCCACCCGGTCGAGCGCGTGGTAGACAATGCCCTCGGCGACCGACTTTTTGCCGTCGATCATCAGGTTGTTCATGAATTTCGTGAGCACGACATCGCCGTATTTGGCGTCGGGCAGCACTTCGCGTTTTTCAGCAGCGTGACGGCGGGACATCTTCGTTACCTCGGCCTTCTGTTCCATCGCGCCCCAGACCTGATCTGAGGCCTCATCGTCTTTCGAAATCCCGGGCCGGGCCCAGGATAACGCTTAAGCGCGTTACTTCGGCTTCTTCGCACCGTATTTAGAGCGGCGCTGCTTACGATCCTTCACGCCTTGCGTATCGAGCACGCCGCGCAGGATGTGATAGCGCACACCGGGAAGGTCCTTCACGCGGCCACCGCGGATCAGCACCACCGAGTGCTCCTGCAGATTATGGCTCTCACCGGGGATGTAGCTGATCACCTCGAAGCCGTTGGTCAGGCGCACCTTGGCCACCTTCCGCATTGCCGAGTTGGGCTTTTTAGGCGTCGTTGTGTAAACCCGCGTGCACACGCCACGCTTTTGAGGGCACTGCTCTAAATGCTGCGACTTGGAGCGCTTCACTTTAGGCTGCCGCGGTTTACGGATCAGCTGTTGAATCGTTGGCATTCCGGTTCTCTATCCCGCTTTATACCGTCTGTCTGGGGCGAAGGCCCCGGCTCATCTAAGGCGATCCCGCATCACCCACCCCGAAAACGCGAAAACCGCATGCGCTCCCATTTCCGGGAACGACGCGGGTGTTTTCCAGAGGATCGGAACCAAAAGGCCCGGATCGTGACCGCTCAAGTTCTGGATCAGACAAGCCGCCCTGCCTGAGTGCGCGCCGTATAGGCTAGGCCCCAAGCCTTGTCAACAGCGCCTTAAGCACCGGCAAAATGCCGAAAGAAGCCTAGTTTTCGACCGAACTGAGCGCGCAATATCGCGTCGATTTCGCGATTGGGCATTTGCATCTTGGTGCCGGTTCGGTGGGCGTTGGATTTGTTGTCGCGGTGCACCGTACGGATATAGGCGTAATGCTCGGTATCGCAGTAGGTGGTGAAGTTTTGCGGCAATTGCCGGTGGTCGACCAGATAGATGTTTTCGCGGTATGCCACTGGCGCGATCAGGGCGGCACCGACGCTGAGCGGCGTGCGCTCGATTGTCGGATAGACGACCGTCTTGTCCTCGCGCCGCTCAAGGAAAAATCCGCGGTTATGGGCGATGGCTGTCGGCCGCATCGGATCGCCAATTGACGCGGCTTTTGGCGCAAGGCCTTTTAGACGAGCGATAAAATCGTTGTCCACGGCATCATCATCGTCGAGCCGCACTGTCGTTCGATGCGTAAAACCGTCGGTGGGAATGGTTTCGAAAGCGGCTTTGATCCCGGCGTAATGGGGCTGCGGTGGTGCCGCGATCACTGTCGCGCCAGGAATCTCGCGGCACAAGATATCCAGCTTTTGGCGCCAATTTCTGGGCATATGAGCCCCGACCAAAAACACCGTTTTGAAATCACGCTCGCTCTGCCCCAGCAACGACGGCAAGCAGACGGCCTCAAACAGAGCAAAGCGGCGCGCCAGGCGCGACGGGTCGAAAAGAAACGCCTCCATCGCCGCGACATCGTCGAAGCCGGGGTAAAAGTCGCCGGTCGTGGCGTAAGAGAACCGGATCAGCACGACGATCTGATTGCGAATTTCCATCGATCTCTCTGATCCATCAGCCCTGACAAGATGGTGCCGCGCCGCCGCGCTACGGTCAACGGGATGCCGATCGGTGAGGCCAGTAGGCGCGATCAAACCGAACGCGCGCCCCACCGCTATGGGGATTTTACCGCCCACAAGGCAGCTTTTTGCCGAGAAAATTCCGATCAAAGCAAGCTTGGTGGCGCACGCGGCTGACACGCAGGCCGCGTCATCACCTGTCGAGACACAGGCCTTGTTAAGTGCCTAGAGCGACAGCGTTTTGGTTGACGCAGCGTCGGCTTCGTTTGCAAAACGCGCGCTCAATGGGGGCAGCGGCGAGGGTCTTTCGCCTTATTTCCACGCTTTGGCAAGCTGAGTGTAAATAATTATTTACAGTTGAAATTGTAAACTTAAGAATACATGGTTTTGGAATCGGCCGTTGCATCACGCCGCGGTCGTGAAGGCGCGAGCGTGGCCGTTGGCATTCTGGTGGCTGTTCTCCGCTCCTTGAAGCAACAGAGTAGGAGATCGGGTATGTCCGATGACCCAGAGAAGGTTTGGCCGACTGGTCTGAACCTTAAAGAAGCCGAGGAAGTGCACAGCTACCTCATCGATGGAACCCGCGTATTTGGCGCGATCGCATTGTTGGCGCACTTTTTGGTGGCCGCGTCGACGCCCTGGCTAGGGTAACGGAGGTCCACAATGAATAATGCAAAGATGTGGCTCGTCGTTTCGCCCTCGGTAGGCGTGCCGATTTTTCTTGGCGCTGTCGCGGTCGGCTCTTTTGCCGTCCATGTCGCGGTTTTAAGCAATACATCTTGGGTTTCCGACTTTCTGTCGGGTCAGCCCCTGGGCTCGGGCGATGCTGAAGCAGCGGCTGCGGCGCTCGTTCCTGACGCGGATGTAAGCCAAGCGGCCTACGCGATCGACACCCCGGATCAAGCGCGCGAAATCACGGTGATTTTACCGGATGGCACGACAGCGACGGCGGTGCTCAAACCCGACGAAGTGTTGGCATCCGCCGCGCCGCCGATACGCGCGGTCGATTAAAACGAAGGCTGGTCCGTGGGCGGCTTCCGCCCATGGGTGGTCTTTCTGACGGGCCGCGGCGGCAAGGAGCAACCGACGGGTCGTCGGCTTGGGGTGCACGATGTTTAACTACCGCGCCTTTGCTTTGCGAAAGCTGGCATCTATCACGCCGCGCTATCTGCCTTTCGCGGATGTGGCGACTGAGACGGTGCCGCTACCGCGCTTACTGCGCCTGTCCCTGTTTCAGGTAACTGTCGGGATGGCGCTGGTGCTGCTCGTCGGCACCCTCAATCGCGTGATGATCGTCGAGTTGGCGGTGCCTGCCACACTGGTGGCGGGCATGCTCGCCTTGCCGTTGCTCTTCGCCCCCTTCCGCACGTTGATCGGGTTTCGCTCCGATACCCACCGGTCCGCGTTAGGCTGGCGGCGGGTGCCGTACATCTGGAAGGGTACGCTCTACCAGTTTGGCGGCTTTGCAATCATGCCGTTCGCGCTTTTGGTGCTGTCGGGCTATGGCGAGGCGATCGACACGCCGCGCTGGGTGGGGCTTTCCTCGGCAGCCCTCGCGTTCTTCTTGGTCGGCGCAGGCTTGCACATGGTCCAGACCGTGGGCCTCGCCCTCGCCACCGATCTGGTGCGCGAGGAAGACCACCCGAAAGTCGTGGGGCTGATGTATGTCATGCTGTTGCTCGGCATGGTCGCCGCCGCGCTGATCTACGGGGCGCTGCTTGAAACCTACACGCCGGGGCGATTGGTGCAGGTTGTTCAGGGCACCGCCGTCGTGACTGTGGCGCTGAACATCTTGGCATTGTGGAAGCAGGAATCGCGGGACCGGGATCGCGCACAAGCAATGGCGCAGGCGCCTGCCGCCGATTTCCGTGCTGCGTGGTCTGCTCTTGTGGCCCGACCCGGCATGATCCGCCTGCTCGTCGTTATCGGGCTGGGCACCTTTGGCTTTGGCATGGCCGATGTGCTGCTTGAGCCCTATGGCGGCCAGGCGCTGGGCTTCACCGTCGCTGAAACCACCAAACTCACCGCATTACTCGCGGGCGGGACGCTGATCGGGTTCGCCATCGCGTCGCGGGTGCTCGGGCAAGGGGGCAATCCAAGCCGTCTGGGCTCGCTCGGCGCCGTCATTGGGATCCCCGGTTTTGCCGCGATCATTCTCTCGGCGAGCCTCGGCGGCCCAGGCGTCTTTGTGGCGGGCATCGTTGCGACCGGCCTTGGCGCGGGCCTTTTCGGCCATGCGACGCTGACCGCGATCATCCGCAGCACACCACCTGGTCAGATCGGGCTGGCTCTGGGTGCTTGGGGCGCGGTGCAAGCGACCTGCGCCGGCATTGCCGTGGCGCTTGCCGGTATCGTCCGCGATGTGCTCCTTGGCACCGGTGCACTCGGCGGTCTTTCTGCCCATGCGCCATATCGGGCGGTTTTCACGATTGAAATTGTGTTCCTTGCCCTGGCGATCCTGATCGCGGTGCCCCTATTGACCGGCCGCAGCCCTAAACCCGACCACGCGCAGGACAGGGTCGCGCCAGAAACCCATCAGGTGGAGGTCTCATGACAACCGTCATCACCCGCTTTTTCGAAACGCCTGCAAAGGCGCGGGCCGTTCGCGAAGAGCTGATCAACTTCAACCGGTTTTCGTTTCGGATCATCTCGATTTTCGAGGACCCTGACACGGTTGTTGAGGGCCTTACTTCCGCGCGAGTCGAAGAGGAGACGGCGAGAGCCTATCGAGAGCGCCTGGAAACGGGCGGCGCGGTGATGATGGTCACCGCCGGCTATCGGCCCCTTGGCGTCGCGCAAACCACGCGCGACGTCACGGCGCGCATGGGGGCGGTCGATATGAGCGCCCTGATCGAGGAGGTCACCTTTAAGGATCGCGACGGCAAAAGCTCGGTGATGCGCGATCATCCGTATATCATGTCGCGCCCGCGCGACCCCGAGAGCACGACCTATCATATGGCCAATTGGCCGATCCCGCTGATCAGCCGCCGCAAGCCCGGGACGATCTCGTTCATCCCCCGCCATGGCCGGATGGCAAACTGGCCAATCCCGCTCCTGAGCGGGCGCAAGCCGTTTACCGCCTCGATCATCCCGCGCCATGCCCGCATGGCCAACTTTCCGATTAGGCTGATCAGCAAACGCAAACCCTTTACCAAGTCGCTGATACCGCGCCACGGCCGGATGGCCAACTTCCCGATCCCGCTGATCAATCGGCGCAAACCCATCGACGCGACCTGGATTGGGCGTCACACCCGCATGGCCAATTGGCCGTTCCCGCATCTGATCAACGGCAAGACCGGGACCAACGCGCTGATGCCGGGCGGGCCGCGGATGGCAGCATACCCGATCGAGCTGTTGAGCGACCGCAAGCCTTATGATGAGATGATGATCCCGCGGCACGGGCGCATGGCCAACTTCCCGATCCCGCTGATCAGCAAGCGCAAGCCGTTCGATGAATTTGCGTTCCCGCGCCACGCGCGCATGGCGGATCTGTTTTTGCCGCTGGTCTTGCGCCGCGAAGACACCGACACGCCCGATAGCGACAAGCGGTTCTCGTTCTCTCGGCTTCTGCGCATACCCACGCTGATCAAACGCTAGAGGCCGCGCCTCCACGCGAGCCCCTGCGAGGCCTCACGCAGGCGCTGTTTCGGCGGCTGTTTCTGCGCCGCGATCTCGGTGGCCGCCAAAGAAAATGTCGTAGAGCACCGGCGCAGCGACCAGCGTTAGGATGGAGGCAAACGCCAAACCGCCCATAATCGTAACCGCCATTGAGACGAAGAACGCGTCGCTCAGAAGCGGGATCATCCCAAGGATGGTGGTACTCGCCGCCAGCAAAACAGGACGGAGACGCGATGTTGAAGCCTCGATAATGGCTTTGCGCAGGGGCTTGACCTCCGCCTTGGTGAGGTCGATCTCCTCAACCAGCACGATCCCGTTCTTGATCAGCATGCCCGACAGGCTCAAAAGCCCCAAAAGCGCGGTGAACGTAAACGGTAGATTGGTTCCCAAAAGGCCAAGCACCACGCCGTTGATCGACATCGGCACCAGCAGCCAGATGATCAATGGCTGGCGCAGCGCATTGAAGAGGAGCACCGAGATCAAAACCATGATCAGGATGGTGATCGGCAGTTGCGAGCCAAGGCTCTCATTGGCCTCGCTTGAGCTTTCAAACTCGCCGCCCCATTCCATGCGAAAACCTACCGGCAGCGGAATTTCCTCAACCGCGGCGCGCACCTGATCGAGGACTTCCGCCGCTGTGCGCTCGGTGGGAATGGAGGCGCCCACGGTGATTGTGGGCAGCCGATCGCGCCGCATGATCAACGTATCTTCTGAGGTTAACTCGAACCCATCAACGACCTGCTCCAAAGAAAGCAGCGTTTGGCCATCCTGAGCGATCAGCACCTGGTCGAGGATGCCCACATCCGAGGACTGAGCAAGGCGGAGAATGATCGGGATCGAGCGCTCTTCCTCGCGATAGAGGCCCATCACCTCCCCGTCGGTGGCGAAGCGCAGGATTTGCGCCACATCATCGCGGCTCACGCCCGCCGATTGAGCCCGGTCGGTGTTGTATCTCGGGGTCAACACCAATTCCTGCTCACGCCAATTGACCCGTGGGTTGAGGATATCGGGCGACGCCTCAAGCATGACAGCGATGGCGGTATCGGCCAAGTCACGCAACACTTCGCGGTCACCGCCCGAAAAACGCACCTGCACCGGGCTGCCCGCCCCTGGCCCAAAAACAAGCCGCTCGGTGCGAAACTCCACGTCGGGTACGGCCTCGGCGGCAAAGGCTTCGAGCGCTTTTTGCAGGGGCGGAATTTCGTCCAAGCTCGACGTCCGCACGATAAGGTGCCCGTAGGCAGAGTTGGGTGGCTCGCTGCTATAGGTGAGCAAGAACCGCGTGGCGCCCTGACCGATAAAGCTTGAGAACGCAACAACGTCGCTGCGGTCGGCCAAAAACGCCTCGAGCATCGCCATTTGCGCCGCGGTTTCCTCGATGGGCGTGCCTTGCCGCATGGTGAGGTGGGTCAGAAACAGCGGGGTGTTCGAATTAGGAAAGAACTGCTGGCGTACCTGGCCAAACCCCACGAGGCACGCGGCGGTGACGCCGATGAGCATCAACACGACTAACCAGCGAATGCGCAGCGCGCCCGCCAAAAGCTTGGCATAGGCACGAAAGATAAAGCCGCTATAGGCGTCTCCCGCGTCTTCGCTGCCTTGCTTGAACGCGTAATGGCCCAGAAGCGGCGTGACGGTGATCGCCAGAACCCAAGAAAGAAGCAGCGAAATGCCGATCACAGCAAAGAGCGAAAACATAAACTCGCCCGTGGAATCCGGCGATAGACCGATGCCGGCGAACGCCATAATGCCGATCACTGTGGCGCCTAGCAGCGGGATCTGGGTTTTGCTCGCAGCCTCGTCGGCGGCAACCCGCGAGCTCTTGCCGCGCAGCATCGCGATTTGCATGCCCTCGGCCACCACGATGGCGTTATCCACCAACATACCCATCGCGATAATCAGTGCACCGAGCGAGATACGCTCCATCTCGATCGAGAAGAGCGCCATGAACAAAAGCGTGCCGATAACAGTAAGAAGGAGCGTAACCCCAACCACAAACGCGGCGCGGACGCCCATAAAGACGCCGAGCACGAACACGACGATAGCAACCGACATAGCCAGATTGACCAGAAAGCCATTGGAGCTTTCATCCACAACCACGTGCTGCTGATAGATCGGGTGCACCTCAACGCCGTAGGGGATCTCGGCCATCAGTTCCGCCAGGCGCGCATCGACGCGGTTGCCGATCTCAACGATGTTCTCGTCGCTGATCCCGGCAACACCGACCGTAAACGCCTCTTCGCCGTTGAACCGCACGATGAGGCTTGGGTTGTCGGTACGACCGCGCGAGACATCAGCGATATCGATGAGATTTATGGTTTCGCCGCCCACGCCGATGGTGAGAGCGGCGATATCGGCAACGGTGTCTGAGCCTTCGGGGGCTTTTATCCTGGTGCGGGTGCCCTCATCGGTTTCGACCGCCCCGGCCGCAGAGACGCTGTTCGCCGTGGCAATCGCCTGAACAATCACTTGCGGGTTAATGCCGAGATTGGCCGCGACTGTGAGGTTTGGCTCAACGAAGATCGCCTCATCGGCCAGACCACTCACGTCCACATCGGCCACGCCTTCGACTGCCAGAAACTCGCGGCGCAGAAATGTGGCGAGATCAAACCGCTCACGGTCATTAAACCCCGGCGTGGTGACCGCAAAGAAGATACCGAAGACGTCGCCGAACCCGTCGTCTACAAAAGGCACGCCAGCGCCGTCGGGCAGCTCCCCTTGGATATTGGTGATCCGCTCACGCAACTCGGTCCAAATCCGCGGCAGCTCGTCGCCGCCGATTGTGTCGACGACTTCAACATCGAGGCGCGACAGGCCCGGCATGTTCCGGGAGGTGACACGGCGAACCTCCGCCATCCTCTGAATGGCTGCCTCTAGCGGCTCGGACACCTCAATCGCCACCTGCTCGGCGGAAGCCCCGGTATACTGCGTGATCACCACCGCCTGCTTGATGGTGAAGGCCGGGTCTTCAAGCCGTCCGAGGGAGTTAAAGCCCCAAATCCCGCCGAAAAAGCATGTCAGGATCAAAAGCCAGGTCAGGATCGGGTTTTCGATCGAGCCGCGTGCGATCGACATCGAGGCGCCGCTCAATTGGAGAAGCCTTCAAATCGCCGCACGGTCTGGCCATCGCTGAGCAGATGCGCGCCGGTTCGGACAATTTCGTCGCCAGGCGCCAGCCCGCTGACCACGCGCAGAAGCCCGTCGCGGGTCGCCTCCACCTCAACGGAGACCTCAGTCACTGTTCCCGCCCCCTCGTCGCCGGGTTCAAAGCGCATGACGCTGGTCGCGCCATCATTGCCGATGCGCACGGCGCTTGCCGGGACCAACAGGTTATCCCCCTGATCGCGCAAGGACGCCAGAACCGTAACCGAGCTACCGGGCAAAACCCCGAGCCCATTGGCATCTGGAAGGGCCAAAGTGATGCGAAAGCTCTGCCCCACGGGCGAGGCCTCAGCATTAAATTCACGTAACTCAAGGGGATAGGTGGTATCGCTCGTGGGAAAACGCGCCTCGAGCACCACGTTTGCGTCGCTGCCAGCCTGCTGAAACAGGATCTCGGGCACGTCGATTTCGATGCGGAGTTCGGACATGTCATGCAGGCGCACCACCGGAGTTCCGGCATTGACGGTGGTGAAGTTGGCCACATTGCGGCTTGCCACCAGCGCGGTGAAAGGCGCAACCAACGTGGCATTCTCCAGGGCCACTTCTGCGTTGCGAAGGGTCACCGCTGCGAGGGCCGCTGCTGTTTCCGCATCTTGCAACTGAACCTCAGAGACCGACACCGTGAGCTGGCTCAAACGCGCCAAGGTGCGCTCGGCTTGCTCGAGTTGCAGCTCAGCCTGTCTGACCGGTAATTCGAACGGCTCCAAATCCATTTCCGCCACAAGCGAACCCATCGGGATCACTTCGCCCTCTTGGGCTGGGAAGCGCACCAGCTGACCACCCACTTGAAACGCTAGATCCACGGTTTGCCGCGCAACCACTTTGCCGAAAAACTGGCGGGACTCCGATGCGCCATTGCCCGCCACGGTCATCAAAATCACGGGCCGGGGGAGCGCCTCTTGCGCCACCGAAGTCACCGCCGTCGCAGCGACGAACACGGTTGTCCAAACAACAAAAGCAAGCCTGCGCATGAACCAGCCTCTCCCATTATGTGATCTGGTCACATAAAACCGAATTGGAAACATTTCCAAGACCGCGCATCAAGTTTATCAAACGCGCCGCTCCTGTTTTACGATCACGGTCCGCGCGACGCCGGAATTCCAGTCGCTTGCTGTCCGAAAGGGCTTGCAAATCAGCGGATGCGATGGGCTCATTGGGCAACCAACGTTAATGGGAGACCCCTCATGCGCTATCTTGCGACCCTGCCCGCCCTTGTTTTTTCCGCCACCAGCGCTTTTGCCGAATGCGGCACTGTCACCTTCTCTGATGTTGGATGGACGGATATCACCGCGACGACGGCAGCCACGAGCGTGGTTCTCGATGCGTTGGGCTACGAGACCGATATCAAGGTGCTTTCTGTGCCGGTGACCTATGCGTCGATGGCCGAGGGCGATATCGACGTGTTCTTGGGCAATTGGATGCCGACGATGGAGGGCGACATTGCCGCCTATCGTGACGCGGGCACGGTCGACACTGTCCGCGCCAATCTGGAGGGCGCGAAATACACGCTGGCCACCAATGCCGCAGGGGCCGCGCTTGGCATTACCGATTTCGCGTCAATCGCTGCCAATGCTGAGGCGCTCGAAGGCAAGATCTACGGGATCGAGCCTGGCAATGACGGCAACCGCTTGATCCAGTCGATGATCGATAGCAATGCGTTTGGCCTCGAAGGTTTCGAGGTCGTGGAAAGCTCGGAGCAAGGGATGCTGGCGCAGGTCGGCCGCGCCGAGCGCCGCGATGAGCCAGTCGTCTTCCTCGGCTGGGAACCGCACCCGATGAACGCCAATTTTGAGATGACCTATCTTGAAGGCGGCGATGAGTTCTTTGGCCCCGATCTGGGCGGCGCGACGGTCTTCACCAATACCAGCGCGGGATATGTCGATGCGTGCCCGAATGTAGGTGCGTTACTCAACAATCTGGAATTCACGCTGGCGATGGAGAACGAGATCATGGGCGCGATCCTCAATGACGGCGCCGACCCTGCCGATGCTGCTAAGACTTGGCTGAGCGCAAACCCCGGCATTCTTGACGGTTGGCTCGAAGGGGTGACCACCATCGATGGTGGCGATGCGATGGCCGCGGTCAAAGCAGCGCTGGACCTCTAAGGCCTAGGCCCTCGCAGCCAAGGCGGGGGCCCAACGATGAGCTGGATCACCGATACAAAAATCCCGGTCGGCAAGGTGGCGGGGGATGCGTTTGATTGGCTGCAGGCCAACGGCGCCTGGTTTTTCGACGGCATGGACGTCACGCTTGAAGCGCTGATCGAGGCGTTCCTGTGGCTCCTGCAAACACCGCATCCCCTTCTGATTATCGCCGCCTTCGTCGGCATCACCTGGATGATCCAACGAAGCTGGAAGACATGCCTCTTTGTCATGGCTGGGTTCGTGTTCATCTTGAACCAAGGGTATTGGGAGGAGACGACCGAAAGCCTGACACTCGTGCTTTCGGCCTGCGTTGTCTGCATGGCCATCGGCGTGCCGGTTGGGATTGCCGCCGCGCATCGGCCCCGGCTCTATACCTCGATGCGCCCGGTTCTCGACCTGATGCAGACCCTGCCCACGTTCGTTTATCTTATCCCAGCGGTGGTGTTTTTTGGGATCGGCATGGTGCCGGGCTTGCTCGCCACGGTCATTTTCGTTGTCCCCGCGCCGATCCGCCTGACCTATCTCGGCGTCTCATCCACCCCACAAGCGCTTTTGGAAGCGGCGCGCGCGTTTGGTGCGACCCCGCGGCAGACGCTGTTGAAGGTGGAATTACCTTACGCCTTCCCGCAGATCATGGCGGGGCTGAACCAGACGATCATGCTCTCGCTGAGTATGGTGGTGATCGCCGCGCTTGTCGGCGCCGATGGCCTGGGCGTGCCGGTAATGCGCGCGCTCAGTCAGGTGAATACCGCACTCGGCTTTGAAAGCGGGTTCGTCATCGTTGTGGTCGCCATCATGCTCGACCGGATCCTCAACATGAGCGGTCGCCGATGAGTATGGTCTCGTTTCAAAATGTCTCCATCGTGTTCGGCGACCGTCCTGACAAAGCGCTGCCGATGATGGACGCGGGCAAAGACCGGGCCGAGATCCAGACGCAGACAGACCAAGTGCTTGGGGTACACGATTGCAGCGTCGACGTCGCCGAGGGCGAGATCTTGGTGCTCATGGGCCTCTCCGGGTCGGGTAAATCCACCCTTCTGCGCGCCGCGAACGGCCTCAACCCGGTGGCCCGCGGGGATGTCTTGGTCAATGACGGTGTTGGCATGGTCAATGTCACCCAAGCGAGCGAACAGGCGTTGCGGCGGTTGCGCACCGACCGCATCGCGATGGTGTTTCAGCAGTTCGGCCTGCTGCCGTGGCGCAGCGTGCGCGAAAACGTCATTCTACCACTGGAACTGGCCGGCATCCCTAAAGCCGAAGCAGAGCCACGGGTGGACGCGCAGCTTCAACTGGTCGGATTGTCTGATTGGGGAAACCGCAAGGTCGGTGAGCTCTCCGGCGGCATGCAGCAACGCGTTGGCCTCGCCCGCGCGTTTGTCACCCAAGCGCCGATCCTGCTGATGGATGAACCGTTCTCCGCGCTCGACCCGCTGATCCGCACCAAGCTCCAAGATGAGTTGCTTGAGTTACAGAGAGGCCTCAAGCGCACGCTGATCTTTGTCAGTCACGATCTGGATGAGGCGTTCAAGCTGGGCAACCGCATCGCCATCATGGAAGGGGGGCGCATCGTGCAATGCGGTACCCCGCAAGACATCTTCCGCAACCCTGCGACGGCTTATGTCGCTGATTTTGTGCAGAATATGAACCCGCTCGGCGTGTTGAGGCTGTGTGACGTCATGCAGCCAGGCATGGAAAGCGGCGGTGGCGAGGCTTTACCCGGTGAAATGCTGGTGCGTGATGCGCTGCCCAAGCTGGTCAACGCTAAAAGCGTCGATGTGATGGAGGAAGGACGGTGCATCGGCGTCTTGGATCGCGACGACGTGCTGGTCACCCTTTCGGGCGAAAGCGGCCGATAACGCCACCGCCACGCATGCACGGGCGCCATCGCCGCCACGCGCGGCCCAAGTGAGCCGATGGTGTGGCAAAGATACAAACGCCGCACGATTAAAGAGCGAGGCCGCCATGGACCAGACCGACGACACCCTCACGATGAGCTTGCAGGCCGTGCGCGACCTAGCCAAGGCGGTGCTGATCAAGGCGGGGATGAACGCCGCAGGAAGCGATATCCTCGCCGACATCGTCACCAAGTCCGAACGCGACGGCCCGCGCAGCCACGGTTTGCGCATGTTACCAGCGTACGCGCAGAGTTTTGCCTCAGGCTATGCGAACCCCGATGCGCGCCCAATGATCACGCAACCGGCTCCGGGGGTCATGCGAGCGGACGGTGATAACGGCTATTTTCAGATTGCCGCGGAGAAGGGGCGCGCAGAATTTATCGACCTGGCCCGGCGCCAAGGGATTGCGGCCTTCACCTGTGCTAACTGCCACCATCTGGCAGGGATGCGCTTTGATACGGAACCGCTTGCCGAGGCCGGGCTGGTCGCCATAGGCGCGGTGAACTCGCTGTCGATGGTGGTGCCCCATGGCGGACGGCGACCGGTCTTTGGCACCAACCCGATGTCGTTTGCGTGCCCGCGCGCTAGCGGTCCCCCCATCGTTTGGGATCAGGCGTCTTCGGTGGTCGCCTTGATGGATGTGCGGATGGCCGCGGCTGAGGGCAAAACCCTGCCAATCGAAGGGGGCCTCGACACCGCCGGACAGGGCACCAAAGATCCGGCCGAGATTTTGGAGACCCGGGCCTTGCTGCCCTTCGGCGACCATAAAGGCAGCGCCATCGCCTTCATGGTCGAGGTGCTATGCGCTGCGCTTGCTGGCGGGACGCTCGCGTTGGACAATGCCGAGCGGGAACGCCACGAGGCGCTTAACATCAAAGGCGGCGTGACACTGATCGCGATCAACCCCGAAGCTTGGGGCAACGCGCATTTCGACACCATGGTGGCGCGGATCTGTGGCGAGATTGATAACAACGGGGATGCCCGCGTCCCGGGCGATGGGCGCTTAGTTCGACGCGCAACAGCAGAGAAAAACGGCGTCAAGGCGAGCCGGGCGCTGGTGACGCAATTAGAGGCTTTGCGCTAAAGATTCAGCGCCCGCACGGTTTGACGTAAAGGATTCGCTGCAAAATCGGCCACGAAATTCCTGCAAAAAGCATGGATGTCAGGCCAGTTTCGTGTTTTGCTTATGAAATGTCGGTTTTGTCCCACCTATCCTGGTGGAGTGACGAAACCTTTGAACTGGGACTCAAGCGTGGCCATGCCGCGCATACATGAGAAAGTCCAACCTGGGAGACTCCATGACCAAGAAGAACCAAATGCAAATCGACCGCTTGGCCGACGCCGCGCGGACGGGCAAAATCTCGCGCCGGAACTTTATGCACCACTCGATTGCTGCCGGTCTAACCGCTGTCACCGCGACAGGGCTCTGGACCAGCTCGGCGCTATCGCAACCCAAATCGGGCGGCACTCTGCGCGTTGCTCAGCATGACGGCAACACGTCCGACACCCACGATCTCGGGGTTTATCAGTCGAACTTCGACATCGGCTTGGTGCACACGCACCGCTCGTTCCTGACGATGATCAACGCGGATGGCACCCTTGGACCAGACCTGGCGACCGAGTGGTCAGCCACGCCTGATGCCACCGAGTGGACGTTCAAGCTCAACAGCGCGGCGACGTTCCACAACGGCAACAAGGTTACCTCAAATGATGTGATCGCGTCGATGAACTATCACCGTGGCGATGCGTCAACGTCGGCTGCAAAATCGCTGCTGGCCGGGGTGACCGATATCCGCGATGGCGGTGACAGCATCACCTTCGTGCTCGGTTCCGGTAACGCCGACCTGCCTTGGCTTCTGACCGACTACCACCTGGCAATTGTGCCCGCGAACCCCGATGGCACCGCCGATTGGCAATCGGGCATCGGCTCGGGCCCCTACCGGATCGTCGATCTGGACTTCGGCACCGGGGCGCGCCTGGTACGTCACGATGACTGGCACGGCGAAGGCGCTTATTTCGACGAAATCGAGATGCTCGTCATCAATGACCCCAACGCGCGTCAGACCGCCTTGGTCACCGGCGACGTGGATACCGCCACACTTCTAGAGAACAAGACGCTCGGGCTTCTAAGCCGCAACCGCGACATCATCGTCGAGAATGTGGCGTCGGCGCAGGCGATCACGATGCCGATGCATGTCGACACGGCGCCATTTGACATCCCAGAGGTGCGCAAGGCGTTGAAGCTGTCGATCAACCGCGAAGAGCTGATCGAGAAGATCACCTTCGGCGCGGCCACAATCGGTAACGACTTCCACCACTCGCCCGCGATGCCCTACTGGCCGGATGATGTCGATCAGCAACCCTACGACCCGGATCAAGCGAAGTCGCTTCTGGCGAGCGTGGGGATGGAGGACCTGAGGGTCAGCTTCTCCACCGCTGACTCAATCACCACCGGCGCCGTCGACGCGGCCGTGCTCTACTCCGAGCAGGCTAAGGCCGCAGGCATCACGATCGACGTCGTGCGCGAGCCTAATGACGGCTATTGGTCCGACGTTTGGCTGGTGAAGCCTTGGTGCATGGTCACCTGGGGCGCACGTCCGACACCGGATGTGATGTACTCGCTGGCCTATGAGAAAGACGCCGCCTGGAACGAGAGCCGTTGGAAGAACGAGCGCTTCAACGAACTGCTTCAGCAGGCGAAATCTGAACTCGACGACACGTTGCGGGCAGAGATGTACCGCGAAATGGCAGTGCTTTCGCGCGATGACGGGGGCACGGTGCTGCCGTACTTCCCGAACTTCATCTATGCGCGGCGTTCAAGCGTCGAACGGGGCGAGAACCTCTCGCCGGCATGGCAGATGGACGGGTATCGTTACGCCAGCCGCTGGTGGTTCGCGTAAGGGTGGTTGCAGGGGCCGCGTCGATCATCGGCGCGGCCTCGCACTTTTAAGATACGTGCCGGTTGCTCAACAAAAATCCGAACAAAATATGTGTCGACGGCTCGGCACGTGGAGGGACCTATGGGGGACTTACTTGGGCTGGTGCTAAAGCGCCTGGGCCTGGGACTCGTCACACTTTTTGTCGTTTCGATCCTAATATTTTTCGCCGTTGAACTGCTTCCTGGTGACATTGCTCAAGCCGTACTCGGCCAAAGCGCGACCGAGGAAACCGTTAACGCCTTACGCGAGCGGCTGGGCTTAGACCGTCCGGCAATCGTGCGCTACTTCGACTGGCTCGGCGGCGCTGTGCGCGGCGATTTCGGGGTGTCGCTGGTGTCGGGCGAACGCGTGACCGAGGCGATCTCGGACCGGTTTATGAACACGCTCTTTCTAGCCTGTTACGCCGCAGTGCTCGCGGTTCCGATCGCTATCTTCCTCGGCATCCTGGTGGCGCTGTTCCGCAACACCATCTTCGACCGGGTCGCCAACGTGCTGACGCTGACATCGATCTCGTCACCCGAGTTCTTCCTGGGCTACGTGCTCATCCTCTATCTCGCTGTCCGGACAAGCTTGTTTCCCGCGATTGCGAGCCTCGGCAACGATATGACCTTCGGCGAGCTTCTATACCGGACCTTCCTTCCGGCGCTCACATTGGTGCTCGTGGTCACGGCGCATATGATGCGGATGACGCGTGCAGCGATCATCAATCTGCTTTCCTCGCCCTATATCGAGATGGCCCGCTTGAAGGGTATGCCGCCCTTTAAGGTGATCGTGCAGCACGCGCTGCCCAATGCCTGGGCCCCGATCATCAATGTGGTCGCGCTTAACCTAGCGTATCTGATTACCGGTGTTGTCTTGGTCGAGGTGGTCTTCGTCTATCCCGGCATCGGTCAGGCGCTTGTCGATGCGGTGTCCAAGCGAGACTTCCCCATCGTGCAAGCCTGCTGTCTGATCTTCGCGGCGACGTTCATTCTTCTCAATCTCGCAGCGGATGTCGGGACAATCCTGACCAATCCGCGCCTGCGGCATCCGAAATAGGGGGCGATCCATGAGCTTGTTTGTCATCGGATACTACGCCGCCCTTATCGCGGCTTCGAGCCTGGCGGCCTACTTTGAGCGGCGCCAATTGTTTATGCTGCTGTTCAGCGTGACACTGGTGTCGTTCGTGCTTGGGATCGTGGGGGGCGTGCCCGCGTTGCGGTTCGTGACGATCTGCGCCGGTCTTCTGGCCTTGGCGGCGGGGGTATCGTTCACGTTTCGTGAATTCCTCATCCAAGTATCGCGCCCGTCCCTCGCCAAAGAGTTGCGCACCGCGCCGCTTACCGCGTCTTTCGGGATGTTCGTGATTTTTACCTACGCCATCGCCGGTATCTTCGCGCCGATAATCGCGCCGTTCGGCGAGTCGGAGGTGATCACCGATGCGTTCGCGCCGCCGGACGATACGCTGCTCCTGGGCGCGGATCAGCTTGGGCGCGACATGTTCAGCCGCATCATTTACGGCGCGCGCAACTCGGTTGGCCTCGCCCTGGTGGCGACGACCTTGGCCTTCATCATCGGCGCGCTCGGTGGGCTGCTGGCGGCGGTGAAAGGCGGTTGGTTCGACAACCTGATTGGACGGACTGCCGATGTGATCATGTCGGTGCCATCGCTGATCTTCGCGCTGCTGATGCTGTCGATCTTCGGCACCAGCCTGTGGGTGATCGTCGTGGTCGTCGCCGTGATCTACTCGCCGAGGGTGTTCCGCCTGACGCGTGCGGTTGCGGGCAACATCGTGGTGATGGACTATATCGAGGCGGCGCGCTTGCGCGGCGAAGGCGATTGGCACCTGATCCGCAAGGAGATTTTGCCGAACTCAACCGCGCCGCTGGTGGCCGAGTTTGGCCTCGAGTTTTGCTTTGTGTTCCTGCTGATCGCCGGCCTCAGCTTCCTCGGGCTGGGCATTCAGCCGCCCACAGCCGATTGGGGCTCGATGGTGCGGGAGAACGCGACGCTCATCTCGTTCGGGGACATCACACCGCTTATCCCGGCGGGCGCAATCGCGTTGCTGACGGTTGCAGTTAACTTTGTCGTCGACTGGATGCTGTTCCGCTCGTCTGGCCTGAAGGAGGTTTGATAATGGGCAAGTTCACAGAAAAGGACGTGCTGCTCAAAATCCGCGACCTGAAGATTGAGGGCTTTTCCGACGAGACCTGGGTTCCGATAATTAAGGGCGTCGATCTCACCCTGCACCGCGGGGAGGTGATGGGGCTTATCGGCGAGTCCGGCGCGGGCAAGTCTACCATCGGTGCCGCGGCTATGGGCTATGCCCGCGACGGCACGCGGATTTCGGGGGGCTCCATCGAATTTGACGGTATGGAGCTGACGACCGCAACCGAGTCGGAACGGCGTGCATTGCGAGGCGCCCGTATCGCGTATGTCGCGCAATCAGCGGCGGCGTCGTTTAACCCGGCCCACAAACTGATCGATCAGCACACTGAAGCGCCGATCCATTACCGGATCAAAAAGCGCATGGAGAGCCAGGAAGACGCGATGACGCTCTATGAGCGGTTGCGGCTGCCGAACCCGCACGAAATCGGGTTTCGCTACCCGCATCAGGTCTCCGGTGGACAATTGCAGCGGGCGATGACCGCTATGGCGATGTCGTGCCGCCCTGACTTGATCATCTTCGACGAGCCAACCACCGCGCTTGATGTGACCACGCAGATCGAAGTGTTGGCTGCGATCCGCGATATTGTGGATCAGTTTCAGACAGCGGCGATCTATATCACCCACGATCTGGCGGTGGTTGCGCAGATGGCGGACACGATCAAAGTGCTGCTGAGAGGCGAAGAAGTCGAAGAAGCGCCCACGGAAACCATGCTTGATGATCCGCAAGAAGACTACACCAAGAGCCTTTGGGCCGTGCGCAGTTTCCAGCGACCGCAGATAAACCGGCCCACTGACGGTTCGCCGCCGGTGATCTCTGTGCGCAATGTGGATGCTGCTTATACCGGCGGGGTTAAGGTGTTGGATGATGTCTCGTTTGACGTCTATCCAGGCATGACAGTCGCGGTTGTGGGCGAGTCTGGCTCAGGCAAATCGACGACCGCGCGGGTGATCACCGGTCTACTGCCACCCTCAAAAGGGGAAGTGCATTTTAAGGGCGAGCCGCTGCCGCCCAACTACAAGAACCGTACCCGCGACCAGCTCCGGCAAGCGCAGATGATCTACCAGATGGCGGATACGGCGTTGAACCCGAAGGTGCGTATCAGTGAGATCATCGGTCGCCCAGCGGAGTTTTACTCGGGCCTTACCGGGTCAAAGCTCAAACAGCGGGTGGATGAATTACTCGATCTGATCGAGCTTGAACCGGCGCAATTTTATAACCGATACCCGCCTGAACTCTCGGGCGGCCAAAAGCAGCGGATCGGCATCGCCAGGGCGCTCGCCGCTGAGCCCGAAATGATCATTTGCGATGAGGTGACGAGCGCGCTGGACCAGTTGGTCGCTGAAGGCATCCTCAAGCTGCTCGACCGGCTGCAAAAAGAGCTTGGTCTCGCCTACATGTTTATCACCCACGACCTGGCGACGGTGCGCTCCATCGCGGACGAGGTGGTGGTGATGCAAAACGGCCGTGTCGTTGAGCAAGGGCCCAAGGACGATATGTTCCGCCCGCCGCACCATCGCTACACCGACCTGCTCTTGTCGTCAGTACCGGAGATGGACCCGAACTGGCTGACATCGCTGCTGGAGGAGCGTGGCGTGGATAATATCGGTGAGGCGGCTGCCGTAACGAAGCAACCCTAGCAGGGCTGGTGCCCTAGAGGATCGCCGCCGCTGAACTCGCCATGCCGGCTAAGATCACCAGGTATACAATAACCAGCGCCGGGAAGTTCCCCCGGCGGGCGCGGATTTCTTTGATTAGGTCGTCGCGTGTCATGGTCACGCTCCTTTCCCGCTCTGCTGCGCTTTCACGCCACGTATGACAGGAAAACGTACAAATCAACCGATAGGTTCCTCAAATTCGACGCGAAACAACACGGCGGCTGAAACGTCGCAGATTTGCCGATTGAACGCGGTTAATCTTACGAGCAAACGCAACAGTTTAGCTTGGCGTCTTGATGCTGAACCCGTTTGAGAAACGGTGTGCTCTCGGCCACATCACGGTCGGCAACACACAAGGCATCAGCATTTATGCTCGCACCGAGCGCCTCGAATCACCGCGGTTAGGAAACAGCCTTATGCTGCCCGGGCGCGGCGGCGAGTAAGGCGCGGGTATAGCTGTGGGTAGGGCTGGCGAAGACATCAACGGTGGCGCCCGTTTCCACCACTTCGCCCTTGTTCATCACCATAATCCGATCACAGATTTGCGCGGCGACCCGCAGATCATGGGTGATGAACAGCATCGCCAGATCAAAGCGCTTGCGCACATCGTCGAGGAGATCCAGCACTTGCGCTTGGACAGACACGTCAAGCGCCGATACCGCCTCATCCGCCACCAATATCGCCGGCTCCATCGCCAGCGCGCGCGCGATGCAGATACGCTGTCGCTGACCGCCGGAAAACTGGTGCGGAAACCGATCAAGCGCGTCCCGTGACAGTCCGACGATCTGCATCAAATCAGCGGCCCGTTCGGTCGCCGCCGCCAGCGAGGTGCCGAAATTCACCGGACCTTCAACGATGCTCTGCCCAACGGTGCGCCGCGGATTGAGCGAGCGATAAGGGTCTTGGAACACGATCTGAATGTCGCGGCGATGGGCGCGAAGCTGGCCTTCATGCAGGCTGGCGATGTTTTCGCCGTCGATGAGGACTTGCCCGGATGTGGGATCGATCAAACGCATCACGCAGCGCGCGACCGTCGATTTGCCCGACCCGCTTTCGCCCACGACACCGAGCGTCTCGCCCCGGCGCACTACCAGATCCACATCGCGCACGGCTTTGACCACCCGACCGGTCCCCAGCAGACCGGCATTGCCATAGGTTTTGACCAAATCCGCGGTGGCGAGCGCCGCATCCCCCGACACCGGTGGCCGTTCGGGCGGCTCCATCGACGGGACCGCGGCAATCAACTTTTGGGTATAAGGGTCTTTCGGCGCGCCGAGCACTGAGGCGACATCGCCCTGCTCAACCACGCGGCCGTGTTTCATCACCGCCACCCGATCCGCGATTTCAGCGACGACGCCAAAGTCATGGGTGATGAACATCACACCCATCCCCTTGCGCGTTTGGATGTCTTTGATCAGCGCCAAGATCTGCGCCTGGGTGGTCACGTCAAGCGCGGTCGTGGGCTCATCGGCGATCAAGAGCTGCGGCTCCAGCGCGAGCGCCATGGCAATCATAATCCGCTGACGCTGTCCGCCCGACAATTGGTGCGGATAGGAGCGATACATCCTTTCGGGATCAGGCAGGCTAACATCGCGCATCGTCTCCAGCGCCCGCGCCTTGCGTTCCGCGCCCGTCATAGAGGTGTGGATCTCAAGCATTTCGCCGATCTGATCGCCCACCCGCAGCACCGGGTTGAGCGCCGTCATCGGCTCTTGGAAGATCATCGCCATCTTCTCACCGCGCAGTTTGCGCAAGCGGGCGCCCGAAGCATCAAGGAGGTTTTCGCCGTTAAGCAGGATCCGCCCCGCAACCGGTGTCAGCGCGCGCCGATCCGCAAGGCCCATCACCGAAAACGCGGTTACCGATTTGCCAGAGCCGCTTTCGCCGACGATGCATAGGATCTCACCGGCATCGACCTTGAGCGTCACGTCCTCCACAGCATATTGGCGATCCGCCCCTTTGGGCAGCGTCACGCTAAGGTTTTGGACGTCGAGAATGGCCATCAGCGCATCGTTTTGGAGATGCGCGGGTCAAGCGTGTCGCGCAGCCCGTCGCCGATGACGTTCACCGCCAGCACGGTCAGGGCAAGGCAAATTCCGGGGAAGAAGATGATCCACGGTGTGAGCTGGAAGAAGGTGCGACCCTCGGACATGATGTTGCCCCAAGACGGGATCTCGGGCGGAATGCCAGCCCCGAGGAAGCCCAGAATCGATTCCGTCAGCATCGCCGAGCCGCAAATGTAGGTGGCCTGGACGATGAGCGGTGCCACCGTGTTAGGCAGCACATGACGCACTAGTATCGTGGGCACCCGCGTGCCCGCTGAAATCGCGGCTTCCACGTAGGGCTCCTCACGCACCGTCAGAACGACCGAGCGCACCAGGCGCACGACGCGCGGGATCTCCGGTATGACGATAGCCACGATTACGGTGACTAGGGTGGCCCCCGAAAGCGAGATAAGCGCGATCGCGAGAAGGATGGCGGGGATCGACATCAAGCCGTCCATCAAGCGCATGATCAGCGCGTCCATCAAGCGGATGTATCCCGCGATCAACCCTAGAAAGAGCCCGATTGCCACAGCGATCACCGCCACGAACAGCCCGACGATCAGCGACACCTGGGCGCCATTTATCACCCGAGAGAACACGTCGCGCCCAAGCATATCGGTGCCGAAATACCCGGCGCTGCCCGGCGGTTTCAGCCGATTGATCGGGTTCAGCGCGGTGGGGTCGGCCACAAAAAACGGGCCGAGCGCTGCGAACACTGCGATCACAAGCAGCACCGCGCCGCCCCAGAAAACACCTCGGTTGCGCAAGGCGATCCGCGCGAGGCTGCTGTCTTTGCGCGCCGCTTCCGGGCTGGCAATGTCGGTGACCTGCTCGCTCATCAGTAGCGTATCCTGGGGTCGAGCAGGGTGTAGCTCAGATCGATCAGCAAATTGACGAAGATATAGACGAAGCTGAAAAACAGGATCAGCCCCTGGATGATCGGGTAGTCTCGCGCCAGCACCGCGTCGAGCACCAGGCGCCCGAGGCCGGGAATGTTGAACACGCTTTCGGTGACGACGACGCCCCCGATCAAGAGCGCGATGCCGATGCCGATAACAGTCACGACGGGCACGGCGGCGTTGCGTAGTGCGTGCCGGATCAGAATGGTAAACTCAGACTGGCCCTTGGCGCGCGCGGTGCGGATGTAATCCTCCTCGAGCACCTCAATCACGGAGGCCCGCGTCATGCGCGCGATCAACGCGATGAAGATGACCGACAGCGTCACCGAGGGCAGCGTGATGTGATAAAAGAACGGGCCGATGCCGTCTTCGAAGGGTGACTTATAGCCCTGCACCGGCAAGATCTGCAGCCCCATCGAGAACGTGTAGATCAGGACATAGCCCAGCACGAATACCGGCACCGAGAAGCCGCTGACCGAGAACAGCATGACAAAGCGGTCGATTAATGAGCCGGCGCGGAAGGCGGCAAGCGTGCCCAACGGCACCGCGACGAGCACCGCGAAGATGATCGTCGTCAACGCCAGAAGCATCGTGGGTTCGATACGCTGGCCGATGAGTTCTGTCACCGGTTTGCCGGAAAAGATCGACGTGCCCAAATCGCCCTGCGCCAGCGCACCAACCCAGCGCGCGAATTGAACGACGATTGGGTCGGAGAGGCCTAGCTGCTCGCGGATGCGCTCGACATCCTCGGCGGTGGCGTAATCCCCTGCTATGACCGAGGCCGGATCACCTGGCGCTAAGCGCAGCATCAAAAAGACGAAGAGAGCCACGAGGACCATGACCGGTATGGTCGAGAGCACACGCATGGTAATGTAGCGCGTCACGGAGATCCTCGCGGATTGGGGTGTTGGTGTGGCGCCGCGCAAGACGTGGGTGGCCCGCGCGGCACCAGTTTTTAGGTCACTCAGCCTCAGCTCACTCGACGTCGATATTCCAGAAGAACTGGACCGGAGACTTGATCAGTCCAGTGACATTGCTCCGATACGCCACCGGCGTGAAGAACTGACCCAGCTGACCCGACGCGCCAATCGACCACAGCCGATCCTGCACCGTCGCCGCCACCGTTTGCTTTTCTTCAAGCGATTCAGCCACGGCGAAAGCAGCCCGTGCTTCCTCCAGCGCCGGATCATCGGCCCAGCCGAACCAGCCCGCCTCCGGATCACCGGAGAAGGCAATCGCCATCGGATCGATCACGTCAGCGCCGATCCACCAGGTGTGGAACATGTTCCAGCCGCCGTCAGCCACCGGGTCACGCAGCGCGCGCCGCGAGGTAAGCGTCGACCAGTCCATCGCCTGCACCTCCACTTCGAAACCGGCATTGCGCAGCTTCTCGGCGGTAACCAACGAGAAGGCGGAAAGCACCGGAATATCGGTGGGCTGCATGATCACGACTGGCGTGCCATCGTAACCGGCGGTCTCAAGCGCGGCTTTCGCGGCATCGATGCTGCCTGTCGACATCACGTCGGAGCCGACATCGTTATCGAGCGGGGTGCCGCATGGGAACACCGAGTAGCAAGTCTTCCAGAACTTGGGATCACCGATGGCCGCGGCCATGTAATCCTCTTGCTTCATCGCCAGCATGGCCGCGCGGCGCACGTCCGCGTTGTCAAAAGGCGGCAGCAGGTGATTGAAGCGGGCAAAGCCGATATTGCCGAGCGGATCGTTGACCTCAACAGTGACGTCGGGATTTGCCTCTAGCAGCGGGGCCAAGTCGTTGGCGGGCTGCTCGAAGAAGTCGATTTCGCCAGCCATCAGCGCGTTCATCGCGGTCGTCTGGTCGGGGAAGTATGTCCAGATCACCTTGTCGACCTTGGCGATTTTGCCGCCCGAAGCAGCCGATACCGGCTCGGGGCGCGGCACGTAATCTTCGAACTTGGTGTAGACCACGGTGCTTCCAGGGACCCACTCATCCTCCTGGAACACAAACGGGCCCGAGCCGGTGAAGTCGGTGATCTGCTCAAACGGATCTGTCGCCGCAACCCGCGCAGGCATGATGAACGGCACGTTCGATGAGATCTTACCAATCGATTCCAGCACCAAGCCGTACGGGTTGGCGAGCGTCAGAACGACCGTTTTATCATCTTCGGCAACGAGGCTTTCGGTATTGGCGAAAAGCTGTTGGCCCATGCCGTCGCGCTTGCCCCAACGCTCCAGCGACGCAACCACATCGGTGGCAGTGACCGGTGCGCCGTCATGGAACAAAAGGCCGTCGCGCAGCACGAAAGTCCAGACCAGGCCGTCTTCCGAGGTGGTCCAGGTATCGACCATCTGCGGCTGCGGCTTGAAGTCTTCGTCCATGGCAAACAGCGTATCGTAGATCATGTAGCCATGGTTGCGTGTGATGTACGCGGTCGTCCAAATCGGATCGAGATTTTTCAGGTCCGCATGGGGGATTACCCGCAGCACCTTCTCTGCATTGGCGAGGCCTGGCATGACCCCCAACGCGAGCGGTGCGGACAGCAAAGCAGCTAGGATGCTGCGACGCCGTATAAATCCAAACATCAATCGTCTCCCTGTTGTCGTTTCGGCGATTTTCGAATTACGTAGCGGCAATCAGGCATGCGCCCGCTCGGAATGTCAATTCCACTGGGGTGGTTAGGTGCCGCATTTTGAGGCAGCGCCTGCGAATTGGGCAATTAATCAAAAAGCAGGAAAGGCGGCACCATGATCACCGTATACCGGGCAGCAAAAGTCATCACGATGGATCCCAACAGGCCCGAGGCTACTCACGTAGCGGTACGCGACGGGCTGGTTTTGGCCGTTGGCGGGCCAGATTGCGCACAGCCTTGGGGCGAGGCGCGCATCGACGATCAATTCGCTGACAAGGTGATCTTGCCAGGCCTCATTGAGGCCCATGCCCATGTCATGGCGGGTGGCATATGGGACTACACGTATTGCGGTCACTATGCGCGCACCGATCCCACCGGGCGTGTTTGGGAAGGGGTGAAGGATTACGACGCCATCATCGCCCGGCTGCGGGGTGTGGCGGCTCAAACCCCCGCCGGAGAGCCCATCATCGCCTGGGGGCTCGACCCAAACTTTCTCGAAGGACGCCGATTTGACCGCGACCATTTAGACGCGGTGTCCACTGAGCATCCGATCGTTGTTTCCCATTCAAACTTTCACTTGATGACGGTCAATTCGGCGGCGCTCGCTAAGGTAGGCTTTGACGCAGGCACCAATATTGAAGGGGTGATGAAGGGGGCCGACGGGCGGCCTAACGGCGAGCTTCAAGAGTTCGCGGCGATGCGGCCGATGTGCGACGCAGTTGGCTATGACTTTCTCAACATGGCCACCGAACACAGCCTACGCGCCTATGGCGAGGTGGCGCGGCTATGCGGCGTTACCACGGTGGCTGAACTTCTCTCCGATCTGGCGGAGGATGAGGTGGCGATGATCGAGCGGGTGGTGCATGACCCCACCTTCCCTGCCCGATACGTGCCGGTGATGAACGCGATGGCAGGCGCTCCCGAAGCAGAAGCCGAACGCGCCTTGGCGTTGCGCAAGCGCTCGACCGATAAGCTCTCGCTCGGCCGCGCAAAGCTGTTCACCGACGGGGCGATCCAGGGCTACACCGCTAAGCTAAAAGCGCCCGGCTACCTGACCGGCGTCGATAACAGCATCTGGAATATGGAGCGTGACCATTACTGCCGTGCTGTCGAGGCGCTGCACAAAGCTGGGGTCAAAACCCATATCCACACCAATGGCGACGCTGCTTCGGAATTTGCCATCGAGGTGTACGAAGAGGTCCTGCGCAAATACCCCAACCCCGATTTACGCCACACGCTCGAACACGTGCAGCTTGCCACGCGCGATCAGTTTAAGCGGATGAAAGCGCTCGGTCTGACCTGCAATATCTTCGGCAACCACATCCACTATTTCGGCGATATTCATTGGACCAAAACGCTCGGTCCGGATCGCGCCAGCCGGATGAATGCCTGCCGGGACGCGGTTGAGATTTTCGACAATGAGTTTGCGATCCACTCCGACGCGCCGATCACACCGATGGCGCCGCTGGTGACGGCTTGGGCGGCGGTGAACCGGGTGACCGAGGGAGGTCGGGTTCTGGGCACCGGACAGCAGATTACGGTGCCGCAAGCACTGCATTGCATCACGCTCGGCGCCGCCCATGTGCTCAAGCTCGACCACCGTGTGGGCTCGATCCAAACTGGCAAATTTGCCGATTTCTGCGTGCTTGATCGCGACCCGCTCGCCGTTGATCCGATGGAACTGCGCGATGTGGGCGTGGTGGCAACAATCTTGTCGGGTGAGGTCACCGGGCAATGACACGGGTGGCCATTGCTGGGTTTCAGCACGAGACCAACACTTTCGCGCCGTTTCCCACCACGTTGGACTTATTTGAGGCCGGCGGTGCCTGGCCAGCGCTCACCCGCGGCGCCGCACTTGAGGATACGATGTCAGGCCTCAACCTGCCGATGGCCGGTTTCATGGCGGCGTGTCCGCATGAGTTGGTGCCGATCGTCTGGGCGGCTGCCGAGCCGGGCGGCTATGTCGACGATGCGGCATTCGAACAGATCGTGGGTGAGATCGTGGACGGTGTTTCAAGCGCCGCCCCTGACGCGGTGTATCTCGATCTGCACGGCGCGATGGTCACCCGCCACTATGATGACGCCGAAGCCGAGATCTTGCGCCGGGTGCGCGCAGCCATTGGCCCCGACACAAAGCTGGTGGCGAGCTTTGATCTGCACGCGAACCTGTCGCGCGCAGTGTGCGATTTAACCGACGCGGTCACGCTTTACCGCACATACCCCCACGTGGACTTGGCCGAGACAGGCGCGCGGGCGGCGCGTCTTCTAGATCAGGTGCTCGCCGCGCCGCTCGCGAAAGCCTATGCCCAGGTGGATCTTTTGCTGCCGATCACCGCGCAATCGACTGAGTTTTCCCCTGCGCGCGAGATCTATGCAGACTTAGACGCCATCGACGCGCGCTCAGTCGACATCGCTATGGGGTTTCCGCCTGCCGACATCCCTGATTGCGGGCCGAGCGTCTTTGCCTACGACCCGGATCCGGCCAAAGCGCAGGCTGCTGTCACAAGCATCACAAACGCTTTTGCTGCCGCTGAGAACGACTTTGATGCCCGGCTCGAGCCTGCGCGCGCTTGTGTGGCCAGAGCAATGACACTCGATTCGCCGGTGGTGATCGCCGACCCGCAAGACAATCCAGGCGCTGGCGGTACCGGCGATACGACCGGCGTTCTGCGCGCGCTGATCGACGCGGGCGCGACGGATGCGGTGTTGTCGATGCTCTATGACCCAAACGCTGCCAGTGCGGCGCATCAGGCGGGCGTCGGCGCTGAAATTGAGCTTACCCTCGGCGGTGGATTTGCACAATTCTCCGAGCCCCTCGCCTGCCGAGTACGGGTTGAGCGGCTGTCTGACGGGGTCTTCGACTTCACCGGTCCGATGTTTGGCGGCGCCCGCGCGCATCTTGGCCCGGTGGCGCGGTTGCGCTTAATCGGCACCGGCATAACAATCGTCGTCGGCAGCCGTCGCGCACAGAACGCTGATCAAGAGATGTTTCGCGTGGTCGGGATTGAGCCGCGCGATCACGCAATTGTCTGCGTGAAGTCTGGCGTCCACTTCATGGCTGATTACCTGCGCGTCACAGATCGGATCTTGTTTGCGCAAGCGCCCGGGGCCAATCCGTGTGACCTGCCTACGCTACCTTATGAGCGGCTGCGCCCAGGTGTCCGGCTTGGCCCAGGCGGGCCTGTGCACGGGCTGACGCGCGCCGGCTAAGTCCCCTCAACCGAACGGAAGCGCCATCGCTATACCGCCAACCGCGAGCGGGATTGGCAGCGTCACCGCAATGCGTTGAAGCAAGAACTGCTTACCCATAAGCGCCAATTCATCGGCGATAATCCGGGTGAGCGCAAAGAGCGACCAAGCCGTTACATAGGCGATTGTCGCCGGCATCGCGGCACCGGCTTCTACCGCGCCCGCAGCAAGAGCGAAGCTGACGAAGACGCCGCCCGGCGTCACCACGCCAAGCGCGCTTCCCAACAGCACACCTTGAAATCCCGAAGTATCGCCGAGATATGCGCGCACCATTTCTTCCGGTAACAGCTCGGCAAAGAGCCCCGCGCTAATCAACGCTATGACAACGCGCGGCAGCGTAACCGCCGCGATGCGCCACATGCCCGCCACCGCTTCGCTGCGCTGAGCAGGCGCGTCCAAACTCTGCCAAACCCACGCCGCGAGCCCCATCAAAACCAGCGTGCCAATGACGATGTTCACCGCATCACCTTACTGGCCAGAAACCCCGCCAGAATTGGAAACGGCAGGCAGATGAGAATACGAAGTAGCACGACGTCCACCGACAAGAACGACATTTCCCAAATCAGCGTGCGATTGAGGCTGTAGAGGCACCAGGCTGAAACGAAGGCGATGATCACCGCTGTGCTTGCGCCCGACGCGCGAAAGCCCAGCGCAAGCGGAAACACCATCATCGGGCCACCGGGGATCAATCCGCCTGCGAGGCTAGCGACGACGAGCCCGCGCAGGCCGCTCTCACGTCCGACCCAGTGCGATAAGGTTTCGCGTGGGATCAATAACGGCACCGCCGCCGCCACAAAGAACCCGCACAGGATTTTGGGCATCAGCAGCGCTAAGAAACCGAGGTAACGCACCGCGATTTCGACCACGCGGCCCGGCCCTTGGAGCCAGGCGACAGCCAGTGCCGCACCAGCGCAGATCGCAGCCAGCACAAAAAACGACGTATCGAAGGCGCGCGCGCGGCCCAGTGGCACGTCGGTCTCGGGTTTTTTCGTGGAGGGCATTGCGACGCTTGTGACAAAGGCGGGCACGAACAGCAATCGCTGATCTCGCGCAGGGCACAAGAGCACGCTAGGCTGGCCCCATCAAGGTGAGGGGAAGATGACGGAACGATGTGACATCGTCATTGTGAATGGCCGGGTTTTGACGATGGCCGATACGCAGCCACGCGCGCAGGCCATCGCTATTGCTGGGCAAGAAATTGTTGCGGTGGGTGATAACGAGGCGATCCGCGCTGTCGCCAGCCCCGAGACGCGGGTGATCGATGCGGGCGGGCGCAGCGTGCTGCCGGGCTTCATCGACAGCCATGTGCATCTGTTTCAAGGCGCGGCGGAGCTTGACTTCGTTGCGGTCGGCGGCCTTTCCGACTTGCGCGAGGTGGCGCCCCTCATCCGCGACTATGCTGACGCGCGGCCGCAGGAGCCGCTAATCTTGGGGGTTGGCGCCTTCTATGACCTGTTTGCCGGGCCTGGCCCAAGCCCCCGCGCGCGGCTGGACGCGATCATCTCCGAACGTCCATTCGCACTTCTAGCGGCCGATCTTCACACCGTCTGGGCCAATAGCGCGGCACTGACAAAGGCGGGACTGGCCCAGGGCGCGGCGATGCCGGAGGGCAGCACTGTCGTGACCGACGCCGATGGCAACGCCACCGGCACCTTGCTGGAGACCGGTGCTTTTGGCCCTGTGCTGTCGCTATCGCGTACCGGAGGCCGAGATATGGCAGGCTACGTCACGGGGGCCGACCCGGTGCCGCCTGCCACGCCAGATCAACGCCGGGCCGATAAAGCGCTGCTGGTCAAAGGGCTCAACCATGCTGCGGCCCACGGGATAACCGCGCTCCACAACATGGATGGCAACACCTACCTGCTGGAGTTGCTGCAGGAGATTGAGGCGGAGGGCCAGCTTCATTGCCGTGTGCAGGTGCCCTTCCACCTCAAGAACTTTGACCCTGTCGAGCGGGTTGACGAGGCGCTCGAGATGCATCGGGCGTTTCAAGGCGACAAGCTCTGGTCTGGCCGGGTGAAGATGTTCATGGACGGCGTGTTTGAAAGCCGCACCGGGCTCAAAATTGCCGCCTATCCTGACCAACCAGACAACCATGGCGAGGCGGTGTTTCAACCCGATGCGTTCAATGCGGCCTGTATCCGCGCCGATGCGATGGGCCTGCAGATCAGCGTGCATGCGATAGGCGACCTTGCTGTGCGCCGGGTGCTTGACGGGTATGAAGCCGCGCGCAAGGCCAATGGCGCCCGTGATGCGCGCCACCGGATTGAGCATATCGAGCTGATCAGCGACGCCGATGTGGACCGGATGGTATCGCTTGACGCCGTCGCATCGATGCAGCCGCGACATGCCGCTTTTGCGGGGTTTTTCGAGCCGCCTGCCCCAGACACGGTTTTCTTCGCCGAGGAACACGCCCGCGCCTTTGCGTGGCGCACAATCCGCGACCGCGGCATTCCGCTTGCCTTCTCCACCGATTGGCCTGTCGTGCCGGTCGACGTACTCGGCAACCTGCAAGCCGCGGTGGCGCCCCTCGATCTGGGTCCGGACTGGCCCGATCAGGCGCAGACGCTGTCTGAAGCGCTCCGCTCTTACACGGCCACAAATGCCTGGCTGGGATTTCGCGAGAACCTGCACGGCACCCTCAGGCCCGGGTTGCGTGCTGATGTGGTGATCTTGGGCGGCGATATCGAGGCGTGCGACGGCGCGGAGATCGGTGGGCTGGGCATCGCGATGACGCTGTGCGACGGCGCAATCACGTTTGACAGCGGCGCTCTCTGAGACACCCGCGCCGCTACGCCCCATTGTCCCTGGTTGCCTTGGCCGCGATGGTAGGGGAAAACCGCGCACGCGACTCCGGCAAAGGACCTTTCTCATGCATGCAACTCGCCTCCTCGGCTCGGCTTTCTCGATCCTCCTGGCAACCGGCCACGCCGCCTCTGCCGATGATCTGCGGTTTGCCCATTTCATGCCACCCGTGGCGTGGCAGCAGGGCGAATTGTTCGAGGCCTGGGGCGCGGCCGTCAGCGAGGCTTCGGGGGGAGAGGTCTCGGTCACGGTGTTCCCGGCCCAAACGCTGGGCAAGGCGCCAGCAGGCTATGACAACGCCAAAAACGGCGTCGCCGATATCGCCTGGACCTTGCAGGGCTACACGGCAGGACGGTTTCCGCTGACGCAGGTGATCGAGCTTCCAGGCCTTTTTGACACGGCCGCTGTCGGGTCTTGCGCGCTTCAAAAACTCTACGATTCCGGTGCGCTCGACGCGGAATACACCGAGACCAAACCGCTGTTTTTCCACGTTCATGCGCCTGGCCATATCCACTCGAAAGACAAGCCGGTGACGACGGTCGCGGATTTGAAGGGCATGAAAATCCGCCGTCCCACTGCCGTTATCGGCACGCTGCTGTCCGAGCTTGGCGCCGAGCCGGTGGGCATGCCTGCGCCCACGATCTACGAGAACCTGGAGCGTGGCGTCATCGACGGCTACATGCTGCCCTGGGAAGCGGTGACAAGCTTTCGTGCCGATGAGATTACCGGGTTTCACACCGAGTTCGGGTTTTACTCCTCGGCCTTTATCGCCACGATGAACCAAGCCGCGTATGACCGGCTCTCCGATGCGGGCAAAAAAGCTGTCGACGAGAATACCGGCATGAAATGGGCGTTGGTGGCCGGGAAAGGCTTCGACGCAAGTGATGCGCGCGCCTATCCCAAAATCGAAAGCAGCGGCGAGATCTATCAGATCCCCGAGGCGGAACTCGCCGAATGGCAGGCCGCTGCTGATCGGGCGACTGCGCTCTACTTGGCAGAGTTGGACGAGGCCGGGCTGCCCGGGACGGAGACCTACGAAGCGATCCAGGGCTTTGTCAGCGAATGTGAGGTCATGCTGAACTAGCGCGCAGCAATGTTCGCGTGGCTACAGCGGCTGTGCGCTGCGTTGGCGGTGGCGGCGATTTTGGCGCTATTGGCGGTGGTCGCCATCAATATCGTGGCGCGCGCGTTGTTTGACGCAAGCGGCGGCACGATTGCCCTGATGATCCCCGGCGCAATCGAACTGGCGCAATACCTCCTGATGATCGCTGTTTTCGCGGCAATCCCGGCATCGCTGCAAAGCGGTATGTTGCGTGTTGATCTTGTGAGTCGCCACTTGCCGCCGCCCCTTAACGCTGCGCTCGATCGGCTGTGGCTTGTCCTATTGATCACCGTGGCCCTGGTCTTGATGATCCGCTTTGGTGGCGAGGCGCTGACCATCTGGGAGCGAGGCGACGTGACCCAAGATCTGCGGGTGCCCCTGTGGCTGTTCTACGGCGTGGCGTGTCTGGAATGCCTGGCCCTAGCCTTGCTCGCCGGGGCGTCGGCGATGGGCGCGCACACACGCGCCAGTCCCGAGTAATGGACTTTCAAACCATCGGGGTTGTTGCCATCGCGGTGCTCTTGGCCTTGGTCCTGTTGGGGTGCCCTGTTGGCTTGGCGATGATCACCGTCGGATTTATGGGCTTTGCCGCAATGATCGGTGTGGCCCCCGCGCTCAGCGTGCTGGAGACCGCTGCTTGGAGCACGGCGACGAATTATTCCTTCACGCTGGTGCCGCTGTTCATGCTGATGGGAAATTTGATGTCGGAGGCGGGTATGGCCCGGGATCTGTTCCGCGCCTCCGAGCGGGTGACGCGCGGCTGGTCGGGCGGTATCGCAGCCGCCGGGGTCACCGCGAGCGCAGCGTTCTCGACGATTTCGGGCTCTTCCTTGGCCACAGCGGCGACGATCAGCCGGGTCGCGTATCCCGAGATGGAAGCCCGCGGCTACGACCCGAGGCTGGCTGCGGGGTCTCTCGCAGCGGGAGGCACGTTGGGCATTATGATACCGCCGTCGATCGCGCTGCTTCTCTACGCGCTGATCACCGAGCAATCCGTGGCCGACATGTTCCTTGCCGGGATTGTGCCGGGTCTATTGGCCTACCTGCTGTACCTGGCCGTCATTGCCGGGATGAGCCGGGTATGGCGCCAAAGCGACGTGTTAGCCGAGCGCGATACCCACAGCGAAGACACAAGCCTTGCCCAAGCGGTTCGGCTGTTCGCACCGACGCTGGCGCTCTTTGGCCTGGTCATGGGTGGCCTCTATGGCGGGCTCTTTTCGCCGACGGAGGCCGGTGGCGCAGGCGCGGCGTTGGCCCTGCTATTCGCTTGGTGGCGGGGGATGACGAAACCGGCATTCCTGCGCGCATTGTGCATGACGGTTCAGACCACCGCGCTGATTTTCGTCATCCTGATCGGGGCGGAGGTGTTTGGGTTCGTTCTCTCGACCTCGCAGATCGCCTTTGCGATGGCAGATTTTCTGGGGGGAAGCGGGCTAGAGCCCTGGCAGATCCTCGCGTTGATCTTGGGCTTTTACGTCATCCTCGGCTGCTTTTTGGAAAGCTTGGCGATGATTTTGCTGACCGTGCCGATTTTCTTCCAAGTCGTGGTTTCTGCCGGGTATGATCCGGTTTGGTTCGGCATCGTCGTGGTGGTGACAGTGGAGTTGGGCCTGATCACACCGCCGGTCGGCATGAACCTTTTCATGGTGAAAAACGCTGCCCCAAAGCTGCGTCAGAGCGCGATCATGATCGGTGTGCTGCCCTTCGTTCTCGCCGATATCGTGCGGCTTGGGCTGATCCTGGCATTTCCGGGGATCGCGCTCTGGCTTGTTGCGGGATGAGACCCGTGGGCCGTGATCGACCGCTAAGCCGCTGTCACCGCGCAAGACCGTACGATGCGGGCCATCGCGCTTTGTGCGACGCTGCGCGGCACCGTCTTTGAGTTTGTCCTCAGGAACAGGAAACCCAAATTCGGCACATCCTCAAAGATGATGCTGTGGTTTTGCGTGGCCATCGAGGATCCGAGCATCGCGTGGCCGTTCTTGCCCCCGACCATCGACACCATCTCGCTGTGCAACTGACGGCACACATGACCCAGCGCGCGGCACTGATCTTCATCACCCAAGATCACCGCGCAGGTGTCAGGATGGCCAACGGCATAGCAGCCCGCAAACGCATCACCGCCTAACGTGTCGATGATATCGCGCACGCGGTGGCTCAGAAACGGGGCGACCACGCTACCGCCGTTTTCAAGCTGCCTTTTGGATTTGAATTTGGGGTTGCGACGACTGGTAAACGTAATCGCTGTCACCTCATTGACCATAGGTGACCCGTCATCGCTGGAAACGCCGCGCTCACCCATCGCGCTGTCATCCGTGCGCACCTGATCGGCCGCTGCTGTCAGCGCTTTGACCAACGCCTCGCCGCCGGCATAGGACCATTCTTCATCGGAATTGGCGCAGCGCTGCACACGCTGACGCGAGGCTTTGAGAAAGACGACGTCCCCGAAAAACGCGGCGGTCTCGCGTTCGAGCCGTTCCGCCAACTTCTTGCGATCAGCGATCTTGCGCAACTTATCGGCGCGCGACACCGCGAGAATGCAGTGCTTCGGGCGCGCGGCACCGATTTCCTTGACGATCTTTTCTTCGGTCAGCCGCCACGCCTGCGACGCGATGGTGACCCAGATGAGCACGTCGGCGGACCGGATTAGCCCGATATCTTTGTCCGTCAATTCTTGCGCTGTGGTCAGCGGCACTTCGATGAACTCGTAGCCGCGCAAGGCCGCGTTATCGTACCATATCTGCAGGTTTTCCAACCCTGCGAGCACGTCTGCATCATCCAGGCCAGCGGCCCGCACGAAGCCCGCTTGATCATCGCGATACTCAAATCCTGGCTCGTCGTCATAGCCTGCAAAAACCACCGGGCGATTATCGCGCCCGACATTGTCGGGGAGCATGTCCCGCCGCATCAACAGGTTCATTACCGTCGATTTGCCAGCGCTCACCTCACCACAGACAGCGACCCGGATTACGGTGTCGTCTTCCGCGCTTTGGTGCGGTTCCGCCTTTTCACAAACCTGGCTCATGCCACCGTCCTCTACGCCGCCTCAGACAGTTCCGATTTCGAGAGCACGCCGTCCACAGCCGACAAATTGATCAAGCGTTGCTCCAAGACTTCCATCTTGCTTTGCAATTGACGCACCAGCCCCTCGCGCATCTCTGGATCTCGGGCGAGGCGCTCAAACTCAGTTTTTTCGGTTTTCAGCCGGTGCTTTGTCTCATCGAGCATCACTTCGATCATCCGCAGCATGACATTGACGCGCGACATGCCAGCGGTTGCACGTTCCACCTGCGCCTCATTGAAGGCGGCCAAAATCTTCTCAATGGGCGGTCGCAACTCCGCCGCTGCAATCGTGCGCAAGGCGGTGAGCGATTTATCCACGTCAACGGCCTGGCGCCGCCAGAATTGCCAGCTACGCTCCGCAATCAGCTCTAGCCGCAGCGACTTTTTCGCCAGCATCAGCGTTGAGGCAAACTCTGAGTAAGGTAGGTCATCGAGGGTGATGTTTTCGGTCGGGTCATCGTAGCTGTCTTTGACAACCTGACGGCAAACATGGATGCAATTATTGAGCACGACATCGGTGCTAGCGCGTGATTTCTCGTAGTTTTTGAGAACTTCCTTCTCGATCGCGATCTGAAGCGGTGCCAGGTCGATATCGAGACCTTTGCGCTTACCGCCGCGGATCTCATCGCTGATGAGGTACTCGCTGAGCGGTCGTTGCTGGCTATCGACGAACGCCGTGACGTGGTTGACGAGCTTGGTCTCAAGCGAACTCCACGATTTCGAGATCGCTTTCTCCAATTGATCATCAGCGGCGCTCACGTGGTGTTCCAGCGCGTCATGGGCTTCGGCAACTTTCGCCAGATCGTGCTCTAATTCTTCGGCCGCCGCTTCGGCAACATCGCTTTGCACGCTCTCGACTTGGGCCTGAATGGCTTCGCGCTCGCGTCGGGCGATGAACTGCGCCGCGTTCAACTCGGCGCGGATATCACCTAAAAGCTGTGCCAGCTGTCCGGTTCCCACGCCGTTATCGATGACCCGCGACAGTGTTTCTTTGACATCGGCAATCCCCGACCCCATCAGCAGCCGATCCACCTGGTCATCGGGCACCGCGCCGTACTGAGCGCGCAGATAGTCGGCAAGCTCTGGCGTATCGAGGGCGACCCGCGCTTCCTGTGCTTCTTCATCGTCGCGCATCGCCACTTGCGCCATAAACGCACTCCCAGCGACCATGGCAAAATCGATATCCGGGATGGCCTTTTTGAGACGCCGCGCGACATCCTCCATCACCCGCGGAAGCTCCGCGTTCAAATCGTCTAACTCATCAATGCGATTGACGAAGATCAACACGTCTTTGGAATCTTGCTTGGCCAAGATCCGGATCAAAGCGATGTCGACCTCGGTTAATGGTTGATGCGCCGAGAGCGCCACGATGAACACGTCCGATTTGTCGAGACTGCGGCAGGTAAACTCATCGCGCACGAGGAACGGGTCATTGACGCCGGGCGTGTCCGTTAAGATCGTGGGCACCTGAAACTCAGGCAGCCGCATATAGGCGTTGGCCACCTTTGTGAGCGACGCGTAGCGGCCGGATTGATCTGCGTCGTCATCCCCAGTGGCAGGCCCGGCGCAGACATAGTGTTTGAGCAGATCGGGCGTTAGAAAATCGTAATCATGCTCGGTGCCGAGCAAGCTCTCATAATGGTCGCCGAGACGCCTCTGGGCGCGCGCTTTCATCTCCTCGCTTTGCCGACGCAGCAGATCGGTATCAAAACCCGGTAAAAGCTGTTCCGTGAGCTTTCGTATCTTAGAGCCGCCATCCAAGATCTCTTGCCAATCGGGCTCGTCAAAGAACTCAAATTTCGCGCCGAAAGCCGGATCGTTCGGCATGTTGATGCGAATGTTTGTGACCACCGATGTCCACGGGTTCACATCTGACGGCAGCAGGTCATCTTGATGAAGAAACGCGTTCATGAAGGTGGACTTGCCCGCCTTCACCTGGCCGATGACCGCCACTTTCGCTGCCCAATTGTCCAAGCGCTCACGCAAATCACGGAAGGCCTGACGTTTCCGCCGATCGACGACTTTCTCTGCCGCGACCAGGTTTTCGCGCAGAAAATCAAGCTCATGGCGCATCTTAGGTGCGATTTTCATGGCTGCCTCCGTGGTTGCTCGGCTGCATAAGGGAAAGAGGCTCGCCGTAATCATCCACGGCGTTTGACCCGTTATGCACAAGGTCATCCTCCGCATCGATTTGGCGGATCAGCGCTTCGGCACAGGCCAGAACGACATCCGCGTCGTTGAGGTCTTTGCCGCGGATCACATCGTGCCAAAGGTCGCGCGCGGACTGACCGGGCGCGCGCCGACACGGCTGTTTATGGGGCTGCAAGAGCTTGGTTTTTGCCAGATCGTCGTCGGATGACCCCGATATTTGCGCGACATAACTGGGCACAGCCAGTTTCTCGAGCACCGCGTTCACGACCCGCGCATCCTGTGAAATGGGCGCGGCTTGCGCTGCTTCGCCGGTTTGCTCGGGCATTTCGGCGGGCGGTGGCGCGGCGCCAATATCATACAAAGGCCGCGTGACGGGTGCCTCATCATCGAGCGACGTGATCTCGAACGGATCGAACGCAGCGTCAGCCTCGGGCTCCGGTAGGGGCTGGGGTTCGGGCTGGATTTCGGACTGGATTTCGGGAAGTGGATCGGGCGCAGAGTCGCGGCTCTCAAGGCGGCGGCTCATGACACGTTTTGGCACTTTCGGCGACGGCGGCGCATCGATTGTGCCAAGGTGGATCGTCTGGTCCTCGCTAACCGCGCGTTCAGCTTGGGCAAATCGCGACACCGCCAGATTGGCTTCGCCGCTCTCAGCGATGCTACCGCCGAGGGTTTCCAGAGCATCGGCGACGCGGGCGATGTCGGCGTCGCGCAACAGCGAGACCATCAGGATTGAGGCGAAGTACGCGCCCGCCTCGCGCCGCGCCCGGCGTACGACACGCTCGGCCGTGACCTCGTCGGCAAGCAGGTCAGCATGGGTGATCACCAAGGGCCCAACCCCGACGAGATGGCTGGGCATATCCGCCCAAACCGACTTTTCACTTTGGCGCCACGCCTGATTGGCGTTGGTGCACCACACCACCAAGTCAGCGTAACGCAGCATGCGCTCCCAGCTTTCGGCGTCGATATTGGGGTCAGAATTGCCCGGCGTGTCGATGATATCGAAGCGCTCAAGGATCGGCGCGGACAGTGCCATCACGCAGAACTGCGTATCCTCAACGTCCACATCATCGAGCGAACTGCGTTCCGCTTTCTCGCCGTTGAGACCGACCGACAGAATGCCGGTTTGGCCGCTGGTGAGCCAAATCGGCGGAAGCGATGTCGCGGTCACGTTTGAGGGCAGCACCTCGTGACCGATGAGGCCGTTGATCAGCTTTGTTTTTCCAGCGCTAAACTCGCCCGCGATCATGATCCGCGGTTTGCGTGCACCGACCGATGCGGTGCTCGCCGTTTCATCACGCGCGAGCGGTTCGGATTTGCGTCGGGACAAGATCATGCAATCAGCCTTTTTGTCATGCTGTCGGGATCTGACTTCCCGGTCGTGTCGGTCTCGTAGCTTTCCAGGATGGCTTTGCAGAACGCGCCCTGATCGATCAGGAACTTCTCGACGATGTCGCGGGTGTTGCGCACCGCGGGCTCGAAGAAGTCATCCATCAAGCCGTCGATAATCGGCGTCGTCTCGGCCAGAATCGTTGCGCGATAACGTTTCTGGGCTGCATGTTCGCGCCCGAAGCGCCAGAACTTGCGCCACCACCGCCCCTGCAGGTCTAGGGCGATGGTCCGCGCCAAGATTGTGGGCGCCTTGTGCTGTTGCTGCTCGGGAAACTCGATAGAACTGCCCTCGCGATAAACGCCCAGATCGGTCTCGAGTATCTCCTGAACACCGTCGAGCACGGTGTCGAACGCGCTTTCGCCCTCGCGTCGCAAACGCCCGCAGGCAGACACATATGCCGTCCGCATCATCATCCGCAGACTTGTGGGGTCATGGGTCCAGGTCCCGGCCTCGCTGAACGCATTGATGTGCGACTGAAGCGCCTCGGTGGCTGACTCAACGAAGGTATCTTGCGCGCGATCCAACCGCTCAACGAGATGTGCGCGCACGCCAGCCACCCGCTCGTCGAAGCTCTTCAAGACCCGGTCATGCACATCCGCGATCTTCAGCGAGAGCATCATCTGGGTCATTTCCGATGCGGGCGGTGCGGACATGCGCTGCTCGGCCACAGATTCGACCGTCTCGCTCATCTCAATGATGGTATCGAGGTCTTTCTGCAGATCGTTCAGGATCGCAGCGCCGGGGCCTTCCACAACGCGGTTCGCAATCGCGCGTAAGAGCTGAAACACGCCAGAGGCTTCCATCGCCCGCTGGCGCAGAAGCTCAGGATCATCCGTGTCACCACCGAAGAATTCTGCCAGCGCGTCGCGGCTCGGCTGTCGCATGGATCCGGGATCACCAAGCGCACAATTCGCCCAATAACCGCTTCCGAACAAAATCTCGATGCCGTCGCCAACACCGATACGGCGCAAGGTTTTCTCAACCGACTTGCGGATATTCTCAACCTCGACCTGGGGCTGCGCCAGCTGATCGATGCGATTGACGAAGATGAGCACTTCACGCGCGTCAACGCTGCAAATGATCCGCAAGATCGCCAGGTCCATTGCCGACAGCGCTTGATGCGCCGACAAAACGACAACGCAGACCCGGCTATCGCTGATTGCATTCAGCGTGATCTGCTCACGCATCATAAAGGTGTCGTTGACCCCGGGCGTATCGCGCAGGCACAGTCCCTTGGGAAGGAAATCGCTGTCGATATAAAGATCGGCGAATTTCGTGATATCGGCATAGATCCCGTCGCGGGCGCCGTCGGCTATGTCGTCGGGGTCACCGTAACAGATGTAGCGGTCGAGCACGTCTTTATCCAAATCAGGATAGGTACGGCTGCCGCCAAGAAGGTCTTCGAACTCCTCGCCGAGACGTTCCTCGGTGGTCTGGCGCATTTGGTCGACCTGGCTGCGCACCGCGTCGGCTTCGCTGTCAAAGCCCGCGCGCTTGGCCATTTCACCGAGTCTGCCGCCGGTTGCTGCGAGCCGATCCCATTCGTGGCGGTCGAAAAACCGAAACACCGCGCGGGTATTCACCGGGCGAAAACGATTGTTCAGATGCAATCCGGTGATGACCGATGTCCATGGATTAACATCAGACGGAAGCAGATCCGGCTGGCCGATAATGGCGTTCAACAGCGTGCTTTTGCCTGCCTTGATCTGCCCGATGACGCTCACGGAAGGCTCGAAGGCGCGGATTTTCTCGCGCACCCGATCGAGCGGTTCATCGACGAAACTCAGCGCGGTCTCCGCAAACGCTTCGACATCGGCATCAAGCTTATCCAGCTTGGCCCAGAACGCGTTAAGCTCGCGAAACCCCTCTTGATACTGGCTAAATTTGCTGTCTGTGTTCGGCATTGCCGCCTCGTCGCATGGGTATCCAATGGCATGATTGCCAATCCGTGAGTGGGCCGCGCAGGCGGCGCTCCATTTAGACGGCCAGTTCCGCCTCCACATTTTTGATGGCGAGCCGCGCCATGCCCAAGTTTTCGATCTTGCGTTCGACAGCCAAGTAGACAAACACCGTCGGATTGCTGTGAAGCGGGCGGATCAGGTGGATCTGCGTGCCCAGGCTAATGACGATGTCTTCGATGGGATCGTCGTGGCCTAACGCTTTCAACGCGGCATTCTTGGCACGCATCACTTCGGTGTTGCGGGCGCCTGCCGCTTCGAGATCGAGATACGTGCTCCCGGTCTCCTGCGCCAAAACCAGCCCCGTTTCGCTGTCCACCAAGCACGCGCCAAGGAAGCCGGTGGTGTCGCGGAGATCTGAAATGTCGGTGTTCGCCATGATGGTGTCCGTGCCCTACAGCCGCGGTCACCGATTAGGCGTTTGATTTGTCCATGGTGGGACAGGAAAGAGGCATTTATTGCTTAATTTTAGACTTTCGGCGCAAGCGGCGTGCCGAACCAGAGCCGTTTGGACCCCACAAAACGCAGCTGCGCGTCCATCACATTCCAAGGCAGCGCGCTGAACGAAGGCTCTGGTGTTGTTGCCGCGCCGGCAACTGCGTCACACGCGCATCACGCGTAGGCGCTGCAACGCTTACTCTGTCGAAGGCCGATGCGAGACCCGCGTTGAGCAGGCTTATTCGGCCGCTTCTAGCTTACCGACCGGGGGCAAGGCAGCCGTGTCGTTCCCGTCCAATTCGATCAGGGTGGCAAGAACGGCACGATTGCGACCATAGGCTTTGGCTGCATACAGCGCCTCATCGGCAGTACGCATCAGGTCTTGCGGGATGGTGCCGTGATCGGGCGAAACTGCGATGCCGATAGACGCTGTAATGCTTGGCAAATTCTTTTCACCATAGCGGATGGAGATGGCTTGAATGCGCTCGCGCACCACCTCCGCACGGTGAAGCGCCTCAGCCGTACCGCAATCGGGCAGGACGATCATGAATTCCTCACCGCCCGGGCGGCATGCGAGCTCATCGCCATCGGTGCACTGATCGAGCACTTCGCCGACTGCGCGCAGCACCATATCACCGGCGTCGTGGCCATAATTGTCGTTAAATTTCTTGAAGTGGTCGACATCAATGGAGAGCAAGGCGACCGTTTGGTCACGGCTTGCCGCGCGGGCCATGTTGCGCCGCAACGCATCCGTCAGATGGCGCCGATTGAACAAACCCGTTAACGCGTCGCGGATCGACTGGTCTTGTAGTTCATCGCGCATACGGACATTTGCGATCGCCATCGAGATCTGCTCTGCACAAAGCTGAGCAAGGCGGCGGGACGCGCGGAAGGTGCTGTCCGCGACGCCTTCGCGTTGCGCTAAGTGCAGCAGACCGATCGTCTCTCCATGGGCGAGCAAGGGCATGCAGAAGTAAGGGCGCAGGCCGTCATGGCCAACATGCGCGCAGGGAAACCCGATTTCTGCTTCGCCATAGCTGTAGGTGCGTCCGCGCCGCAGCGCCCAGCAATCTTCCGGGTGAATGTGGTCGTGGAGGAGCGAATCGTTGCCCCAGCTGGCGACGCCGTCCAGTACATCGCGTGAATTAGCGTAAATGTAGATCTGGCCATCGCATGCGGGCAACAGGCGGGTCAGAAAGCCCACCACCATCTCAAACAACTCAGCTTGGGACCGGCTCGCCTGCAGCCACTCATTCAGATCGCCGATAAGGCGCACCTCCTCGGTCAGCTTCGCCTGATCGACCGCGGACTGCTTCAGGTCTTGCTGCTGCCGCCGACTGTCGCGCCAAGCCACCGCCCAAAACGCGGTTGGGATCAAGAAAATTACCGCGATCAATCCTGTGACGATCAGGGCGAAGGTGCGAAACGACGCCTCGGTTGTGGCAACCTTTGCGGTGGTGTCGACATAGACCGAGACGACGCCACGGTGACCCGTCTCAATCTCATAAGGCAGATAAACGGCAGCGAACTGATTGGGCCAACGCGCCGACGCTGCGGCCCCTCCGAGGCGCGTTTCTACCTGACCGGTCTCAAGCACAACGCCCACCGCTGAGGGGTTATGGCGAAGCGCGCCGTCGCTGCCCGAAACGTCGGGGTCCTCAGCATCAGAAGCAAAGCGCAGTGACCCATCCGGGGCAAAGAACTTGAAGTGGAAGACATCGAGTGCGCCGCGGATCGGCTCAAGGAGTTGCTGGTCTTGGTCGCTAAAGGCGCCGCTTGCCACCACACCAGAGGCCTCAGGTATCGTCGTTGCGAAGTAGTCAAGCCAGGCTTGGGCGCTGACCACCGCTTTGCGCTCAACCGTCCAAGCGACCTGACGATCATACAGGGCATAGCCCAGGTAGCACAGGCCAGCTAAAACGACGGCCGACAATACACGAACAAAAGAGAGCACAGCACAACTCCACGCAACAACGTGCCCTGGTTGTGCCAAGCATTTCCTTAATCGATTTTAAACGCGAAGCTGGAAAACGTTTAAAATCTTCACCAGATCGGCCAGCGGCGAGACGCTCGTAAAATTGAACACCGATCATCGTGAAGTAGTGGCTTCGAACAACGTGATCGGTCCGTTGAGGCGCGTATGGCCTCAACGGGTTTTTTGAGCCCCCAACTACCAGGGCGGCGGACCCTAAGACTGAAACGCCCCCCTAGAGCATCATCTGATAACTGGCAGGCACATAGCGAAATCCGTCATCGCGGGTTTCGACGTAACCCAGCGCTGGAAAGGGCATGTGGTAGCCGATCATCGGGATCCGATCTGTCGCGAGCATGCCCAACACCTGTCGCCGTGTCGCTGCCGCGGCCACTTTATCCATGTCGAAGCGCACCTCCCAATCGGGATACGCCAGTGACCACACGTAGTGATTGGTCATGTCGGCGGTGATCAAGACCTGCTTGCCGCCTGACTCGAGCATGTAAACCATGTGGCCCGGCGTATGCCCAAACGCGGCCATCGCAGTGATCCCGGAGGCAACGCTTTCGCCGTCTGCGATGAAGCTCATCTTCTCGGCAAGCGGGCGCACCTTCGCCTCAAAACCGTCATTGCTCATAGCGGCCCAGGCATCATACTCGACCTGGCTCGTGAAATAGCTGGCGTTCGGATAGGTCTCGGCACCGTCATCGCCCGAAAGACCGCCGATATGGTCACCATGCATGTGGGTGATCACAACGGTATCCACGTCTTCGGCGGTGATGCCCGCGGCCTCAAGGGCGGGCAAGGTGCCACCCGCGGAAAGCCCGGTATCAAACAACACCACCGTTTCGCCGGTGTTTACGACCGTCGGCGTAAAGAAAAACTGCGCTGTGTCAGCGGGCAGGAAGTTTTCCTCGCTGACTTGAGCAAATTCTTCTGCAGACACGTTCATGCCGAAAATGGTTTGGATATCGCCAACCGCGCGAGACCCGACCAAAAGCGTCGACACTTCAAAATCACCGAGCGAAAAGCTGTTTTTGATCGCGTTAGGGGGTGCGGCGTGACCGCCGGCCAGCGCGCGTGACGACGACAAGGCGCCAGCAGCGAGCGGCAGGGCCGCGCCAGCCGCAAGGGCGGCGCGTCGGGTCAGTTTTGCGGGTGAAGTCATGGCAGGTCCTCCGGGTTACTGCGTGGGCGGCGACGTAGCCACCGGCGACAGCCTGTCCAGCGATTGCAACGCATCGTGACCAGATCACCGCGTGAGCGTGATGGGCAAACAGCTGAGCAGGTGACACGGTAATTCTGCGGCACCATCGCTGATCTTCGGCCTAAAGTTCTGAAAATCTGCTGTTTTCCCAATGAGGAACGCACCTCATTATTCGGTGGACTCGCGATTACCGCCTCAGCTACGATCACGGCGGCGCTTAGGAACCCGGCGAACAAAAGCGCGGGCGGTGCGAGGGAGGGACGCGATGGCACAGTTCATCAACACCAAAGAAGCGCTGGTGACCGAAGCGATCGACGGCTTGCTCGCGACGTCTGGCGGCGCGTTATCACGGCTCGATGGCTACCCGCATATCAAGGTGGTGTTCCGCTCGGACTGGGACAAATCCAAGGTGGCATTGATCTCGGGCGGCGGCTCAGGCCATGAACCCGCCCATGCGGGCTTTGTCGGGCGCGGCATGCTAGCCGCTGCGGTTTGCGGCGAGGTTTTCGCGTCACCCTCCGTCGATGCGGTGCTTGCCGGGATCCTAGCGGTCACCGGTGACGCGGGCTGCCTCTTGATCGTGAAGAATTACACCGGTGATCGGCTCAACTTTGGCCTTGCAGCGGAGCGTGCGCGCGCTTTGGGGCACAAAGTGGAGATGGTCGTGGTCGATGACGATGTGGCCTTACCTGACCTGCCGCAGCCCCGCGGCGTCGCCGGTACGCTGTTCGTCCACAAAATCGCTGGCTTTTTGGCTGAAAGTGGCGCGGATCTGGCGGCCGTTGCCGAGGCTGCCCGAAGCGTGATCGGCAAGGTCCGCTCGATTGGGATGAGCTTGGATACATGCACGGTGCCCGGCTCGACGAAAGAAGACCGGATCGCGCCCGGAAAGGCAGAGCTTGGCCTTGGCATCCACGGCGAGCCGGGTGTGGAACAGGTGGATTTTGCGGGCGCGGCGAAAGCCATGGGGACAGTTACTGACATGCTGGGCGGCGGTGGCGACGGCGAACGCGTCGCGCTGATTAACAATCTGGGCTCTACCACGCCGCTTGAAATGTCAGTGCTCACCCACGCTTTTGCGGCGTCCGGTCTGGCCAAACATGTCATCGGACCGGCACCGATGATGACCTCGCTCGATATGCACGGTTTCTCTGTCTCGGTGATGGACGCGACCGCGACGGAACGCGACGCCCTGGCCGCGCCGGTCGATCTGGCCGCGTGGCCTGGTATGAACGCCGTCGTCAGCCCGCCGATTGTGCCGCTACCCGAGGGGCTGACACCCGTTGAGCACGCCCCCTCGCGCGATGATAAAACGCGCAAGATTATCGAGACCGCGACCGATTTGCTGATCGCCTCGGAGGCCGCATTAAACACGCTCGACGCCAAATCGGGTGACGGCGATACTGGCAGCACCTTGGCCACTTCGGCGCGGGCACTCAAAGACAGTCTGGACCGCATGCCGCTTGCTGATTTGACCCAGCTTTTCCCGGCCCTTGGCAATACGCTCAGCCAGACGATGGGCGGCTCGTCTGGCGTGATCATGGCGATCTATTTCAATGCAGCCGGTGATGCCTCGGCAAACGGCGCCTCGGTTCACCAAGCGCTCGCCGACGGTTTGGATCGGGTCCGCCAAGTGGGCGGCGCTAAGGTGGGCGATAGAACGATGATCGATGCGCTAGAGCCGGCGTTGGCTGCGCTTCCAGGTGGGATGGCAAAGGCCGCTGCCGCTGCGCGTGTAGGCGCGGACAGCACGGCAGAGATCCTGCGCGCCAAGGCCGGGCGAGCGGCTTATGTGCCCGAAGACAGCCTCAAGGGCCATAATGACCCAGGCGCCGAAGCCGTGGCGCTGCTCTTTGAAGCGTTGGCCCAGGACGGGGTGGCTTAGTCTGATCACCCCAAGCCTCAAAACCGGCGTCAAGCCCGCAGTGACCGGCAGCCTCGATGTTGCCGTGATCGGCCTGGCCGAGGCTCACCGCCAGCGGCGCGAAAACGCATCCGCGCCGACATCTATAGCTAAGAGACATGCCGCCCGAGAGCGGCAGATAAAGGGAGACACGTCATGAAAACCATCAAGGGCCCGGCGCTGTTCCTGGCGCAGTTCGCCGGAGATGAAGCCCCGTTCAACTCGTGGGATGCGATCACCAAATGGGCAGCCGAATGCGGCTATAAAGGCGTGCAGATCCCAAGCTGGGACGGCCGTTTGTTTGACTTGGAAAAGGCGGCGGAAAGCAAAGACTATTGCGATGAGATCAAAGGTGTCGCTGCGGGCAACGGCATTGAGGTGACAGAGCTATCGACGCATTTGCAAGGGCAGTTGGTGGCGGTGCACCCGGCCTATGATGTGGCGTTTGACGGATTTGCAGCCGAGGCGGTCCGCGGCAACCCTAAGGCACGGCAAGAATGGGCGGTTGATCAGGTGAAAAAAGCCCTCAGCGCATCGCATAATATGGGGATTGGCGCCCATGCTACCTTCTCGGGCGCACTGGCCTGGCCCTACATCTATCCATGGCCGCAGCGGCCCGCGGGGCTCATTGAGACCGCGTTCGATGAGCTGGCAAAGCGTTGGGTGCCGATCCTTGATCATGCGGAAAGCTGCGGTGTCGATGTCTGTTATGAGATCCACCCCGGCGAGGACCTGCATGACGGGGTGACTTATGAGATGTTTCTAGAGCGCACCGGCAATCATGCCCGCGCCTGCATGCTCTACGACCCCAGCCACTACGTGCTGCAATGCCTCGACTACCTCGACAATATCGACATCTACAAAGACCGGATCCGTATGTTCCACGTCAAAGATGCAGAGTTTAATCCGACCGGGCGGCAGGGCGTCTATTCCGGCTATCAGAGTTGGGTGGATCGCGCTGGCCGCTTTCGCTCGCTCGGCGATGGGCAGGTGGATTTCGGCGCGGTGTTCTCGAAGATGGCGGCCAATGACTTCGATGGTTGGGCGGTTGTCGAATGGGAATGCTGCCTCAAACACCCCGAGGACGGCGCGCGCGAGGGCGCGGCCTTTGTCTCCGATCACATTATCCGCGTGACAGAGCGCGCCTTTGACGATTTCGCCGATGGCGGTAGCGACGAGGCGGCCAATCGGGCCATGCTTGGGATTACCTAGAAAACCCTAGGCAGCAGCAGCCACCTCAAAATCAACGCAAGATCAACGCAATTGGGCGAGCCGACATGGCACGCAAATAGGACCAGAAAGATTGCGGCGCAAGCGTCGCACGGGAGGAAAGACGATGGTCACAGGACGCACCGAAACACAGACCGGGCGCATCAAATTGGGCATGGTGGGCGGTGGCAACGACGCCTTCATCGGTGCGGTCCATCGGATCGCCTCGCGCATTGATGACCATTACGACTTGGTGGCCGGCGCGCTCTCCTCCACACCCGAGCGGGCGCGCGAAAGCGGTGTCGCGCTCGGGATCCCGCGGATTTACGAAGACTTTAAGCAAATGGCGATCCGCGAAGCGCGGCGCAAAGATGGCATCGAAGCGGTGTCGATCGTCACCCCAAATCACGTGCATTACGAGGCCGCGCGCGAGTTCCTCAAACGCGGTATCCACGTCATTTGCGACAAGCCACTGACATCGACATTGGCGGATGCCAAAAAACTGGTTCGGGCCGTGGAAGGGTCGGGCGCTTTGTTCGTGCTCACGCACAATTACACCGGCTACCCGATGGTCCGCCAAGCGCGCGAGATGGTGGCCGACGGGGCGTTAGGCACCCTGCGCGTGGTGCAGGTAGAGTATCCGCAAGACTGGCTGACCGAGGACCAAGACTTCAAACAAGCGGCTTGGCGCACCGACCCTGCCCGCTCCGGCGCAGGCGGCTCCACTGGCGATATCGGCACCCACGCCTACAATCTGGCGCGCTTTATCACCGGGCTGACGGCCGTTGAACTCGCGGCAGATTTGCAAGCTTTCGTGCCGGGGCGTCAGGTAGATGACAATGCCCATGTGATGCTGCGTTTCGACGGCGGCGCGCGTGGTATGCTATGGGCCAGCCAGGTGGCACCCGGCAATGAAAACGCGCTTCGCATCCGCGTCTTTGGTGACAAGGGCGGGCTCGAATGGGCGCAGGAAGACCCGAATTACCTGTGGTTTACCCCTTATGGCGAGCCCAAACGGCTGATCACCCGCGGCGGCGCTGGCGCTGGAGACGCGGCAGCGCGCGTAAGCCGTGTGCCGCCCGGCCATCCCGAGGGTTACCTAGAGGGGTTCGCCAATATCTACACCGAAGCCGCGCACGCCATCATTGCGCATCGTGCGGGTGAGCCGGTGCCCGACGATGTCGTGTTCCCTGATGTGCATGAGGGATTGATCGGCGTGGCATTCGTAGATGCCTGCGTGCGCAGCTCTAAGCGCAATGCGGCTTGGGTAAAGCTCTGAATAAACACGGCTAAGTAATCGAGCTTTCATGCCGGGTGCCACTCGTTGGCGCACCCGATAGAACTTGCTTTTGTCGAAGGGTCAAAGGCTCTACACTGCCGCGAGTTGAGAACAGCGCGCGCCCGATGATGCGGCGTGACGTTGCAGGGATAGAGCGGGGCCGGTTCCGTCCGCTCATACCACTGGCTGAGCCAGACGCCCCCGACGGGAACCAACGTGGAGGAGACACTATGAACGAGATGACGCAATTTGAAGCGTCGACGCACGCGTCGCCGTTTGCCAAACGCTACGACAATTTTATTGGCGGACAATTCGTTGCCCCGAAATCGGGTGCCTATTTTGACAATACCAGCCCGCTGACCGGTCAAAGCATCGGCGAAGTCGCGCGGTCAAACGAGGCAGACATCAATGCCGCGCTCGATGCGGCGCACAAAGCCGCTGACGCCTGGGGGAGAACCAGCGTCACCGAGCGCGCGAATATGCTGATGAAGATCGCGCAGGTGCTCGAAGATAACCTGGAACTGCTGGCGATCTGCGAAACATGGGACAACGGTAAAGCGATCCGGGAGACCCGCGCCGCTGACCTGCCGCTGGCCATCGATCACTTCCGCTATTTCGCAAGCGTTGTGCGTGCCCAAGAAGGCACGATGAGTGAGTTGGACGACGACACGGTCGCCTACCATTTCCACGAGCCGCTGGGTGTGGTCGGTCAGATCATTCCTTGGAACTTCCCGCTGCTGATGGCGACCTGGAAGCTGGCCCCTGCACTGGCTGCTGGCAACTGCGTCGTGCTCAAGCCTGCCGAGCAGACACCCGCAACAGTAATGGTGTTCTGCGAATTGGTGGCTGACATCCTGCCGCCGGGCGTTTTGAACGTGGTCAACGGGTTCGGCCTCGAAGCCGGTAAGCCGCTGGCGCAATCGAACCGCGTCGCCAAAGTGGCATTCACCGGTGAGACAACGACCGGCCGCATGATCATGCAGTATGCCGCCGAGAACATCATTCCGGTGACGCTGGAACTTGGCGGCAAGTCGCCCAACATCTTCTTCCCCGATGTGGCGAACGAAGATGACGCGTATTTCGACAAGGCAATCGAAGGTTTCGTGATGTTCGCGCTCAACCAGGGCGAGGTCTGCACCTGCCCGTCGCGCGCGCTGATCCACGAATCGATCTATGACCGCTTCATGGAGCGGGCCATCGCGCGGACCAAGGCAATCGGCCTCGGCGACCCGCGTGAGGGTGACACGATGATGGGCGCGCAGGCGTCTTCGGAGCAGAAAGAGAAGATCCTCAGCTACTTCGATATCGGTCGTCAGGAAGGCGCCGAAGTTGTCGTCGGCGGTACTGAGCGTCAGATGTCGGGCGATTTGGCCGGCGGCTACTACATCAACCCGACGATCCTGCGCGGCGACAACAAGATGCGCGTCTTCCAGGAAGAGATCTTTGGCCCGGTCGTGTCGGTGACCACCTTCAAAGATGACGACGAGGCGCTGAGCCTGGCCAATGACACGCTCTATGGTCTGGGCGCAGGCGTATGGTCACGCGATGCCAATCGTTGCTATCGGTTCGGTCGCGCGATCAAGGCTGGTCGGGTCTGGACCAACTGCTATCACCTGTACCCGGCCCATGCCGCGTTCGGTGGCTACAAGCAGTCGGGTGTTGGCCGCGAAAACCACCGCATGATGCTCGACCATTACCAGCAGACCAAGAACATGCTGGTAAGCTACAACCCCAACAAGATGGGCTTCTTCTAGGCTCGAAGCATGGCGCAGGACGGAAGGTCTTGCGCCATACTATGCAGTGCGAAACGCACTATGTAACTGGCGGGGAGCGATCCCCGCCTTTTGCGAACAGGGAGGTATCATGAACGATCAGACCATCACGTGCGTCACCGATGGCGATCCGATTGCCGGGATTGATCCGAACGCCCGCGTCGGCGCAACCGAAGCGGCGCTTGATCTGTTGGGCGAAATTCGCGAGCGGCATGGGGAGGTGATGTTTCACCAGTCGGGCGGTTGCTGCGATGGGTCTTCGCCCATGTGCTACCCGAAAGGCGAGTTCCGGATCGGCGCTTCAGACGTGAAGCTGGGCGAGATCGACGGCTCGGAGTTTTACATTTCCGGCCCCCAGTTTGAGGCCTGGAAGCACACCCAACTGATCCTCGATGTAGTCCCGGGTCGCGGCGGCATGTTCAGTCTTGATAACGGGACGGAACGGCGCTTTCTGGTGCGCTCACGCCTTTTCACCGAGGAACAGAAGGTGGCGCTGGGTCTCGTATAGACCCCGCGGCTAGCCGCCTACAGCGTCGCTGGTAACGAACAGTGCCGGTCAAAATCCGGCGCGTTCGGCCAACCGGTCGCGGTCAACAGCCAATACGTGGCGCGCGCCGTGCATCTCGAGGATGCCGTCACTGCGCAACTTGGTGATCTGACGACTGACGGTCTCGAGGGTCAGCCCGATATGGTCGGCAATGTCAGAACGCCCAAGCGGCAGGTCAAACCCAAGGCCAGCGTGGCATCCGTGGCGCGCCATGCGGTCCGCGACATAGAGAAGAAACGTGGCCACGCGCTCTTGCGCGGTTTTGCGGCCTAGCAGCACCATCCATTCCCGCGCCACCTCCAGATCGGTCAGCGTGCGCTCTAACAGTTTGTGTTCCAACGCAGGATAGCGCCGCATCAATCGCTGAAACCCGTCCCGCGGGAAAAGGCACAATTCTAACGGTGACGCCGCTTCGATGGAGTGCGGCTCCTGTCGGTGCGCGGACGTCCCAAGCGCCCCGCCAATAAAGTCCGACGGAAACAACAAGCCGACGATCTGCGTGCGCCCATCGCCAGAGCCACGCACCAGTTTCGCGACCCCAGATGTCACGTTGGCGAACTCGACCGATCGATCACCCTCCAGCACGTGAAACTGTCCTGGCTGTAGGCGTTTCCGGTGTGCAATGGCGTTCAGATCGCCAATCTCACCATCCGAGAGCACCCCGCATAGGCTGGAGTTTCGTACTGCGCAGGCGGCGCATACCGCAGGGGCTGCGCTGCTGTCAGGCAAAACGGATGGTGTCGCATAACTCGGCATCGGTTTATGCCCCTCAGCGTATCCAACCGGTTTCTCGTGTCAAAAAAAAAGCGCGCCGTTGGGGCGCGCTTTCTTCGACAAGCCGTTAGATCGGCTGATCTTAAAATTAGTAGCGGTTGCCACGAAGCAGCAAGAACGCCGAGAGACCAAGCAGCACAACGTGCGGGTCATCCCAGGTCAGTGCGCCCCAGTAGAAGTAGAAGATCACGCCCATGACAGCGGCGAGACCGGCGAAGGCACCGCCTCGGGTCAATGCGTCACCGATTAGGCGGTGAGTGGTGTTTTTGGGCTTCCACGTCTCGACGACGCCGCCCGCTAGCAGGGCAACCGGCCCCAGAATTTCTGCAAACGCCGCAAGAATAAAGAGCAGCGCGGGGACGCCATAATCGCCGGGGGCGACAAATGCGTCGGGAAACTTTTGAAAACCATAAACCAACAGCAGCGCGGCAAGCGGGACGCGCAAGCCCCAATGCGCCACACGATCGGTCCATGTGAAGCCGGGAACTTGGCCAACCGCGCGGGCAGCATCCAGTTGGGTCATGAGGGTGCCGCGGATCGAAGCGGCAGTACTCGAATAAGTGGCATTGTCAGCCATTGTCGTCTCCGTTCAATAAATATGTTTGTTCGGCTTGAGACATGGAGACGCCGTGTGGCCGGCGGTCCGCCATTCGTCATTGCTGATGAGGATTTAGTGCTGCTGTGCGGCAAACAAGTCGGATCCCGCGTCAAAACGCCGCGAATGAGCGAGCCCTCACGAAACCGTTACCAGCCCCACGCGCACTAAATGGTACGCCGCAGCATACAAATGGCGCTATTCAACGCGTTTTCCCCGCCAAATGAGCGATTGGGCGTTTAGCTCGGCCAAATCTGCGCGGCCGTCGATGATGTCTCGACATAGCTGCACTGCAGCATTCGCCTGTGCAGAAGTCATGTGTTTGTAGGCTGGGCGACGGAGACTCTCGTACCACGTGCCGCCGCAGATATTGTCGAGGACGATACGCTGAAAGCAATGATCGGCGCTGACGGGCCAATCGCGCCGGTCCGCTCGTGCAAGTTGTGGCATCACCTCTCGGGTGAGCCTCAGATACTCAGCAACCTGCTGATCCCGCGACGCTTCCGCATCACCGCCCTCGAAAGCCATGCGCAACTGATCTGCCATCCCGGTGAAGTGACCCCGTCAGCACGGAATTCAACGTGGCTGGCTTGCAACTTGATGGATCGACGGCCTTGCGTGGCGCCCGTTGTGGAGATCAACCGAAGGCCGTTTGCGCCTTCGCGGACCTCGTCGCGGCGGATCAGAGTTCCGCCAGTGGTGAAGGTTTAGAACGCACGATACCGCCCGTGAAAGTGCAATCAAAGTAAAGCCTTGCCGCACGTTAATTTCCCGTCGGGCACGCCACCATACTACATTTTGTGGGTATCGCGCCAAAGTTGACAACTTCGTGTATTCTTGTCATTGCTTGACGTGGCGTGACCGGGATGAGCGAGCGACCCCGCATGCATAACGTCGGGAAACTCACGAGGCGCCCCAAACTAACCAAAAACACAGCGGAGGCTTTTTATGCCAGTATTTACAACTTTCTTTAACACGACCCAGGCGGTTAACAGCGGCAACAACGTTTTCAACATTAACTCCACCGGGGACGTCAACGGAGACGGTATCGCGGTTACGGGTAGCGCCGACGTGACATTCGCTGGCACGCTCCTCTCCGCTTCGGACGGGATTGAGGTGACCAACGGTAACACGACGTCAGACATCGTCGTAAGCGGCACCATCGATGCCGCGTCCGAAGGCATTTTGATCGATGCATTCGACCGCGTGACAGTGGGCGGCACGGTAACCAGCGGTGCCGAGGGGGTTGAAGTAAAAGGCGGTGGTCAGGGCGGTAACGCAATCCTTGTTACGTCTAGTGGCAACGTCACGTCGCAAAACGACGCCGGCATAATTCTACGTGATCCGTCAAATGAATTGATAATTGCGGGAACGGTTGCCGGGATGACTGGCTCGACAAACGGTTCCGGGGTTGAGGTTGTCAATGAGGACAACCGCATTTCCGTGTCGGGCAACGTCTTCAGTAACGGTGGCACGGGCATCGACGTTTTCAACAGCGCGGATGACACTGACATCACCGTGAGCGGCACGGTCACCGCCCTTGGCGATGATGGGATAAGAACCGCCGGCTTGGCCGATCGCGTGCACATCAATGTGTCGGGCTCGGTTGAGGGGCGGCAGGACGGCATCGCCGTTTTCGGCACCCGAGCTGAGGTAAATGTTTCGGGCAATGTCGTCGGCGGCGTCGGCAATGACGGTGCGTTAAGCTACGGAATTTTCTCGGCATCGTCTAACGCCGAGATCTCGGTCGGCGCGGGCGGATACGTCTACGGCGACAATGCAGCGGTTCAGATCACCTCGACAAACAATGACATTGTGCTGGCCGGTACGATCCAAGGTCAGGATCGCGGCCTTGTGCTTGCTGCGGGAAGCAACGGCGCCACAGTGGTGATCAGCGGCCAAGTCGATAGTCAGGAAGGCGAAGGCATCTTGATCGAAGGTAGCGCCAACCAGGAAATCCTCATCACGCAAACAGGTGTCGTAACCGGCTCGCCCGAGATCGATGACGAAGATCAGGGTGAAGCGATCGAGATCAATTCGATCACAGGCCAGGGCAACACCATCTACAACGCGGGCCTGATCTCTGCCGGCGGCGATAGCTTCCCGTTCGGCACGCGGCGCGCCCAGGATGCAATTAACGATGCCAGCGGCAACCTCACCCTCGTCAACACCGGCATTATTGACGGCGATGTGGAGCTGAATGCAGGCTCAGACACCTACAACGCCAGCGGCGGCAGCGGCACGGTTTTCGGTGAGATCGATCTTGGCTCAGGCAATGACCGGTACTTCGGCGGCATGGGCGATGCGCGCGTCGACGGCGGCAGCGGCGAAGACTTTTTCGTCAGCGGTAGCGGCAACGAGACCATCAATGGCGGCTCCAGCACTGATGTGATGGATTACTCCGGGAACACCAGCAATCTGCGCGTGAGCCTCGGGTTCAACATCGGCTTGGGCGAGGATATCGGTGTTGATCGCCTCACCAGCATTGAGGTGGTCCTTGGTGGTCGCGGCGATGACCGGCTGGCTAACGAGACCGGCAACGTCTCGCTGTTTGGCGGCGATGGCGATGACGATATCGGCGGCGGCACTGGCAACGAAATACTGTCGGGTGACGACGGCGATGACATCATCGTCGGCTTTGCCGGGTTCGACACGATCGAAGGCGGCGCAGGCAATGACACGCTCGAAGGCCGCTTTAATGCCGACACTTTCGTCTACGATGACGGGTTCGGCAACGATACGATCACAGACTTTGATGCCAACAATATCAATGAGCGTATCGACTTTACCCAGCACAGCGCGGTGAACAACTTCGGCGATCTCACCGTTGCGCAGCAGGGCGGAAACACCTTGATCACCGTCTCGGCAGGGCAGACGATCCTACTTGAGGGCGTCGCCGCTGGCGACATCGCCGCGAACGACTTCATCTTTTAAGAAACCAATGTCGCGTGGCCTGGAAGCGATCATGCCAGGCCGCGCGCGCCGCGCCACCTGAGTTGCGCGTAACGCAGGCCGCGCGTGACAGACCGGATCAGATTGCTGAAGGCTCTAACCCGAGCGACCCGGCGAGCGACTTGAACCGCGCCTGGGCAACCTCGCCGAAAAGACCGTGCGACCGCTCGCTTAGCGCAACTTGCAACAAACCGGCTTTTTCATCCACCGACAGCGTGCCCAGCCCTTGGTCGAGATCAGCGGTGAGCATCGCACCAAAGCGCATCGCCTTGCCCAGCACTTCGGCTTGGTTTCTGTCCGCGTCCGACATAAGCGCGACCATATCGGTGAACCTCTGTGACGGCCCTTTATTCTTGTAGCGAAACATCAGCGCGGTTCCAATAAACACCCGCCCCAGATGCGTCAGACCACCCAAAGAGGCGCGGGTAATGTAGTCAAAACAGGCCTCGTGGCGGTAATCAGGATGCGCGCGCCACGTGACGTCATGCAGCAAACACGCCGCTTGGATAAGGCGGAGGCGCTCTGCTGGCACGTCACCAAAAAGCGGCTCCAGAAAGCGGTAGAGTACCTGGCCAAAGCCCGGGTGACGGCTGTCTTTGGCTTCGGCGAAGAGGCACGCTTCGATCAGGGGATCGCGCTGACGCAGGGCCATCGGCATCTGCTGGTAGAGCATGCCCTCGCGAAGCCCGTAGCTCGATATCGCGATTTCACGCGGGCGGAGTGCGTCGACCAATTCACCCAGCACTTCTGCAGCCATCGGCAATAGCGCCATCCGCGATGAAGACGTGGACGAGGCCGCCCCGATCTCAGCGGGATCCTGGTCTTCGAAAAAGGTGAGCGTCTTGCGGATATCATCCGGGGTCATCCGATACTCGTGCAGCACGTGTAGCGGATAGCTGCGTCGGACCATGTCGATCCGCGCCAAGGCGCGCCACGAGCCACCGACCAAGTAGAGCCGCGCGCGTCGCTTACCGAGCTTTTTTGCCATATCGCGGATCGTTGAGGCGATATGCGCGCGCCGCTCTTTCTTGCTCTCTATTCCCTGAAGTTGCAGCGGGCCCAACGGCGATGTCAGGCACGATCCAATGTCGCCTTGCGAGACATCCGCGAGCTCCATCGAAGATCCGCCGATATCGCACATCAGGCCAGTTGCGGCAGGCCAACCCAACAAGATACCTTGCGCTGACAGGCGCGCCTCTTCTTTGCCGTCGATCACCCAGAGCCTCATGCCCGTCTTTTCAAGCACTTCTTGGCAGAAATCATTACCGTCTTTCGCGTTGCGGACCGCAGCGGTGGCCACTGCCGCGAGCGGTGGCATGCGAAAATCTTCAGCGAGAAGCTGGAACCGGGTAAGCGCCGCTAAAGCCCGTTCGCGGCCCTCCGGGTTGAGGCGGCCGGTTTCCGGGAGCCCCGCGCCCAAACCGGCCATGATCTTCTCGTTGTAAAAGTACGCCGGGCTGCGGGCGGCCCCGTCAAAGATCACCAGCCGGATGGAGTTTGACCCGACATCGACCACACCGACGCGTTTGAGCCACGACATCTTCGGATCGTCGAAAAGCGGGCGGCCGAACGGGCCCCAGTTTTCCTCGCTGCGTTCGGCTGGTCCGTCCATGCGCGGGCCTCCATGTGCGGGTCCTGGCAACCGTTGGTGGCGCTAAACTCGGGCTTGCCATAGGCGCTCTTGCCGGTCAATGCGCACCGCGATGCGGGCCGCCGCAAACGCCCTAGGCAGGCAGTTGAACATCACCCTGGGGCGTCGATAGCGTTGCCACCAAAGCGACCGGGCCTTGCACGACGGTGACTTCCGGCCAGTCGCCCTGCAAGCTGGCCAAGGCGGCCTCAACGCCTTTCGCATCGGGATGCCGCAACTCAAGGCTTTTGAGGCGGCACCCGCTTTCAGGCAGGGTTTTGCAGGGGTGGTTCACGCCTTCCCATTGCAAAAGCGCGGGGTGAACACCGGAGAAAGGCAAGACCCCGTCGGCAGGCACCGCCATCCGCCAGCGCAAGTCGCCGCGCGTGAATTCTTGAGGTTCGCCTGCTTCGGGAGGCGCATCCGACAGCATGTCACAGCGCGCCGCCCAATGGGTGAGGCGGGTAGGCGCTTTGAAACCGTCGAGCGCATACCACCGCGGACGCCCGGGTGCCGCCGCCGCTGGGTTGATCGCGATGATCTCCAGATAAACCGTGCCGAGATTGAGCAGACGGTTATGGGTGCCCATGCGCTCATGCACACCGCCAGGGGCGAGTTCCAGCCCCAGCAAGTCTTCGATCTCGCGCGCACCCTCGCCCAGGTCTTCGGTGGCAATCACCAGGTGGTCCAACTCCATCATGCCGACAGGCCCGAGATGAATTCTGGCAGGCGCACCAGAAGGCCCCAGAGCAATGCCAGCAAGGTCGGCAAGAGCGTCGCCATCAAGCCAAAAAGGCGCAGCACCGCGGATTTGTGGGCACCTATCCAAAACAGGATCCGGGCAATCGCGAAGGCAACGGAAAGACTCATCACCAGACCGAGACCATCGTTGAGCCAGACAAATGAAAGCGCAGGCCAAAGACTCAGCGCAAGCACGGCATGGTTCACGGTGTCGCGCACGACGGCGGCATCTATCGCGCTGCCGCTCGATAACGTCTCTGGGTCGTGGGTCGACAAACCACGTATGGTATGGGCCACGACCATGGCGATCAAAACGAGGCCTGGCGCGAGGAAGAAGTAGGGCGCGATCAGCACCCGTGAAAACGGCGGGATATCGAGCATCGTGCCGATAATGATGACAGCAATCGCCCAAAGAAGCCCCGCGCCGGTCGCTATCCAGCCAAGCTGTTTCGTCATTAAATTAGGCTCCTTCAGCGGCGCTGTTCGTCCGCCACTCAATGCCCCACGGGTGGGCGCGGCTGCAATCCCCGTGCGTGCTTTTCCGACCCGGTTGATCGGATCGCGTTGCCCTGTCGCCGAGCCGCTCGCCCGTATCTGCGGCGCCTACGCGGCGGCCTGACGCGCTTCACCGATCAGTTTCAGGATATCCTTCGCCGCTTCGGGAATGTTGGTGCCGGGCCCAAAGATCGCTTTCACACCGGCCTGATAGAGGAAGTCGTAATCCTGGTGCGGGATCACGCCGCCGCAAATGACGATGATGTCGTCGGCGCCCTGCTCTTTCAGCGCTGCGATCAGCTTGGGCGCCAAGGTTTTATGACCTGCTGCTTGGCTAGAGATGCCGACCACATGCACGTCATTGTCGATGGCGTCTTGGGCGGCCTCTTTCGGGGTCTGGAACAGCGGGCCAACATCCACATCAAAACCGATATCGGCAAACGCAGTGGCGATCACCTTGGCGCCGCGATCATGGCCGTCCTGGCCCATTTTGACGACCAGCATCCGCGGGCGCCGACCCTCCGCCTCGGCAAACGCCTCGACATCGCGCTGGATCTGGGCAAAGCCCGCATCGCCTTCATAGGCTGCACCGTACACCCCAGCGAGCGTTTTGACCTCGGCGCGATGGCGACCGAACACATTCTCCATCGCCATCGATATCTCACCAACCGTGGCGCGCGCCCGCGCCGCTTCGACAGCAAGGGCCAGTAAGTTGCCCTCACCGCTTTCCGCGCCGGCCTGAAGCGCCGCCAACGCCGCGTCACACGCAGCTTGGTCACGGGTGTTCTTGATCGTGCGCAGCCGGGTAACTTGCGATTCACGCACCGCGACATTGTCCACATCGAGGATGTCGATCTCGTCTTCCTCAGCGAGGCGAAACTTGTTGACGCCGACGATCACCTCGTCGCCCCGGTCAACCGCCGCTTGGCGCCGTGCTGCTGTCTCTTCGATGCGCAGTTTGGGCATGCCGGAAGCGACCGCCTTGGTCATCCCGCCCATCGCATCCACTTCCTCAATCAGCGCCCAGGCTTCGTCGGCCAAGTCGGCGGTGAGCTTTTCGACATAGTAAGAACCCGCGAGAGGATCGACGACATTGGTCACCCCGGTTTCGTTTTGCAGGATCAATTGGGTGTTGCGGGCAATGCGCGAGGAAAACTCTGTCGGCAGCGCGATGGCCTCATCGAATGAGTTTGTATGCAGCGATTGCGTGCCGCCTAGAACCGCGCTCATCGCCTCATAGGCTGTGCGCACGATGTTGTTATAGGGATCCTGCTCTTGCAGCGAGACACCGCTCGTCTGGCAATGCGTCCGGAGCATCAGGCTTTGGGGTTTCTGCGGATTGAACTCGCTCATAATCCGGTGCCACAAAAAACGCGCCGCACGCAGCTTTGCCGCCTCCATGAAGAAGTTCATCCCGATGGCGAAGAAAAAGCTGAGACGCCCAGCGAACGCGTCGACATCCATGCCGCGCGCGACTGCCGTTTTCACGTATTCCTTGCCGTCAGCCAGGGTGAAGGCCAGTTCTTGAACAAGGTTCGCGCCCGCCTCTTGCATGTGATAGCCCGAAATCGAAATCGAGTTGAACCGCGGCATCTCGGCGGCAGTGTAGGCGATGATGTCGGAGACGATACGCATCGAGGGCTCTGGCGGGTAGATATAGGTGTTGCGCACCATGAACTCTTTCAAAATGTCGTTCTGAATGGTGCCCGACAGCGCCTCGGTCGGCACCCCTTGCTCCTGACCAGCGACGACGAAGCTGGCCAACACTGGTATCACCGCACCGTTCATGGTCATTGACACAGAGATTTCATCGAGCGGGATACCGTCGAAGAGGATTTTCATGTCCTCGACGGAGTCGATCGCGACACCGGCTTTACCAACATCGCCCTCCACGCGGTCGTGATCGCTGTCATATCCGCGGTGGGTGGCCAGATCGAACGCGACGGAAACCCCCTGCTGCCCGGCGGCCAAAGCCTTGCGGTAGAACGCGTTTGATTCCTCGGCGGTGGAGAAACCGGCATATTGCCTAATCGTCCAGGGTCGACCGGTATACATTGTCGCACGCGGCCCGCGCGTGAACGGCGGCTCGCCAGGAAGACTGCCCATATGCGCCAAACCGCTGACATCCACTGCCGTGTAAAGCGGATTTACCGCAATCCCTTCAGGGGTTTGCCAGGTCAGTGTGCTAGGGTCGCGCCCTTTAAGCTCTTTCTCGGCTCGCTCGCGCCATTTCTCTAAATCGCTCATGCTGCTGGCCCTTCTTTCAGCGCACCAGGCGCGACCAAAAAGTTTCTTACGCTTCGCTCGCAGGCACCCTATATGCGAAATCGATAGGAGGCGCGATGTTTAGGCTACTTACTCTCGCATTCACTGTTTTTGCGGCAATACCGCTTTTGGCTCAAGAGACTAGCGTGTCGAGCGACGTCGCAGACTCTGGCGCCACCCTAGAGGCTGATGAGACCCCGGATACCGCGGCGAACACCGACGAGGACACGCCCGGGGTCGAAACGGCCGAAGGCGATAGCGGTGACGCAGCCGAGCCCGAGGAAGAAGGCCTGCGCATCCTGGACGCGGCCGACGTGTCGCTCGACGATTTTCTGTGGACATCTCGGCCAATCTTGGTTTTCGCCGACACGCCCGCTGATCTGCGGTTTCAGGAACAGATTGAGCTGTTGACGGATCGCCCAGACGAGCTGATCGCGCGTGATGTCGTGGTGATTACCGATACCGATCCGGGCGCGCGCAGCGAAGTGCGGCTTAAGTTTCGCCCACGCGGCTTTCAGTTAACGCTTGTGGGTAAAGACGGGCGGGTCAACTTGCGCAAACCCTTCCCTTGGGATGTGCGCGAGATCTCTCATGCAATCGACAAATGGCCGTTGCGGCAACAGGAACTGCGCGGCGGCGGCTAACACGCGGCTAGGGCGCTGAGAACTCGAACCGCGCGCCTGGCGGTAAGTCCTCGGCCCATTCGCGTAGCAGCGCGCGATAGGGCTCGGGGTCTATTTCGCTGTCGGTGAGAAAGAAATTCACCAGATCACCGCCCAGGTAGAAGCTAGGAACAAGCGTCTCAAGCTGCCCTAGCAATCGCCAATCTGCGCCAAGCTCATCGCTGAACCAAACATCGTAGACCATCGCAAAGCGCACATCCTGGGCGTCGGTGAGTTCACCGATCCAGCCGGGCTCAGCCCCTTGATCGAGCCGAAGCGACAGCGCCTGAGCGTTCGCGAGCCCCCAGATATCCAGAACGTAATTGGGGTTGGCCCAGGCGACATAGCCCAAATCATTCACCGCCACCGGCTCTTGCAAATAGTCTTTGGCGAAGCGCGCCATCTGCGCCTGCTGCACTTTCACCGCGAGGCCAGCGCCGGGATAGAGGCGCACCGCAAGCGGCCCGTAGAGAAACAGGGCGATACCCATTGGTACCAGCACCAGCATTGACCAGATATGTGAGCGCCCGAGCGCGGCCACGGCAAGCAGCGCGGCGGCGAGCGCACACAGAATGTAAATCTCGTATCGGTCAATCCATCCGAAACGACCGACGAAGAAATGGGCCAACGCCGCAAGGCCTGTCACCACCAGCAGCATGCGACGGGGCCGCAGCCGCGGCTGGAACGCGAACAAGACCGCCAGGGCGATCATCAGCGCCAAGATCTGCTCGCGCCGCTGATCCCACAGCGCCGCAATGCGGTCGAACAACCGCCCCAACAGCCCGGGCTCTTCTACATGCGGATTGGCCAGTTTCGCCCGCACTGAACTGGGTAGCGGCTCTAGCCCCTGACTGATCAGAAACAGGCAAAACGCTGCAAGCGGGAGGATGGCAAGGCAGACAAGCGCCGCGCCGCCGACACGCCGCCCCGCCAAAAGCACAGCCAGAGCCGCGAACAACGCCAGCGCCAACCCTTCGAACCGCAACAGCGGGGCAAGGGCGATACCGATGGCCAAGGGCGCTGTGATCACGCTCTCATCGACGAAACGGAGGAGGCCAAACACAATCGCCAGGCTCGCCGCCGTGTGCAGCATATGCTCCATGCCCACATGGCTGAGCCCGACCATATTGAGCGCGATGGGCCCCAGGAGCGCGAACACCAAACCCAAAACACCGCGATAGCCCGCGCGCGCCAGGATCGCGCCCCACAGCCACGCGGCCAGGATCAGGCCCATAAGGTTCCACGCTAACGGCAGATAACGCTGGATCGGATCGCCAGCGAACGGGGTCAGCAAGACCGGAAACAGCGGCGATGACGCAGCGGCGGCTACCTCGCCTGCATTGACCCCGTAATTGCCTGCTGTGATCTGTTCGGCGATCGCAAGATGGATATAGGGGTCGTCATGGGGGTACTCGAACCCGCCAACGGCGAGATACGCTGCGGTTTGCAGGGCTAAAAACCCCGCCAGTGCAACCAGGACTGCCGCCCAAGGAACGCGGTTATCGCTGGCCCCGCTCACTCAAACTCCATGATGACGTCGTCAACAGCCAGACTATCGCCAGCATCCGCATTGATCTGCTTGACCACACCCTTTTTCTCAGCGCGCAAGATGTTCTCCATCTTCATCGCTTCGATTGTGCAAAGCGCCTGACCTTCCTGCACCTCGTCGCCGACAGAGACATCCACCTTCACGATGAGCCCGGGCATCGGGCACAGCAGCAGCTTCGACGTGTCAGGCGCTACTTTCTGCGGCATCAGCGCGGCCAGCTCTGCCTGGCGCGGGGTGCGCACTGTGACTGATAGCTCGGCGCCGCGGCTGCGCAGCACGAAACCACCAGGCTGTTTCGCCACCTTCATAACCAAGGGCGCGCCGTCCACATCTAGGGTGGCCAGAGCCATGCCAGGGGTCCAGGCGCCACTGACGCGGATCGCTTGGCCGCCATCTTCGAACATGACAGTCGAGCCCGCCGGATCTGCGTCAATGCGCACCGCAAACGAGGCGTCTTGCAGATCGACAACCCAATCCTCGCCGATCTTGCGTTCGTGATTGTCCATCCGCCCAGAGATCCGCGTGCGCCGTATCTCTGCGACCCTGTTCATCGCAGCCGCCGCAGCCGCGACGCGCCGCAACTCTGGCTCCGGTAGCGTCACCCCTTCGAAACCGTTCGGATACTCCTCGGCGATAAACGCTGTTGTCATATCGCCCGCCACGAATTTTGGGTGGTCCATCACTGCGGAGAGAAACGGCAGGTTATGGCCAATGCCCTCCACCTCGAAACTGTCGAGCGCCACACGCATCGCCTTAATTGCCTCAGCGCGCGTTGGTCCCCAGGTGCACAGCTTGGCGATCATCGGGTCATAGTACATCGAGATTTCGCCACCTTCATAAACCCCGGTATCGTTACGCACGACGATATCGCTGGGCACTTGGCCAGGCGCGTAACCAGGGGTCTCCTCAGGCGGGCGGTAGCGTGTAAGGCGGCCGATAGAAGGCAGAAATCCGCGATACGGATCCTCGGCATACAAACGATTTTCAATCGCCCAGCCGTGCAGCGTCACATCCTCTTGCCGGATCGCCAGCTTCTCGCCCTTCGCCACACGGATCATCTGTTCCACCAGGTCAACACCGGTGATCAGCTCGGTCACCGGATGCTCCACCTGCAGACGGGTGTTCATTTCGAGAAAGTAGAAGTTCTTGTCGCCGTCGACGATGAATTCAACCGTGCCGGCGCTTGTATATCCCACGGCTTGGGCCAGCGCGACAGCCTCCTCCCCCATGGCTTTCCGCGTGGCTTCGTCGAGAAATGGCGACGGCGCTTCCTCCACGACCTTTTGGTTGCGCCGCTGGATCGAGCATTCGCGCTCGCCCAGATAAATCGCGTTGCCGTGGCTGTCTGCCAGAACCTGTATCTCGATGTGCCGCG
>JBCDGW010000008.1:0-65163 GCA_038750765.1 Pseudomonadota bacterium | reverse complement strand
TCCCATGAACATCACCCCTCAAAACAGGGATGATAGCGATAACTATACGGGCGAATTGTCATTTGGTAAGCGATAACTGCGCGGATGACGTGATCGCGGGGCTGTGGGCCACGAGATGACCGTTCACCTTTAAGGCGATTTTTGCAACTATGATTGCGCCTAAAGCGGGAAAAAGAACGGGATCAGCGCGGAGGCTAGGATGCCGATTGTGAGGTTGAGCGGCACGCCTACTTTTAGAAAGTCGGTAAAGCGGTAACCGCCCGGGCCGAACACCATCATGTTGGTTTGATAGCCGATGGGCGTGGCGAAACTGGCCGAGGCGGCGATCATCACCGCCACCACAAGCGGGCGCGGATCGATGCCGAGCGCGGGGCCCAGCGAGATCGCAATTGGCGTGACCACCACCGCAACAGCATTGTTTGAGACCAACTCGGTGAGCAGCGACGTCAGCAGGTAGACCGCCCAGATCAACAAGAAGGGCGGCAGCAAGGACAGATAGGGCGCCACCGCGTTGACAATCAGGGTCACCGCGCCTGATGCCTCTAGCGCCGCGCCGATTGCCAGCATCGAGAAGATCAGCGCCAGCAGACGGCCGTCGACGAAGGAGAATGCCTCTTCCGCGTCGATGCAGCGGGTCAGCAGCACTAGCGCGACCGCTGTCACCGCCAGCGCTAGGATCGGCGCGACGCCCAGGCCTGCCAGCACGACGATGCCTGCGAGGGCCAGCACGGCGATGGGCGTATGGCTGCGGCGATAGGCGCGATCTGCAGGTTCGGCGATGTTCACAAGCTCCATCTCGTCGGCCAGACGTTGAATGTCGGCCGGGGCGCCTTCCAACAGCAAGGTGTCGCCGACGCGGATCCGAAGCCCGTCGAGTTGGCGGCCGATATTTTGGTTCTTGCGATGCACCGCGATTGGGTAGACGCCGTAGCGACGCCGCAAGCGCAACGCGCCCAGCGTGCGGCCCACCATGCGCGCGCCCGGGGTGATCAGCACCTCAACCGTGCGGGTTTCAACCGCCGAGACCTGATCGACCCGCTTAAGCGATTTGTTGCGCTGCAAACTCAAAAGCTCGGTCATCTCGGTCCGCAGCACCACGCGGTCACCAACCTGCAGCGTCACCGCGCTTAGATCGCGCCGGAGCGAGGCGTCGCCGCGCACCACATCGACCAGCCGGACGCCATCACGCTTGAATAGGCGAACCCCCAAGACCTCGCGACCGATCAAATTCGATTCCGGCGGGATTACCGCTTCGGTGAAGAACTTCATCTTTTCGCGGCTGCCTGAGAGCATATCGGCCAGCGAAGCCCGGTTGGGTAGCAGATGCGGCGCGATGAACCGCAGATAGAGCCCGCCCCACACCACCAGGAACACCGCCAACGGTGTCACCTCGAAGATGGAAAACGGGTGGAGGCCTGCTGTCCGCGCGACACCGTCGACCAACAGGTTGGTTGAGGTGCCGATCAAGGTCAGCGTGCCGCCGAGGATCGCCGCATAGCTGAGCGGGATCAAAAGCTTGGCCGCAGATACGCTTAGCTTTCGCGCCAGTTGCACAAAGACCGGGATCATCACTAAGACAACGGGCGTGTTGTTCACAAACGCCGACGCGATGACAACGAGGCCCATCAGGATCGCGATGGCCAGGGTCGGCCTGCTCCCCGCTTGCTCCTCGGCGATGCGGGTGAACCAGGCGAGCGCGCCGGTGCGCACCAACGCGCCCATCACGATGAACATCGCAGCGATGGTCCAGGGCGCGGGGTTGGCGAAAACCGCAAGCGCGGTGTCGTAAGGCAGGATCCCCGACATCAGCAAGATCGCCGAGCCAGCGATAGCGGTCACTTCGGGCGGATAGATCTCGCGCAGAAACAGCGTAAACATCACCCCGACAACGGCCAGCACAAAGACCGCCTCGCCGGTCGGGGAAAGAAAAGCGTCGATCATGCGCAGGCCCGAAAAAGCACCAACCGCCGTGTTAGCGTATCAGTGTCCGGCTGCAAAGCGCGCTGTCGTGGGCGCGGCCCTGTCGCGTGGCTTGGCTCGGTCGTCCAGGCGGGTGTCAGCGCGACAACATCGCATCGATTTGGCGGGTGATGCGCGGGGCGGTTGGCGGCACTGTGCTGCCATAGGTCGCCACCACTGCGCCATCGGGAGCGATCAGCACTTTGTTGAAGTTCCAACGGGGGCGAAACCCATGATCGTCCCGCAGCCAGGCATAGAACGGATGGGCATCGTCGCCGGTGACCGGCGTCATCACTGTCATCGGCATGGTCAGCCCGTAATTGAGCTCGCAGAACTCTTTGATTTCCGCGTTGCTGCCCAGCTCTTGCTCAAAATCGTCGGAGGGGACAGCGAGCACCACGAGGCCTTCGTCAGCGTAGCGCTCATGCAGCGTCTGAAGCGCGGCGTATTGTTCGGTAAAGCCGCACAGCGAGGCGGTGTTGACCACCAGGATCGGGCGACCCCGCCAGGCATCGGTGTCGTATTGCCCACCGTCGATGCTGTCGAAAACAAATTGCTCCAGCGCATCGGCTGGAAACGCGGGCAAGAGCGCTAAGGCGAACAAAAATCGAAACATTAGGCGGGCTCCCTGCTTGACAGGACACGAAATGGCGCGCAGCAGGCGCGGATCAATCGCGACACGCTGGCACGGTTGGCGAAGCGATCTATAACCCGTCCAAGAGCGACCGGACCGACCGGCTCAGGAGCACTAGGAGCGCGCCAATGGCAGCAGACGATTTCCCGACGCTGAGTTTTGCCGACGTGCAGGAGAGACGGCTCGCGGATTGGCCCGATGCGGTTTATCTGCTGCGCGAGTTTGAGGCGCTTTACCGGCAAGGGTCGGCGGGCGGCAGTAAACTGATCCGGTCGCATCGCCGCCGTGTGCGGGAGACCTTGGCATCGGTGATCGAAAGCAATCCCAATCTGTGCGAACGCCCCGCGGAGGAAAAGCCGGTTTGCGCGCATCTGGGCAGGGCGCTCGATAACGGGTCGTCTGCGGCGGTGGCAGGCATGGTGCGCGCTGTGTCCCGCGTATCGCCGAAGCTAACGTGGGAATACGGCTATGAGAAAGTGCCCAAACCGCTCGCGCGCAAATACGCCTATTGCGAGTTTGTCGGCCCCCGCGGCCCGGTGCTGGCGGACAGGTTGGTCCTTGGCTTCGTCCTGTTCGCGCCCAAAACCACCTACCCGCAGCACAGCCACCAAGAGATTGAGGAAAGCTACATCTCGCTGTCAGGCGCGTGGTCGGAAAACGACACCGCGGTGCATGCGCCGGGCTCGCTGATCCTAAACCGACCGGGGGCCGAGCACCGGATTACCACCGCCGATCTGGAGCCGTGCCTTTTGGCTTATGCCTGGGTCGGCCCCGAAGCGCGCCTGTCGCAGCCCGGCATGAAGCTAAGCGCATCGCGTAAAGCGCGCGTCGCCCGGGGGATTTAGCGCGCCTTGTAGGCGGCGTGGCTAGGCCGCGTTTGCCGGTGGCAGCGGCAGGCGCATGATGTGCTGCGGCCCGGCATTGCCGAGGAGCCACATCTTGCCGGTGTCGGTGAAGCCGCCCTTGCCATAGGCCCGTATCGCGGCAGGGTTAGATTTGTTCACCGTGAGCCAAAGCGTCGCCGCCTCGGGGTATGCGGCTCGGATGTAAGGCCCGAGCATCGCGGTTGCTGCTGTCCCTAGCCCCTGACCTTGATGGGAGAGATCGATCATAAAGGCGCGCAGGCCCAGATCATTGAGCGCGGCAAAGGTGTAGCGGCGGGCATAGCGGCGGTCGATCTTGAAAAAGCCCACCGCGCGTTCGCCCCGAAACACGCCGTGAAAGTCGATCCCGCCCTCGCGTGAGCGGAATGCCTGGGCGACAGTACCGGTAAACACGCGCTGCTCGGCGGCAACCTGCACCCCGGCGACCAAATCGATCCGGTCGCGGGGCACCGGCCGCAGCGCCAGCACCGTGTCCTTCTTGCGGCTGTCTTGCAGTGGCAGCGTCACGCGCCCTCCATCGCCTCCAACTCATCGATGAAGCCCGAGATCATCGACAGCCCCTTATCCCAGAATTTCGGGTCGGACGCGTCGAGGCCAAATGGCGCAAGCAGATCGCTATGGTGTTTAGAGCCGCCCGCCTTGAGCATCTCGAAATACTTGTCCTGGAAGCCTGCGCCCCCCTCTTGGTAGACCGCGTAAAGCGCGTTCACCAAGCCATCGCCAAACGCATAGGCGTAGACGTAAAACGGCGAGTGCACGAAATGCGGGATATAGGCCCAAAACGTTTCATATCCGTCCATGAACGTAAATGCGGGCCCAAGGCTCTCGCCCTGCACTGACATCCACAACGCGTTGATATCGTCGGGTGTCAACTCACCGCCGCGGCGCGCGTCGTGCAGTTTGCACTCAAAGTCATAGAACGCGATCTGGCGCACCACGGTGTTGATCATATCCTCCACCTTACCGGCGAGCAGGATTTTCTTGGCCTCAGGGTCAGCCGCTTCGTCCAGCAGTTTGCGGAAGGTCAGCATCTCGCCGAATACCGATGCGGTCTCAGCCAGGGTCAGCGGCGTCGATGACAGCATTTCGCCCTGATCTGCGGCAAGCACCTGGTGCACACCATGCCCCAATTCGTGGGCGAGGGTCATCACATCGCGCGGTTTGCCCAGGTAGTTGAGCATCACGTAAGGGTGCACGTTGGTGACCGTGGGATGCGCGAAGGCGCCCGGGGCCTTGCCCGGCTTCACGCCGGCATCGATCCAGCCTTTGTCGAAGAAGGGCTGCGCCAGATCGGCCATTTTGGGGTCGAACCCGGCATAGGCGTCGAGCACCAACTTTTGCGCGCTCGGCCAATCGACCAAGCGGTTTTCCTCCATCGGCAGGGGCGCGTTGCGGTCCCAGACCTGGAGCGTGTCGAGACCCAGCCATTTGCGCTTGAGCTCATAGTAGCGGTGCGAAAGTTTGGGGTAGGCCGCGACCACCGCGTTGCGCAACGCCTCCACCACTTCGGGTTCCACGTCATTGCTGAGGTGGCGGCCATGTTGCGGCGAGGGCAGCTTGCGCCAGCGATCTTCGATCTCTTTTTCTTTCGCCAGCGTGTTATGGACCCGGGCAAAAAGCTTGATGTTTTCGCCGAATACGCGGGCCAATTCATGCGCCGCCGCCTCACGCATTGTGCGATCGGGATCGGTCAGGAAGTTGAGCGTACCCTCGATGCCGTGGGTCTCGTCGTCGACGTCAAAGCTAAGCCCCGCGATCCATTCATCAAAGAGCTTGTTCCAGGCGCTGCTGCCCACCACGGAATTGTCGTGCAGGAACCGCTCTAGCTCATCGGATAGCTGATAGGGCCGCAGCGCGCGCAGGCGCCGAAACACAGGGCGATAGCGGGCCAGATCAGCGTTTGCTTGCAACAACCCGTCAAGATGGGCGTCCGACAACCGGTTCAATTCAAGGGAGAAGAACACCAGTGGTGCCGAAAACGCGGTGAGCTTGTCCTGCGCATCGGAGAGGAACTTGGCGCGTTCAGCATCGGTGGTCTGTTGGTAATAGCGTAGGCCCGCAAACGACATGATCCGCCCGGAGACTTGGCTGATCTTTTCGTTGCGCTCTACGCAGGTTAGCATCGCCGCCGCGTCAAGCGTTTCCAGCTTGCCCTCGTAATCCGCCGCAAAAGCCGCGCACTCGCCTTCGAGCCACTCCATATCGGCGGCCAACTCGGCGGCATCGGGCCCGGCGTAGAGATCGCTCAGATCCCATTCCGGCAGCTTGCCGAGGTCTTTGCCTCCGGTGGCGTTGGCGTCGAAGAGGGGGCGAGGGAACGAGAGCATCGGCGCGTCCTTATAGCGGTGGTTTGGGCGGAGATAGGCGCAGATCGGTTGGGTCTCAAGGGCGGCCGCGGTTCGGGCCACCGCGCATGCTGGGCATCTGTGGTGGCTCGGGTTAGACTGCGCGGCAAATCAATAACAAAACGAACGCTAAAAAAGGTCAGGGAGGATTTAAGATGACCAGACTGAACCGCAGACAAACCCTTTCTCTTATCGGGGCGGCCAGCGCTTCGGCCTTGGCGAGCCCGGCCCTTGCGATGAACAAGGCGATCAAGGTGGGTGCGCTACGCTTCACCTCGCATTCCGGCAGCTTCATTGCGTTTGAGCGCGGCTATTTCGCCGAGGCCGGCGTCGATGTGGAGTTTGAGTTCTTTCAGGCTGCGCAGCCGATGGCGGTGGCGATTGCCTCGGGCGATATCGATTATGCGGTGACAGCGATCTCCGGCGGTCTGATCAACCTAGCCGACAAGGGCGCGATCAAGGTGATCGGCGGTGCGCTCAGTGAAGAGCCGGGCATCGACGGTCAGAAATACCTGGTATCGGACGCGGCGTTTCAGGCCGGGATCACCGCGCCTTCGGGCCTCGATGGCAAAAAGTATGCGGTGACGCAGGCGGGCTCGTCGTTCCACTATATGGGCTCGAAAATGGCCGAGGCCGAAGGTATCTCGCTGTCGTTCACGCCGCTGCAGAAGGTGGGCGCGATCATCGGCGCGATGAAATCGGGCCAAGTGGATGCTTGGTCGATTGTGCCCCATATCGCCAAGCCGCTCGCGGGCTCGGGCGCGGTGCATATCATCGCCAACGTGGCCGATTACCTGCCCGATTATCAGGTCACCACGGTGTTTACTTCGGCCAAGAACGCCGCGGATGAGCGCGGCCTGACCGAGAGCTTCCTGGCGGGCTTCGCCAAAGGGGTCGACGATTACGCCGCGGCGATGATCGACAAGACCGCGAGCGAAGACGAGATGGTCGATCTGATCCATAAATACGTCTACACCGACCGCCCGCGCGACAAGGCAGCGCCTTCGATCATCAACGGCACGATGCGTCTGAACGCGGGCGCGGCGCTCAACCTGGCGTCGGTGCAGGATCAGCTCAGCTGGTTCCAGTCGGAAGGGCTGGTGGATGCCGATATCAGCATCGATCAACTGGTCGATCAGTCTTATGTCGATATTCTAGGCGCATAACGGAACAGGGCGCGGCGGCGGCTTGCTCGCCCCGCGCCGCGATCAGGAGGCCGCGCGATGGACCTTCGCCTAGAGGGGATCAGCCACACCTATGGCGACTTTGAGGTGTTGCGCGGCATCGATTTGGATATCGCCAAGGGGCAGATCGTGTGCATCGTTGGCCCGTCGGGTTGTGGCAAGTCCACGCTGTTGCGCTTTATCGGCGGGCTGGAGCGTCCGGGTGCGGGGCAGGTTTTGCAGATGGGCGCGCCGCCCGAGGGCTGCCTCAACCCGCTAACCTACATCTTTCAAGACTTCGCGCTGCTGCCCTGGCGGAGTGTGTCGGGTAACATCTCGCTGGTGCTGGAAGACCACGGCCTTGACCGCGCGATTATGCGCGACGTGATCGCCGATGTGCTGGCGCGCACCAAGCTCAGCGACTTTGCCGACGCGTTGCCCAAGCAATTGTCGGGCGGCATGAAGCAGCGGGTGGCGATCGCGCGGGCGTTGGCGGTGCGGCCTGCGGTGATGCTGATGGATGAGCCGCTATCCGCCCTCGACGCGCAAACGCGAGAATTGCTGATGGACGATTTGGTGGGCCTTTGGGCGCGCCAGCCCTTCACTGCTGTCTACGTCACCCACAATTTGGCTGAGGCGGTGCGGCTCGGGCATCGCATCGTGGTGCTGTCGCGGCGGCCTGGGCAGATCCGTGAAATCGTTGAAATAGACGTGCCGCTTGAAGCGCGCGGGCCTGGCCATGCGGCCTTGGAACAGTATCAGGCGCATTTGTGGCAGCTGATGCGCGATGAGGCCCGCGCGGCCGATGCGGAGCTTTTGCATGTTTGACGCGCGGCCGAGCCGGTCGGTGCCGTTTCGCGGTGGTGGCTTCGCGCCGAGCCCGCGGCGGTGGGTTGGCGCGGCGGTGTTCGTGGCGCTGATCGCGTTGGCGGAATGGGGTACCCAGGCCGGGTGGATCTCGGCGCTCACACTGCCGCGACCCTCCGATGTTTTGGCCACGTTTCGTGAGCTTTACGACAGCGGCATGCTGTTCAAACATTTGGCCCCGTCGCTGTCACGGCTCGCGGTGGGTGCCGCAATCGGGGTCAGCCTGGGCGTTGCGTTGGGCGTGGTGATCGGGCTGTTTTCCTATATACGCTCGGGCTTGGTGCCGCTGGTAGCGGCGATTTTCCCGATCCCGAAGATCGCGCTGCTGCCGCTGTTTGTGATCTGGTTCGGCATCGGCGAGGGCTCGAAATACGCGTTGATCGCGTTCGGCACCTTCACCCCCACAGTGGTGGCCACCTACGGCGCGGTCGACAATGTGGACCGCACGCTGATCCGCATGGGTCAGAGCTTTGGCCTGTCGTGGTGGTCTATCGTCCGCAAGATCGTATTGCCCGGGGCGATGCCCGGGATCTTGTCGGGCCTGCGCATCAGCCTGGCGATCGCGATCATCCTGCTGGTGGCGGCGGAAATGCTTGGCGCGGAGTTTGGCATCGGCGCCTACATCCTCGAAGCTGGGTCGCTTTACGATTTGGAGCGGCTCTTTGCCGGTGTGGTGATCCTGTCGGTTCTGGGGGTCACGGTAAGCGCGGCGATCGGGTGGATCGAACGGCGCATCCTGGCCTGGCGGGTCTAGTGCGCGATCTGAGCGGTCACGATCCAGGACCGCAAGGCATTTCAGATTGCGCTTTGCCCCCGAAGGCGGTGACGGCGGTAGGTCTCTATCATCCAGCCCAGCATGATGCCGTTCAACACATGCCAGATGAAATGCGTCCCGATGGGCAAGACGCTGCACAACGGCTCATCGAGGCTGCGCGCTGTGATCGAGACCGTGAGGATCGTCGCGCCGATGCCGAGGTTGCGCGCGGTCTCGGGGCTTCGGTGGCGCAGCGCCCAGCCGGTGACGCCGATCAGCAGCGCGACCGCCCAGTAGAGACCGGAGATCTGGAAGAACGGCAACCGCGCAATCACCCAGCCCATGGCCGCGGCGTAGGGAAAGAAGGCGAGCACGCCGAGCCCGGCCCAAAGCGGTGACAATTCCCAAAAGTATCGGTTCGACGCCCATAGATAGAGGAGGATGAACACCAGGATCGACAGCACGTCCGCCGCGCCAGTCCAGCTAAGCGCCCAGATATGCCATGCGCCCGAGGTCACGCCGATGAGCGCCAGCGCCGCCGCCATGGCATAGCCTAACGTGAGCCCCGAGCCGCGCAGGCGCCAGACCATGATCAGCGCGGCGATCAGAAACGCCCCATTGGTCAGCGCGTTGAGCGGCTCGGCCCAAAGCTCAGGCCCCACCCGCTCACAATAGGCATCGATTTGTTGGGCGGGATCCATCGACTATCGCTCCACGGCTGATATCGTATCGGCGTCAGAATAGAGGACGCGCGCATGAAGATCACGTGGCTTGGCCATTCAGGGTTTCGCATCGAAATCGAGGACCAGATCTTGCTACTCGATCCATGGTTTACCGGCAATCCGGTGTTCCCCGACGATCAGCGCGCGGCTGCTATTGCTGGGGCCACCCACATTCTGATCACCCACGGCCATGGCGACCATAGCGGTGACGCGGTTGCGCTGGCCCAGGAGCTGGGTGTGCCGCTGGTGGGGATTTACGACCTCATGACCCATTGGGAGGCGACCAGCGGGGTATCGGTGATCGGCTTTAACAAGGGCGGGAGTGTGGCCTTGGGCAATGTCCGGGTGACGATGGTGAACGCCGTGCATTCCTCCTCGATCGCGGGGCCCGACGGGCCGATTTACGCAGGCGGCGAGGCGGGCTTTATGATCGCTGGCGAGGGCCATGTGATCTATGCCAGCGGTGACACCGATGTGACGGTGGATATGGAAATCCTTCATGATCTGCACCGCCCTGACATCGGGCTGATCTGCGCAGGCGGCCACTTCACCATGGATATGACGCGCGCGGCCTATGCGGCGAAGCGGTTTTTCAAATTCAAGACGCTGATCCCGTGCCATTACAAGACGTTCCCCTTGCTCGAGCAATCGGCGGATGCCTTGATCGCGGCTCTCCCCGATGTCGATGTGCAGACGCCCGACGTGATGGGCAGCGTCGAAATCGCACCCGCAGCTTAGATCGCGGTGCGTCATTCCCAAGGGCTTGATCGGCTGGGCGTGGCGCCTTAAAAACGCGCGCCACACCCGAACAGACGGAGAGAGCGCATGGCCGGCCATTCTAAATGGGCAAACATCCAGCACCGCAAAGGACGCCAGGACGCGGCGCGCTCAAAACTGTTCTCGAAGTTGTCCAAGGAGATCACCGTCGCGGCGAAAATGGGCGACCCCGATCCCGACAAAAACCCGCGTCTGCGCCTGGCGGTGAAAGAGGCCAAGGGCCAGTCGATGCCCAAGGACAATATCGAGCGCGCGATTAAGAAGGCGATGGGCGGCGAGGGCGATGCCTATGAAGAAATCCGCTACGAGGGCTATGGCCCCGGCGGCGTTGCGGTGATCGTCGAGGCGATGACCGATAATCGCAATCGCACGGCGTCGGTGGTGCGCTCTACGTTCGGCAAAAATGGCGGCAATCTGGGTGAAACCGGCTCGGTTGCGTTCATGTTCGAGCGCAAGGGTGAAGTGAGCTATGGGGTTGCTGCGGGCGATGCCGATGCGGTGATGGAAGCGGCGATTGAGGCGGGCGCGGAGGACGTCGAGTCATCCGAGGACGGGCACATCATTTATTGCGCCGACACTGATCTCAATGAAGTGGCGACAGCGTTGGAGGGGGCGCTCGGTGAATCCGAGGCGACCAAGCTGATCTGGAAGCCGACCACCACGACTGAGTTGGATCTGGACGGCGCGCAAAAGCTGATGCGGCTGATCGAGGCGTTGGAGGATGACGACGACATTCAGCGGGTGACCGCGAATTTCGAAGTATCCGACGATGTGATGGAGCAGCTTGGCGCGGCGTAAGCGCGTCTGTCGTTAGCCTAGCCCCGATTTTGCGAAGCTTGATGGGCTAATCCACCGCTGGTGAAACCGAGCCTGCGCAAGAAAAAACCCGGCCCTGTTCGGACCGGGTTGGCTGCTCAAAAGGTCTTCTTCAATTGCGGGGCACCGTCGCGAAATATGCTTGGTGCGAGAATTCGGCCCCGGGCAGGCGCGGGAGGAAGGAGCGAAAAATTGACGTCCTGCCCGGAGAATGGCGAGTGGCTTAGATGCTCGCCCAATCGGTAAATCTGTATCCTGTGCTGTGCGGTTGGCTTTGGAAAATGCGCCGCTCCGCCAGAGGGGTCGACCTGGCTGCTGCGGTAATGTCAGCGTCTTGGTCGTGGCGGGGTGCGGGGCTGCGGGTCATCGAAATGTCTTTCTGTTGTGGGTTTTGTGTAGAGGGACTTGGTTATTAAATCGTTTGTCTGTGTTGCCGCCGGTGGCTGTGTGTTCGTTTCCTTGTCCGTGTCTGTGCATCGTGTCTGTGTTGGGCGCTGCCGGTGTGGCGTTGTGCCGATGACCCGATTGAGCCCAGACCGGCCACGACAGGCAATGACAGCAACCCGTCAAGGAATGACAGGCGCACTGTTATCCAATGACAATGCCAAATTTATTCCCAATAACAGTATCTTACGGAAAGACCTTAAGCAGAAGAGCCGTTGAGATTTTTCTGCGCCGCTGATTGACGGCTGCATCGCTTTGCCTCGACCTGCGCCCGATTTGGCCCGCTCTGCCCAGCCGGTTGGCCTGAAAGCACCGCGATTTCAGCCCGTGCGACTCATCCGGAGCCATGGCGATTCTCACAAACCTGAGATGCGCCACGCCGTTTGAGCCCGGTGCGCAATGCAGCGCCGGACCCATCAGGCAAGTGCTTAAGACAAAGCGCTTAGGCTTAGCTCTCGTTGGGGATGATCGTGATATCGACGCGGCGGTTCTGGGCGCGGCCCGCATCGGTGAGGTTGTCGGCGATCGGCGCGTTCTCCCCCTGGCCGAATGCTGCGATCCGCCCACCCGGGACACCAGCCGAGATCAACACCGAGCGCACCGAATTGGCGCGGCGCACCGACAGATCCTGGTTGTACGACGCTGTGCCGGTATTGTCGGTATGGCCGACGATTTGCACCGTGGAGCCTGGGTAGCGCTGAAGGCTTTGCGCGAGCACCTGCAGATCGGCTTGGAGCGACGGTTTCACGGCAGCGCTGTCGATATCAAATAGGATATCGTCGGGCATGCGCACCAACAGCGAGTTACCCTGATTGATGATCTGGATGCGGCCGTTGTCGAAATCGCGCTGAAGCTCGGCGGCCTGCTGATCAAGGCTGTAGCCGATGCCTGCACCGACGCCAGCGCCTAGCACGCCACCGATGATAGCGCCGCGACGCCGTTCCCGCGAGTTATCGCCAACCGCAACCCCGGTGACCGCGCCCAAGAGCCCGCCCAGCAGCGCGCCTTCCCGGGTGCGTTGGTTGGGATCGTTGGTGACTTGATCGGTCGGCGTGCAGGCTGCGAGCGCGACGAGCGCCGCTGAAGCCAACAATAGGGGACGTGAAAAGGACATCGAAGACCGCCTTCTGCTCTTGTTTTACTGGCCTCAAAATACCGCCGAGACAGGGCGCGTCCAGCGGATTAACGTTTTCGCTCGGCAGGTCTTTGCCGTCGTGTTGACACATTTCGTTGCGGGTGCGGCTGCTTTCGCGATAACGCCAGGTGGTTGCCGCCGGACAGTGACGCAAGACATTAACACCGGCCGGGGATGCGGGCCGGGTGATCTGGTTAGCGCTCTGGGGTGCCGTACGTGCCGCGGTGTCAGAGGGCGGCGGTATTCTAGCCGCTTTGTGGACACAGCGTTTCCGATCTGCCAACGCCGCGCCCCAGAGGACCAACCCCGCACACGCGTCGATTGTTAAACGATTTGGCAACAATCCTTGACGTCGTTAAGTATTTCATAAGGTTTCGGGCTCAATTTGCCGCGAATACCGGTGTAATCCCTGATCTCAGCACTGGGGAAAAGGGGGCGCCTCTCGGATATTGGTGGGCTGGCTAAGGCGCTGGGCAACCGATTTTGCGGATTTTGACGCGGCCAAGCGCGCCGTCGTTCGGGCGATTTACTTTCGCTCGGCGGTTTGTTGCTATAGGGCTGAAGGGTGGCGGGCTTTGACTCCCGTGCACGTGTCCCTGTGGCTATAAATCGGCTAGATGAAACCGAGTTTCGCCCTCAATCTTTCCCATGACGGGATCAGCCTTCTGCACCGGGCTCAATCCGGCTGGCTAAGCGTGGGCGATGTGCCGTTAGAATCCCCGACCCTGATGGACGAGTTGGTCGTCTTGCGGCGCACCGCGGCGGATCTCGACGCGCAGGGGCTCAGCACCAAGCTGGTTATTCCCAACTCGCAGATCCAGTATCTCGACGTGGAGGCGCCGGGCCCCACCCGGGCTGAGCGCGTCGTACAGATCGAAGCTGCGCTCGCGCAGAAGACCGGCTACCACCCCGATGAGATGGCGTTTGACTGGCACGCCAAGGATAAAGATCTGGTGCAGGTGGCGGTGGTCGCGCGCAGCACGATGGCCGAAGCCGAACAATTCGCTGCCAGCTACCGCTTTAACCCGGTGTCGTTCGTCGCGATCCCGCCCAACGGCGCCTTTGAAGGCGAGCCGTTTTTTGGGCTCACCGATCATGCCAAGCGCCTGCATGGCGATGAGGCGAATGTAGAGCGCGATACGCGGCGGATCACGATTGTCGGTCAGCTGGGCGATGTGATCGCATCGGGACCGCATGTTAACGGTCATGCCGGGGATGCCGGGCTTAACGGTCACGCTGTGAATGGTCACGGCCACAGTGAGGATGCGGGCCCTGACGGTACTGGCCGTGAGGATGAGGGCGCTGAGGCAAGCGTGAGCCCTGAGACGGGACCTGAGACCGCGCCCGAAAACCACGGCGATCCCGTGTCGTTCGTCACCAAGCGCGCCGCGCCCGAGACGCCAAAGCTGCAGCCCAAAGCAACCAAGGTGGCGATTGAGGATTTGCCGCCGCCGGAACCGGCGCAGGTGGATGCCTCGCTGCCGAAGATGGCGGATCTGCCGCCGCGATTGTCGTCGCCCCGCAATGGTGCCGAGGCGCTGCCCCCGATTACAGCGCGGGGCGGTAATGCGCCGCCGGTGTCGCGGCTTAACGGTGCTGCCCCCTCTGACCGGCTTTCGACGCCGCTCCCTAACGGCCGCGATGTCGCGCATACAGCCGAGCCGCATCTCGATACCGCGCGCGAGGCGGCCCTGGCGGCGGGCGATACCTCGTTCAAGGCCAAACGCAGCCAGGGCGGCGGGATCAAGCTTTCTGAGGCGTTGGCGCGGATTAAAAGCCGCACGCTGGGCGTCTGGGCGGGTGACGGCGCGGCGCCGGCCCCTGACGCGGCGCCTGCAAAAGATGCGGCGGCGAGCACGGCTTTGGGCAAGTCGACATTGCTCGCAAACCCCGATGCGCCAACACTGCCGAAGCCAAAACTGGTGCCGCGGGCCAAAGTCGCGATTGCGCAGCAGGCCAAAGCGCCCGGCCAAGCGCCTGACACGGCAAAAGCCACACCGAAAGACGGGCTCGCCACGTTTGGCGCGTCAGCACAGCCTTCGTCGCGGGAGCGCTCGCGCTCGTTTGGGCCGTTCATCACCGCTGGTGTCGTGGTTGCGCTGATCGCTATCGCGCTCTTCTCCACATATTGGTTGAACCGGGCATCCGACGATTTGTTCGGGATTGGCTCGGGCGCGGAGGTCACAGAGATCGCGGAGCCGCCGCCGCTTATTTTGCCGGGTGATGGCGCGGGTGCTGTCGCTGGTGTGGAGAGCGGTGCGGTTGAAAGCGGCGTGGGCGATGACGCGGCGCCGTCGGTGCCGTTGCCAGGGCTCGCGGTGACCGATTTGCAACCCGGTGCTGTCGATGCGCCTCCGGTGCCGGGCCAACCCGAGCCAGGCACAGTCGACGAGGTGCTTACGCCAAATGCCGAAGGAGCCTTGCCCGATGTGCTGGCCGATGGCGATGACGTCGGGGTGCCAGACCTGCCAGGCGCGGGGGATGAGCCTGTTGAGCTTGCGCTGACGCTGACACCGCCAGTGGCACCGGAAGCACCGCCAGCCCCCCTCGATACGGATTTGGTCGCCGCGCCGCCGCCCAACACAGATGCGGCGCCCGACGCGGCACCCGGGCCAGAGGGCGACATCGCCACTTCGGGCCCCGCACAGCCGGCGCTCAACAGCGCGCCTGGTGAAGCAGGCGGCTTGCCTGAGAGCAGCGCCGCGCCCGGGACGATGGAATTAGTGCGCTTGCCCGATCCCAGCGCGCCCGAGGCCTTCCCGCAGGTCGGCGTAGAGGCGCCGCTGCTGGTGCGCCCGGGTCTAGAGCCGCCGCCCACCGAGGATGAGGCGCTGGCCTTCTATGAGCGCACGGGTATCTCGGTGCTGGCGCCGCCCCGGTTGACGAGCCCCTCTTCAGACCGGCTAAGCGAGTTGGTCACCTCGGAAGCTGACCTTGCGCTCAGCGATCCAAAGCCGCGCGGGCTCGCGTCGGCGGAGGATTTTGATCTTTCCCCCGGTGTCCTGCGCGGTCTCGTGCCGCCGTTGCCGCTGGACTATACGTTTGACTTGGATGAGCGCGGTCTGGTGCGACCGACGCCGGAAGGGGCGCTGTCGCCGGGTGGTGTGCTGGTGTATCCCGGCGCGCCTGCTATCGTGCCGCCGGTGCGGCCAAACAATGCGCCGGAAGATGACGCGCGCGCGGTGCCTGGCCCCGATAGTGACACGCCTGAAGGCGAAAGCGATGTGGCAAGCGCGGACGGCGATGCCACTCCCGATATCGAAGACAACTTTGATCTTGTCGACACCGAGGCCGGTCTTGCTGCCCTCCTCGATGCCGGTGAAGTGGCTGAAGCCGAGGAGCGGGTGCGCTTTAGCGGTCTGACGCTCGATGAACTGGCTGAGCGCCGGCCCACCTTGCGTCCAAACGGCATCGAAGCCGTGGCCGAGGCTGAGGCCGATGTCGATCCTGACGCCGATCCTGAAACTGGTGTGCAGGTGGCGAGCCTCACCCCCGATGGTGACGTGCCGCCCGGTTCTGTTGGCGTGGCGGCGCTGTCGGGCGAGACCGGGGTTAGCCCCGATAGCGTGGTGCCGACAGTCGGTGACACCACGCCCGGCGCCACCGATCTCAGCGCGCTCGACGCCGATGCGCTGCCAAGCCCTGACGCGGAGACGGTGGCCGAAGATGAAGACAGCGCGACCGAACTGGCGGTAACGGCGTCGCTGACCCCGCCCAACCGTCCGGCTGGTCTTGTGCCGCCTGAGCCCGAGGCCGAGGCCGAGGCCACGGGCGGCGGCGAAACAGTCGATGGCGCGCTCGTGGACAGCGCTTTGGCGGAAGCGAATGCGGTGGCGCCACCGTCAAGCGGGCCTGGCGACAATGTCACGATCAATGTGCCTAACATTCCCACCACCGCCGAAGTGTCATCGGCGGCGACTGAGGAAAACGCATTGCGGCTCAACCGCGTGAACCTGATTGGCGTTTACGGGTCGGCAGAAGACCGGCGTGCGCTTGTACGCTTGTCTTCGGGTCGTTACGTGAAAGTGCAAGTGGGAGACACGGTGGATCGTGGCCGGGTGGTGGCGATTGGCGATACGGCGTTGCGATATGTGCGCGGCGGACGCACCATCACCCTGGAACTTCCCAACGGCTAATCCAATTCGGTGAGGCGGCTAGGGCCTTTCGCCCTTTGCTGGTTAGCACTCTGCGTTTTGGTGTGCCGAGGGCCGTTCGCTCTCAAAGAATCGTATGCTGCGTGCCTTAAGCGGGAAAAGACGCTTTCTTGCGCTGCGTTGACGCGAAGACGCAGTTGCGTGCAAGATACCCGCATGGATCTCGATGAGACGGATAAGCGCCTTTTGTCGGCGTTACAGGATGACGCCCAATCCACCGCTGAGGCACTGGGCGCGCGCCTAGGTCTCAGCGCCAGCCAAGCCGGACGGAGGCGACAGCGGCTTGAACAGGCGGGGTTTATTGAAAGCTACACGGCGCGGCTCGACCCGGCGCGGCTCGGTCTGAAAGTACAGGCTTTTGTGCAGGTGCAGATGGCGTCGCACGCGCCCGATGCGGTCAAGGGCCTGGTGCGCACCATGCGCCTGAGGCCGGAGATTGTGAGCGCTTGGACCCTGACCGGCGAGGCGGATTACCTGCTTCGCGTGTATTGCGAAGACCTCCCGGCGCTACACACGCTGCTGCATCAGGTGCTGCTGGCGCATCCCGGTGTCGCGCGCGTGCACAGCCAAATCGTGATGGATCACGTCAAACTCGACGCGCCGCTGCCCACATGAGACCGTCTTAATCCTATCGAAACAGGCTTGGATTATAGCCTCCCGCAGACTGGCGGAGATGGCGCGATGAGTTTGGACGATGTGGCCGTGAAGGCAACGCCGCGCGGTGGCGAAGCGCAATTCAAGATTGGCGAGGTGATCTATTCGCGCACTGACAAGCGCGGTGTGATCCAGGCGGGCAACGCGGTATTCCGGCGGATCTCGGGCTATGATTGGTCTGATTTGATCGGCGCACCGCAAAAGATCTTGCGTCACGCCGACATGCCGCGCGGCGTTTTTGAGATTTTCTGGAACCGGCTCAAAGCGGGCAAAACGGTCGGCGCCTACATCAAGAACCGCACGAAGGACGGTGGCTTTTACTGGGTGTTCGCCATCGTGTTGCCCTGCGAGGGCGGCTACATGTCGGCGCGGGTCAAGCCGGTCAGCGACCGGTTGACGTCGATCAAGGCGCTTTATGCTGAGTTATTGTCGCTCGAAAAACAGCATCGTTGGGAGCCTGCGGCCAGCGCGCGCTGGCTGGAGGAGCAGTTCGAAAAGCAAGGTTTCGAGGATTATCAAACCTTTATGACCCAAGCGATGTCAGAGGAATTGGTAGCGCGCAACGCCAGCCTTGGGCGCGAGCCGTTAACCGCGATCCAAGGGTTCGCGGATATGCGCCGCGCTGCTGCTGACCTCACGCGGCAGACTGAACGCTTGATCAGCGAATTCGAGATGACCGAGATTATTCCGATCAACTTTCGGGTTATCGCGTCGCGGCTCGAACCCAATGGCGGGCCGATCTCGACGCTGTCGACCAATTACGGCGGCATGTCGCGGGATATGTCTTCGTGGTTTGAAACCAATGTTGTCGGCGAGAACAGCAATTTCTCCAAGATCGGCAGTACCGTGACCGACAGTGTTTTTCTACAATCGGTCTCTCGGATTACGCAGGAATGCGCGGAACAATTGGAATGGGAGCGGGGCCAATCGCCCGAGATTGACTTGGGTGATGAACGAGAGCGTTTGGCCGTGGTTTCCCGCCATTATGACGATCAATCCCGCGAAGGCCGCTCGCGCCTGGCCGACGAGTCGCGGCGCATTTTAGACGCCTGCAAAAAGATGAACCGCCATATGCTCGGCCTGTCGACGACGCGGGTGATGTGCAAGATTGAGGGCGCGCTCCTGTCGAGCGGTCAGGAGAGCCTCACCGACATCATTGGCGAGTTAAGCGGATTTCAGCAGCGTATTCGGGATCATTTGAGCGAAATTGAAGCGCTCAGCCACGAAATCCGCGGCCACGCGGTGTGAATTGGGCGATTTGCCTTTGACACCCGTTGTTTAAACAAACGCGTATGCTACACACTTAGTATCGACAGACATCGCCATACGGTCGGTTAAGCCGTGGACACGTTTCTATTCCAAGGCACGATTTTTCTGGCTGCCACGGTGATAGCCGTGCCGCTCGCAGCCCGGTTGGGGCTGGGCTCGGTGCTGGGCTACCTGGTGGCGGGCCTGGTGATCGGGCCGCTCCTGGGCCTTGTGGGCGAGACGGAGAACCTGCAGCACTTTTCGGAATTTGGCGTCGTGTTGATGCTGTTTCTGATCGGCCTGGAATTGGACCCTCGCGCGCTTTGGGATATGCGCCACCGACTGGTCGGGCTCGGCGTGGGGCAGATCCTGATTACGATGACGCTGATCGCGGCGGCGTCGCTGTTGCTGGGGCAAGGGTTTGGGTTGGCGGTCGCGCTGGGCATGATCTTCGCGCTGTCGTCGACCGCAATCGTTCTGCAAACCCTCAATGAAAAGAACCTGATGCGAACAGGTGGCGGCCGCTCGGCTTTCGCGGTGCTCCTGACGCAAGATATCGCGATCATCCCGATGCTCGTCTTGGTGCCACTTCTGGGCAGTGCGGTGCCGGTGTTTCTGAACCCCGACGGGTCAGTGAACCGGCCAAGCTCAAGCCCAAGCCATGCCGGGGGCGACGACGCCCATGCTCACGAGGCGCTGTCGCTGGTGGCGGGCTTGCCCGGGTGGGGCGCCACGCTGGTGACGCTATCGGCGATCGGCGCGGTCGTGTTGGTGGGGATTTACCTGATCCGGCCCCTGTTCCACTACATCCACACCGCCCGGCTGCGCGAATTGCACACCGCTTTCGCCCTCTTGATCGTCATCAGCATCGCCTTCTTGATGACGCTCGTGGGCCTTTCCCCCGCGCTCGGCACCTTCTTGGCGGGCGTGCTGTTGGCCAATTCCGAGTTCCGCCACGAGTTGGAGACCAGCATCGAGCCGTTCAAATCGATGCTGTTGGGCCTGTTCTTCATCACCGTGGGCGCCGGCATGAACATACGCCTGCTGTTGGCCGAACCGATGACAATCCTGGCGCTCACTCTGGTGATGATGGCGTTAAAAGGGGCGGTGCTCTACGGGTTGGCGCGCGCCTTTCGCCTGCGCGGGCGCGATCAATGGCTTTTCACCTTGGGTCTGGCCCAGGCCGGTGAATTTGGCTTCGTGCTCATCGCGTTCTCGGCGCAGCAAGCGGTGCTGCCGCCTGATATTGCGGCGCGCGCGCTGCTGATCGTGGCGCTGTCGATGTTGCTGACACCGCTGGCTTTCATCATCTACGAGTGGATCGCCAAGCGCATCGCCGAGGTGCCGGTGCTTTCGGGCGAGGATGCGATCGACCCGCAAGGCTCGATTATCATCGCTGGGATGGGCCGCTTCGGCCAAACGGTGAACCGCGTGGTGCAGATGTCGGGATTCAAAACGACGGTGCTCGACAACAATCTGGCGACGATCCAAACGCTGCGGAAATTCGGCTTTAAGGGGTTTTACGGCGATCCGACGCGCCCCGAAATCATGCATGCGGCCGGGCTTGAGCAGGCCCATGTCCTTGTGGTGGCCCTCGATGACCGCGAGGCGGCGGTGCGGCTGGTGCGCATGGCGCGGCGTCAACGCAACGATCTCCATATTGTCGCGCGGGCAAAAGACCGGGTGCATGTGTTCCAGCTTTATCGTGCCGGGGCCGACGACATTGTCCGCGAATTGTTCGATTCAAGCCTGCGCGCGGGTCGCTATGTGCTTGAGAATATGGGCTTGACCGAGTTCGAAGCCGCCGCGCTCGAGCGTACCTTTTACAAGGTCGATCGAGACGCGCTTCGCGAATTGGCGGAGGTTTGGAAGCCGGGGGTGCCGATTGATCAAAACCCCGAATACCTGGCCCGGACCCACGCGCTCAACAACGATTTGGAAGCGGCCCTTCAACGTCAGTTTGATGAGGCCGACGCCGCCCGCGACGAGGATAGCCCGCCGCCTAAGCGCGCGGTGAGCTAAGCCGTTTAGCCGCCGTCCGCCACGCCTGCCTCCGCGAAAGTGGCCATGCCCGAGTGACAGGCGAGGGCCGCTTTGAGCACCGGTATCGCCAGCGCCGCGCCCGAGCCCTCGCCAAGTCGCAGGCCCAGATCAAGCAGCGGGTCGAGGCCCAAAGCGTCGAGCAGGCGGTCATGCGCCGCTTCGGCGGAACGGTGGCCCGCGACGCAATGGCTTAGCGCGTCAGGCGTCGCTCGATGCAGGATCGCCGCCGCCGCGCAACAGATGAAACCGTCGAGGATCACCGGGATGCGGGCATGCCGCGCCGCGAGGATTGCGCCGGTCATCGCCGCGACTTCGCGCCCGCCGAGGCAGCCCAGCACCGCGAGCGGGTCATCGAATTGGTCGCGGTGGCGGGTAAGACCGGCATCCACCGCCTGGGCTTTGCGCGCCAGCCCTGCATCATCGACGCCGGTGCCGCGCCCTACCCAAACGGCGCTGTCGCCCCCAAACAAAGCCGCCGATATTGCCGCCGCGGCAGTGGTGTTGCCGATGCCCATCTCACCCAGCACCAAGAGGTCCGCCGCGTCTGACACCGCCCGCCATCCCTGCGCCAAGGCATCGTAGAGCGCGGCTTCATCCATTGCCGGCGCGACGGTGAAGTCAGCGGTCGGCGTATCGAGCGCCAAGGCATGGACGTCAATGGAGGCGCCAGCCGCGCGCGCAAGCTGATTGATTGCTGCGCCGCCGGTTTCAAAGTTGATCACCATCTGCGCCGTCACCTCCGCGGGAAATGCGCTCACCCCCCTGGCGGCGACACCGTGGTTGGCGGCGAAGATGATGATCTGCGGAGCTTCGATCTGCGCCCGCGGGTTTTGCCGCCACCCGCAATACCACAGCGCCAAGTCTTCCAGGCGGCCAAGCGCGCCGGGGGGTTTGGTCAGCTGGCCGTTGCGCGCCTCGGCGGCCTCGCGCGCGGCTAAATCAGGGCCGGGCAGCGCGGTTAGGGCGGCACGAAAACCGGCGAGATCAGAAGGGCATGGATGCGACATGGGCGTCTTTCATTGCAGTGGCTTTGGCGAGCCGGTACCGACAGGCGGGATGTGCAGTTTTGGCCGACGCGACGCAAGGGGATGCATGCATGCGCGGATTGATCCAGCTTGGCGATGTGGCCGCGGCGCTGATGCTGCTCACGAGGGTGCCGATTGCGTGGTCCGGCACGCCGCGCGGTCGTGAGGCGGCATGGGCCTGGCCGGTGGCGGGGCTTGTGGTCGGCGCGATTGCAGCAGGCGGCGGCGCGCTGGCGGTCGCCATCGGCTTGCCCAGTGGCCTGGCGGCAGGTGTCACGCTCGCCCTTGCGGTGGTTTTAACCGGGGCGCTGCATGAAGACGGTTTGGCTGATATCGCCGATGGCTTTTGGGGCGGACGCGACACCGATACCCGGCTCGAGATCATGCGAGACAGCCGCATCGGCAGCTACGGGGTGTCGGCGTTAATCCTTTGCTTTGGGTTTCGCTGGCTGGCGCTTGGCTATTTGGTTGAGGCGGGCGCTTGGGGGGCGATCATCGCAGCGGCGGTGCTGTCTCGGGCCCCGATGGCGGCGGTGATGCGCGTCTTGCCGCCAGCGCGGGCTGACGGCCTCAGCCGATTGGTTGGGCGCCCGGCTTGGCGGCATGTGGCGGTTGGCGGCATTCTTGCGGTTGGATTGGCGTTTGGGCTGGCCGGATGGGCCGGGCCCGCCGCCGCGCTGGCAGCAGCCGTGGCCGCGGGGTGTATCGGGCTAGTTGCTTGGCGCAAGATCAAGGGCCAAACCGGCGATGTGCTTGGCGCGGTTCAGCAGGTGGCGGAAGTGGCGGTTCTGGCTGTGTTGGTGACTTTGGGATGAGAGGCCGGGCCGTATGCCGCGGGCAACAAAAAAGCGCCGCTTGCCGCGACGCTTTTGGATTGGGTTTGATGCGGCCTCAGGCGGCGCGGCTGACCAGCACCTCATCGACCTGCTTTTGCGCATCCATCTCGTCAGAGCCGGACACAGCCGCCACTTCGCGCGTCAGCCGCTCCAGCGCTGCTTCGTAAAGCTGGCGCTCAGAATAGCTTTGCTCGCGCTGGTCATCGTTGCGGTGCAGATCGCGCACCACTTCGGCGATGGCGATGAGATCGCCGGAATTGATCTTTTGTTCGTATTCCTGCGCCCGGCGCGACCACATGGCGCGCTTCACCTTCGCCTTGCCCTTGAGCGTCTTCATCGCCTGGTTGACGATATCGGGTGTCGAGAGCGAGCGCATGCCCACCTCGGCCGCTTTGTGGGTCGGCACCCGCAGCGTCATCTTGTCCTTTTCGAACGAGATCACGAACAGTTCGAGCTTGATGCCCGCTACTTCCTGCTCCTCGATCGACACGATCTTGCCCACACCATGGGCCGGATAAACGACGTAATCGTCAGGCCGAAACTCGGATTTATCAGTCTTAGTCATGCAGCGTCCTTCCATCTGGCCCCGCGCGGGCCCCATGCGCTGCTCCTGTTCCCGTGACCGCTGAGTGGCCAGCCATCGGGCGACAAAAAAGCGCCCCCGACCGGCAAAATCGTTCGGGACCGCGTGGATAGGCGCATCGTGCCATCAGTACATAGCAGAAAAAGACGCCTATTCAAAGCCTGCGGCGGCAAGCGCGGCAATGACGCAGCGGTACAGAGACCGGATGCCCCTAACTGCCCTCGCCCGGCGCCTCGGAGAAGTACTTTTCAAGCTTGCCGGTTTCGCCGTCGCGGTCGGACGCTTCAGGCAGCGGATCTTTCTGTTCGATGATCGAGGGCCACAATTCAGCGTATTTGCGGTTCAACTCAACCCACTTCTCGGTGTCAGGCTCGGTGTCGGGGAAGATCGCCTCGGCGGGGCATTCAGGCTCACACACACCGCAATCGATGCATTCGTCAGGGTGGATCACCAGCATGTTCTCCCCCTCATAAAAACAATCGACTGGGCACACCTCGACGCAGTCGGTGTACTTACAAGCAATGCAATTGTCGGCGACGACGTAGGCCATGACCGTGTCCGCTGTGTCTTACACTCTTTGGTTAAGGGTGGCGTGGCGCTCATTCAAGGCTACGACCCCGCATTTGATCGGTGCGGCGCCGATCCTTCTTGGTCGGTCGCGCGCCTACGCGAAGATATAGCGTCGCCTTGCCCTCCGTCGATGGGTCTGGTTGCGGCGATACGTCCCGGTAGAGTGCTTGCGCCTCGGGTGCCGGGCCCCGGCGCGCGCCTACGGCGAGAATTTCAGCGACGCGAATGCGGTTTCCTTGCGGGAACGTTAGGGTGTCACCCGGGCCGACTGCATGGGCAGGTTTGGCCACGCGCGTGCCGTTGACGCGCACATGTCCGCCGGAAACCTGCTTGGCTGCGAGGCCGCGGGTTTTGAAAAAGCGGGCGAACCAAAGCCACTTGTCGAGCCGGATTGTTGGCCGGGGCGATCCGCTCACTGCTTGTTCTTCAGCCCCATTAACGCGGCTGCAAACGGGTTGTCAGGATCGATCTTGTCGGGCTTGGGCGGGCGCGCCTCAAAATTGCGGCTCTTACCGCCGTCTTTCGGCGGGCGTTTGCCACCGCGCTGCGGTTTACCCTTTGGTTTGCCCCTGGGCTTGTTGGCGCGGTTGCCGCCCTCGCGCCGGGGCTTGTTGAAGCCACCCCAGGTGAAGGTGAAGAACACTTCGACATTGGGCTCGTCCGCCGTGTCGGGTGCGGCTTCGTCAGCGGCGGTTGGCGCTATCGCCTCGGCTTGATCCGGTTCCGCATCCTGGGCGGGCGGCACTGCATCATCGCCGGGCTCGACGGCTTTTTCTGGCTCAGGCGATGCTTCGGTCGCAATCTCCGGCGATGCCTCAGGCGCGGGGGCGTCGGCGGCGTCGGGCGTTGTGCTCGCCGTATCCGGCACGGTGTCAGCGCTTTGATCGCCAGCCTCACCCGAAGCCTCACCCGAAGCCTCACCTTCAGCCTCAGGCGCCTGATCCGGCACGGTGCTGGCCTCGCTTGCGGCGGGTTTTGCCTTCTCGCGTTCACCGCGCTCCGCCTTATAGCCCAGACCGCCCATCAGATCGGCGAATTGCTCGAGCGTCATCCCGGTGATCGACAGCATGTCGGGGGTGGCCTCAAAACCGCCGCGGCTATCTTCAGCGCGCAAGAGATCGGCGAGCCGCTCAAGCATATCGATGCGGATCGCGCGCTCACCGGCTTTTCGGTACCCAGACACCGTGTGATAGGCCTCGGGCGCATCGACCATCGCTGGGATGGTGACCAAGCCGGGCGGCGGGCTTTCGGGGAATTCTTGGAGGTTTTGCGCCAGCGACCACAGCACCAAGCGCAGCCGGGTCGGCGCGGGCTTGAGCAGCAGCGGCATGAAAATGGTGAATTGCCCGAAACGCACGCCGTGCTTGCGCAAAAGACCGCGGCTCTCTTGATCCAAGGCTTTGACGTCGCTTGCCACTTGGTCGCGCGGGATCACGCCCATCGATTCCACCAAGCGGAACGCAAACCCCCGCGCCAGCCCGGTCATCGCCTCATCGCGCGACATATCCATCAGCGGCTCAAACAAGGTGGCCACTTTGCGGTCGATGAAATGCTGCAGCCTGCGTTGAACCTTGGCCGCGACATCATGGCCCGCCTCGTCATCGACAAAGGCCTGGGCAATGGGCTTGAGCGGGTCTGAACCGGGTGTGAGCTTGCCGATTGCGTGCTCGCCCCACATCAAGCCGCCTTGGTCGGTGAAGTCGATCTCGGTATCGGGCGCGTTGTAGAACCGGTCGGCGCGCAGATGAAACTCGGGCTTAAGCGCCTGAAGTGAGGCCTGACGCAGCGTCTTGGCTTCATCGGGCGTCGCCGCGCTATCCTGACTGAAGCGAAAACCCTCAAGCCGACCAATGAATTGGCCCTCGACGGTCACTTCGCCCTTGCCGTTCACTTCCGCCACCAAGCTCTCCTTTTGCTTGAGCCGCCGCAACAAAACCGAGGTGCGCCGGTCCACAAATCTTTGTATCAGCCGCTCATGCAGCGCATCTGACAGACGGTCTTCTACAGCGCGGGTTGTCTCGCGCCAATGGTCAACATCGTCGACCCAATCGGACCGCTGCGCCACGTAGGTCCATGTGCGGATATATGCCAATCGCTTCGACAATGTGTCGATTTCTCCGTCGGTGCGGTCGATGCGGCGAACTTGCGCCGCCAGCCAATCGGTCTGCACCCGGCCGTGCTCGTGTAGGAAGCTGAAGATCCGCTCAAGCAGCCCCGCATGCTCGGCATGGCTGATACCGCGAAAATCAGGCACGCGGCAGACATCCCATAGCAGCTTGACCGCCGTGGCGCTGGTGGCGCGTGCCACGACTTCGGCGATCCCGCTCAGCGAGCGCAGGGCCATCAGATCATCGGCCTCGCGGGCGCGCACCAGCCATTCGTCATCAGGCTTGGCTTCGAGCGAGGCGATCAGCGTGTCGATGCGGCGGAAATCCAGATCGGAGTTGCGCCAGACCAGCTTGCGGATTGGCGCATAGCGATGGTTTTCGATGGCGTCGGACAGCCCATCGTCCAGCGCGGGCGCCTCACCGGTGACGCCGAAAGTGCCGTCGGATTTGAACCGCCCGGCGCGCCCAGCGATCTGGCCCAACTCATTGGGTTGCAGCGCGCGCATCCGGCGGCCATCGAATTTGGCCAGCGAGGAGAAGGCCACGTGATCGATATCGAGATTGAGGCCCATCCCAATCGCATCAGTGGCCACGAGATAATCGACATCGCCATTTTGATAGAGTGCCACTTGGGCGTTGCGCGTGCGCGGGCTGAGCGCGCCCATCACCACCGCCGCGCCGCCTTTTTGGCGCCGGATCAGTTCGGCGTTGGCGTAGACTTGATCGACGGAAAAGCCGACGACAGCCGAGCGGCTTGGCATGCGCGACATCTTCCGAGAACCCGCATAGCGCAGCGTTGAAAAGCGCTCACGTCTGAGAAAATTCACGCGCGGCACGAGGGCCGCGATGGCGTTGCGCATGGTATCCGCGCCGAGCAGCAGCGTTTCGTGTTGGCCACGCGTGTGCAGCAGCCTGTCGGTGAACACATGGCCGCGCTCGGGATCAGCGCAAAGCTGGATCTCATCGAGCGCGACGAAGTCAGTACCCAGGCCTTCGGGCATCGCCTCAGTGGTGCAAACCCAATACTGCGTGCGCGGCGGCACGATCCGCTCCTCGCCGGTGACAAGCGCCACCACTGAGGGCCCGCGCAAGGCAACGATCCGGTCGTAGACCTCGCGCGCCAAAAGCCGCAGCGGCAGGCCAATGATGCCGGTGCGGTAGGCGAGCATGCGTTCGATCGCGTAATGGGTTTTGCCGGTATTGGTGGGGCCCAGAACCGCCGTGATCTGCGCCGCACTCGTCATCGCACTGCCCCTGTGCCGGGTGCGCCGCGGGCGCTACGAAGCGGGATCGCTCTGGCCCTCTCACGCGGGGCCATACCGGCATGCTGTTGTGGTTTCTAGTCTTTGGCGCGTCTAAAGCAGGTTTCCCGCGAAGTATAGGGAAACCTCGCAGCCAAACGCTCGGTCAAAGGGTGGTGCCGCCATGGGCCGCCTCGAGCCGGATCAGCGCCTGTCCGATCTCAGGGCGGTGCGGATGCATCTGTTGCACCATGCGGTAAATCTCAAGCGCCTGCGGGCCCAGGCCCATCTCCTCAAACATCACCGCCAACCCTGTGAGCGCGTTGTAATGGTTCGGGTTGAGCGCCAGGGCGCGGCCGATATCATCGATTGCCGGGCCGTAGAGCTTTTTGTGAAAGAACACCGTCGCCCGGGCATGCCAGCCTTCAGCAAAGTCGGGCGCGTGGTCAGTCAACGCTGTGAGATGCTCAAGCGCGGTATCCCATTCCTCATCGGCCATCGCGTCTTGGGCCCGTTGCAGCAGCAAGTCCATCGACGCCGAACCGGACTTTGACCACGCGGTCTCAATCCGGCGTTCCAATTGCCGCCAATTGCTGGTCTCGGGATTGGCGAGTTCGGACAGCATTGTGTCGACATCCGCGCTCTCTTGGGCGGAGGCAGCGCCAAGACCCAACATCAAAGCCGCAATGCCGCAATTGCAGAAAGAAACGATATTTCTCATAAGTGCCAAGATATCTCATCCCGCGGGAAAATCGAGCCCCGACCGGCCGCCGCGGCTCACGTTTGAAGGAGCATTGACATGAGCGAAGTGATCGAGGCCGCCGTCGCGGCTCTGAGCGAGAAGGACACCAGCAGTTTTGAGGGCAGCGCCAAGTTCGTGATCGAAGGCGAGGGCAGCGTGATGCTCGACAGCAATGGCGCGCGCGCGGGCGACGAGGAGGCTGATGTGACGCTAACCTCCAGCGCCGACACGTTTCACGGCATTCTTTCGGGCGATATGGATCCGACGCAAGCGTTCATGGGCGGTAAGCTGACGGTTGATGGCGACATGGGCATGGCGATGGCGCTGGGCTCGGTCCTGACCTAATTGCCCGAGCGCGCGCCCTATTTCAGCGAGGTGGCCGAGGGGCCCGAGGCGCGGGCCTTTTGGGTTGCAGCGGCTGACGGGCTGCGGGTGCGCGCTGGCCTATGGCCTATGGAAGACGCGCGCGGGACCGTGCTGATCTTTCCCGGTCGCACCGAGTATCTGGAGAAGTACAGCAAGGTTGCTGCCGATATGCACGCGATGGGCTACGCGGCGGCAGCAATTGATTGGCGCGGTCAGGGGTTGTCTGCTCGGACCCACGACAAACCGGCCATCGGCCATGTGGATGACTTCGCCGAGTACCAGTTGGACGTGGCCGCGCTGGTGTCGTTGGTACAGCAAAAGGCGCTGCCGCAGCCGTTTTTCCTGCTGGCGCATTCGATGGGCGGATGTATCGGGTTGCGCGCGTTGCATGAGGCGCTGCCGGTGAAAGCGGTGGTGTTCAGCGCGCCGATGTGGGGGTTGCACATGAAACCCGTGCTGCGCCCGGTTGCCTGGGCGCTTAGTTGGGCCAGTCGGTATGTGGGGCTCGCGCACCAATTCGCGCCAACCACGGGCCCTGCGAGTTATGCTGGCGACAGCCCGTTTGCGGGCAACGCGCTCACCCATGACGAAGACGAGTGGGATTACATGCAACGGCAACTGGCAGCGCATCCCGAGCTGAAACTCGGCGGGCCCAGCTTGCACTGGCTATACGAGGCGCTATCGGAGTGTCGTGTGCTCAGCGCGCGCAAGGCCCCTGCGACGCCTGCCCTGACCTTCATCGGTGGTGAAGAGGCAGTGGTGGATCCGCGCCCCGTTCGGCAATTGATGGGGCGCTGGCGCGGCGGCGGGTTGATGGTGCTGGAAGGCGCCCGCCATGAAGTGCTGATGGAGCGCCCGGCTGTGCGCGCGCGCATCATGAAGGCCGTGGCCGTGCATTTCGCGAAAGCCGCCGCACCGACGCAAGGCGCAACGCCAGTGCTGCCAGCGGATGACCCCCCGGTGGCGCCTAACTAGCCCGCGCGATTGCCGGGGCCTGCGCATGGGCGCTGAGGTAGTCCCCGAGCGTCTCTAGATCCATCGGCGAGGCAATAGCTTGGCCTTGGGCATTGGCGCACCCCAATCGGTGCAGGGCAGTCAACACGTCGGCCGAGCCAACCCCCTTGGCGGTAACCGAAAGCCCCAGTTCCGCCGCCATCGCGAGGATCGCCCGCAGGATCGACGCCGTGCACGGGTCCGTCGCTTGATCGGTGAGGGAGCGGCCAAGTTTGAGCCCTGAGATCCGGAGCCTGCGGATCTGCTGCATCGAGGCATGGCCGACGCCGAAATCGTCGAGCATCACGGCGAAACCCAGTTCGGCAAGAAACGCGATGTTCGCCTCAATCGCGCCGCCCTCATCGCTCGTCAGGTCGGCCTCTTTCACCTCCAGCGCAAGATCGGATGGCGTGAGGCCTTTGCCCAGCACCTCCCACAACAGCGTTTCGGGAAGCGCAGGGTCGGTCAAGCTGGCGGCAGACATATTGACTGACAGGACCGGCGCGGCCTCACCAAGCTTTTTGCGCGCGGCGAGAAACTCCAGACCCGCTTTGCGCACGATACAATCGATATCGCGCGAGAGCCCGACCTGCTGTGCCTCCTCGAGAAAATCCTCCGGCGAAAGCAGCCCGCGATTGGGGTGGCGCCAGCGCGCCAAAAGCTCGCAAGCGTCGATCCTGCCGCTGTTGATATGCGTCACCGGTTGCGCAAACGCCTCGAAATTGCCGTTGCAAGCGGCATCGGTCAACTCGCGCAAGATGGAGCGGCGCGCTTCGACTTTGCGACGCATGGCTTCGGTGAACAGGCATACCCCGCCGCGCCCCTGCCGCTTGACCTCGTAGAGCGCGTGATCAGCGTTCGAAATCAGGCGCTCTACCGAGGTGTCGTCGGGACCAGCGAGGGCAAGGCCGATGCTCGCGGTACAGCAGACCCGGCGACCGATGATCTGCATCGGCAGTGCCATCCTGTCGGCGACTAACTTGGCCAGTGCGGTAATCGCCTCGCCCTGAGGGTCGGACCGGGTCACGATGATGAACTCGTCGCCCCCGACCCGCGCCACCAGATCTGACGGGCTCACGGCGGCGCGCATCGCCTCGCCCGCTTTGCGCAACAGCTCATCGCCGGCCGGATGCCCGTATTGGTCGTTGACCTCTTTGAAGCGATCAAGATCGACGTGCAGAACCCCGATCACATGCCCGCGATGATCGGCCTGGCCCAACCGTTCAGGGCGACCGAGCACGCGCATCAGGCGGGCCCGATTGGCGAGCCCGGTCAACGGATCGGTCTCCGCCATCCGGGTATTGGCGCGCAGTTTTTGCATCAATTGCGCTTGCGCCGCGATCCAGTCGGCTGCGGCCGTGAGCCGCCGCACGTTTTGCCACTTCATCGGCTGATCGGTGAAGAATGCCACGCATACCACGCCAACGCAGTCGGCATCGACATGCATCGGCACGTATTGGACATTGCGATACCCTTGATCGTAGAGGGCGCGCACCGACGGATCGCGCTCACCGGACAGTGAGTGACCGAAAAGGGAGATGGGCTGCCCCGAGGCAAGGGCGCGCTGGCATGGTGAGCCAGGGCCTACAGAACTATGATCGTCGATAGTGTCAGGTAGCCCGTCGCGCCGAAACCCGCGCGTAAGCGTGCGGCCCTCATCCACAAAGGTAATGCGCGCATAGCTGGCACCCGTTAGCCGAGGCAGCCAAGACGCTGTGATTCCAAGGACTTGCTCGATCCCCTTGGCGCGGGCCAAGTCCTCCAAAAGCTGCACGGGCAGTCGTCTCATCGTACAGATCTCAACCTTCATAAAATCCTTACGATTTTGGATAAGGCGAGAGTGTTACCGATTTCTTACCAAAACAGCGTCAATTAAATGAAAAAGGGGCCCCGCTTCAGGGCCCCTTCTCAGTGGCACAAAATTGCTGATCTAGGCCGCTTTGATCGCCGACTTTCGCAAGGCTTGATCGAGATCGCGCATCAGATCTTCGGCGTCCTCGATGCCGATGGACAACCGCACCACGTTCGGGGCGGCGCCAGCGGCTGTTTGCTGTTCGGGCGTCAGCTGACGGTGCGTGGTCGAGGCGGAGTGAATCACCAGCGAGCGGGCATCGCCCAGATTGGCCACGTGGCTGAACAGCTCGAGCGAATCGACGAAGCGCACACAGGCGTCGTAGCCACCCTTGAGCGCAACCGTGAACAGCGCGCCTGCACCGCGCGGGCAGATCTTGGCAACCCGGTCGTAATAGGGCGACGATTTCAGCCCGGCATAGGTAACAGCCTCGACCGCGTCGTGACCCTCGAGCCATTCGGCGATTTTGACCGCATTCTCTACATGGCGCTCCATCCGCAGCGACAGCGTCTCAATACCGCACAGCGTGTAGTGGGCGCCTTGAGGGTTCATCGTCATCCCCAGATCACGCAACCCCACCGCAATGCCGTGGAAGGTAAAGGCCAGCGGGCCGAAGGTCTCGTGGAACTTAAGGCCGTGATAGGCGGGCTCGGGATCGCTCAGCGACGGGTACTTGCCTGATTCAGACCAGTCGAATTGGCCGGAATCGACCACCACACCACCGGTGACAGTCCCGTTGCCGGTGAGGAACTTCGTCGTCGAATGCACAACGAGCGTGGCGCCGTGCTCAATCGGGCGGCACAGATAGGGGCTGGCCGATGTGTTATCGACGATGAGCGGCACTTGCGCGGCGTTCGCCACCGCGGAAATCGCGTCGAGATCGGTGATGTAGCCGCCGGGATTGGCAATCGACTCGCAAAACACCGCGCGGGTGTCGTCATCAATCGCCGCTTTCACCGCGTCGAGATCATCGAAATCGACGAATTTGGCGGACCAGCCGAAGCGCTTAATCGTCTGCGCGAATTGCGTGATTGTGCCGCCGTAGAGGCGGGTCGAGGCAACCACGTTGCGCCCCGGCGCCATCAACGGGAACAACGCCATGATCTGCGCGCCGTGACCGGAGGCGCAGCACACCGCGCCCGCGCCGCCTTCCAACGTTGCGATCCGCTCTTGCAACACGGCAATCGTGGGGTTGGTGAGGCGCGAATAAATAAAGCCAACTTCTTGCAGGTTGAACAAAGCGGCGGCGTGCTCAGCATCGCGGAACACGAAAGCAGTAGATTGATAAATCGGTGTCTGGCGGGCGCCGGTCGCGGGATCGGGGTGGCTGCCGGCGTGGATTTGCAGGGTGTCGAAGCCGTAGCTCGGTGCTTCGGTCATAAGGGTCACTCCCATGTTTTTATTGGTGGCGCGTATTTAAGCGTGGGGCGCTTCGAAGTCCATCCTCGCATCGCCTGGCCAAAGCCCCCGACGGTGCCGCGCGCCCCGTTAAAACAGCATGCAATCCGCGCTGGGATTATCGAGGGGACCGGGGGCGTTGCTGGGGGTGTACGTAAAAGCCGCGATCCGCGCGCCTTCATCGAACCCTAGAAACAGCGCGTCGGCGCCGGGGCGGATGGCGATGCCCTCGGGCTCGATGCCGTATTCGACCAGCGAGATCGTTGCCAAGAAGGCCCCCTCGGCGGTGAACTCAAATAGCGCATTGGTGCCTTCCAAGTCGTCCACCACCAGGAGCGTGCCCGTACGCGGGTCGAAAGCGACGCCCTGCGGCTCGGTCATCGGCGGATCCATCAGGTTGCCGTCGAGCACCCGGGTCACCGCACCGTCGGGCGCCACCCAAAACATGCGCGCCGGGTCATCTTCGACGATCACTATGGTGCCATTGGGCAGCACCACCATGCCCTCGGTCGCCGCGCTCACGCCCTCGATACGATAGGGGTCGCCCAGTGCGACACCGTCCTTGCTCATGCGTTGATAGAGGCCGTTGCCATCGGCGACGATCAGATCATTGCCGTCAATCGCCAGCGCTTTGATGCGGTAGAGATCGCTGCGCCAGCGCCGCAATTCCAGCCCGTCGAGGGTGACCAGTGCGGTCTCAGGCCCCTCATTGGCGATCCAAAGACCGCAAAAGGCCGGATCGTATTCAAGGCTCGCAGGACGGTTGAGATCGTAAAATCCGGTGAGTTCCAGTTCGAGTGCCGCCGCGGGCAGCGCAGCGGTGAACGCAAGGAAGAGGGGCAGTCGCATCGCACGGCCTCGCATATCTGGTCCGTCATGAGGATGGCCCTAGGTCTCGCCCGGTCAAGAATAGGGCAGGGTAGGGGGCACACGGCATGAACAATGCATTGATAATCGGCGGCTCTGGCGGCATCGGCGCCGCGCTGGTGGCAGAATTAGAAAGCCGGGGCGTTGCCGTGACCTCGCTGTCGCGCAGCGGCGACGGGCTCGACGTGACCGATGAGGCGCGCGTTGCCGAGGTGCTTGGCGGGCTCGAAGGACCGTTCGATATGATCTTCGTGGCCTCGGGCGCGCTGCAGATCGGTGATTTCGGCCCCGAAAAGGCGCTCAAACAACTCGATCCCGAAGCAATGATGGCTCAGTTCGCGGTCAATGCGATTGGTCCGGCGATGGTGCTTAAACACGGGCTTCGCCTTCTACCGCGCGAAGGCCGTGCTGTGTTCGCTGCGCTTTCGGCTCGGGTAGGATCTATCGGCGATAACCGCTTGGGCGGCTGGTACAGCTACCGCGCCGCGAAGGCGGCGGTGAACCAGTTGATCCATTCTGCCGCCATCGAAGTGGCGCGCACCCATAAAGAGGCGATCTGCGTGGCGCTCCACCCCGGCACCGTCGCCACGCCCTTTACCGCGCAATTCGTCAAACCCGAGAAAGCCACCCCGCCCGCGGATACCGCGCGTCAGCTCATCGACGTGGTCGAGGGCCTCACACCAGACGATACCGGGCTGTTCTTCGATTACGCGGCCAAGCCGATACCGTGGTAAGCCGCTCGGTTGGCGGCGCCTGGGATACCGGTCGGATGCCTCCGGCGGAGGTATTTTGAAAAGAACAAGCAGTGACAGGCGCGCGCTGAAGCAGCCGGGCGCGCGTGCTTCAGGATGACGGGTCGCGCCAGCCATTGACGATGGGGTAGCGCCGGTCGAGCCAGAACGCGCGTTTGGTCAGCCGGGTGCCAGGTGCGGACTGAAAGCGTTTGTACTCGCTAATATAGATCAGGTGCTCCACCCGCTTGACCACTGCATAATCAAACCCCGCGGCGACGGTTTCGGCGACAGAAGCCTCCTCGTCGATCAGTTTTTCGAGGATCGCATCGAGCACGTCGTAGGGCGGCAAGCTGTCTTCGTCTTTTTGGTCGGGCCGCAATTCTGCGGAGGGCGGTTTGTCGATCACCCGCGTCGGGATCACCTCGCCCGCCGGGCCGCTCATCCACGCCCGATGATTTGCATTGCGCCAGCGGCAGGTTTCAAAAACACGGGTTTTGTACAGATCTTTCAGCGGGTTATAGCCGCCCGACATATCGCCATAGATGGTAGCATAGCCTACTGCCACCTCGGACTTATTGCCTGTGGTCAACAGCATTTCGCCAAATTTGTTGGACAGCGCCATCAGGATCAGCCCGCGCAGCCGCGATTGAATGTTCTCTTCGGTGACATCGGGCTCGGTGCCGTCAAAAAGCGGGGCTAGGGCCTGCGTCACCGCCGCGCGGGGCCCTGAGATCGGCACAGTGTCATAGCGGCAGCCGAGCGCTTTGGCGACGGCCAGGGCATCTTCCAGCGAGTGCTCGGAGGTGTATTCAGATGGCAGCATGACGCAGCGCACATTCTCGGGCCCGAGCGCATCACTGGCAATCGTCGCCACCAGCGCGCTATCGATGCCACCCGAGAGGCCGAGCACGGCCTTGCTGAAGCGGGTCTTGCGGAAATAATCGCGCAGGGTTTCCACCATCGCGCGGTAATCCTGCTCCCAAACGTCGGGTTGCGTGACCCGCGTCGTCTCTGCGATGCGCCAGCCTGTTTCGGCGCGGGACAGGTCCAGATGCACCACCTGTTCCTCAAACGAGGGCAGCAGCATCGCCAATTCCCCGCCAGGATTGAGCGCGAACGAGGCGCCGTCAAACATCTGATCATCCTGCCCGCCGACCATGTTGAGATAGATCAGCGGTAGCTCAGTCTCGACCACGCGAGACACCATCAGCGAGATCCGCTTATCTAGCTTGCCCCGGTAATAGGGCGATCCGTTCGGCACGAGGAGGAATTCGGCCCCGGTCTCAGCGAGGGTCTCGGACACATCTTCGTGCCAGGCATCCTCGCAAATCGGGGTGCCGATGCGGGTATTGCCGACCGAGTAAGGCCCGCCCAGCGGCCCCGCGTCATAGATGCGCACCTCATCGAACACGGTCTCATTGGGGAGATGGTGCTTGAGCACTTGGCTGGCGATCTTGCCGCCTTTGAGGATGAAATACGCATTGTAGAGCGCGCCATCCTCCGCAAAAGGCCCGCCGATCCCCAGCGCGGGCCCGTCCGCTGTTGCAGCGGCCAGTTCCTTGATCGCGGCCATCGCGTGGGCGTGGAACGCGGGTTTCATCACCAGATCTTGCGTGTTGTACCCGGCGATGAACATCTCCGGCAGCGCAACCATATCGGCGCCCGCGCCGCGGCCCTGCTCCCACGCCGCACGCGCGGCAGCGGCATTGGCATCGATGGCGCCGACAGTTGGGTTAAGCTGACCCAGGGTGAGGCGGAAAGTCTCGGACATAGGCGGGCTCCGTCTTCGTCTTGGCCAGTGGCTGGGCCGGCATACTGGGCGGTTTAGCAGATCATCGCGCCGGGGGAAGTCGCTGCGGCAAAAAGCGTTGCCCCTGCTCGGGGCAGGGACTAGGCTCTCGGCAAAGATGGGGCGTACCCGGTGGGAGGCGAGGCATCGTGGCGACATTCACGAAAAACACGTGGTTTGCGGCGGCATTGATCGCCGGTCAGGCGCTGAGCGTTTCGGCGCAGGAGGCCGGCGAGGTCGAGGTCAAGCAATACGAAGATGGCGGCGTCTATGAAGGGACGTTCCTGAACGGATTGCAGCACGGTCAGGGTACCTACGCGCTGCCCAACGGCTATGAGTATAGCGGCGAATGGGTTGAGGGAGAGATCCAAGGCCAAGGCGTGGCCCGGTTCCCCAACGGCTCGGTCTATGAGGGCAGCTTTGTCAACGGCAAGCCTGAGGGGGAGGGCAAGATTACCTTCGCCGATGGCGGCATTTATCAAGGCGCTTGGTCGGACGGAAAGATCAATGGCGAGGGCACCGCCGTCTACGCCAACGGGGTCGCTTATACCGGCGGTTTTCTAGACGCCAAACACCATGGCAGCGGCACCATGGAGAGCCCCAACGGCTATCGCTACGAAGGCGATTGGGATCAGGGCGTCAAGCAGGGCAACGGCACGATCACCTATCCCGACGGTGCGGTGTATCAGGGCACGCTGGTGGCAGGCCAACGCTCTGGCGATGGCACGCTGACGCTGCCCAATGGGTTGCGCTACGAAGGCGCGTGGTCGGAAGGGCAGATCAACGGTCAGGGCACGCTTACCCAGCCCAATGGTGACATCTACGAGGGCGGCTTCGTCAATGGCGAGCGGCAGGGAGACGGCAAGGTCACCTATGCCAACGGTGATATCTATGAGGGCCAATTCCTCAATGATCGCCGCCATGGGCAGGGCACGTTTTACGGGACCGATGGCTATGCCTATCTCGGCGACTGGGTCGCAGGCCGCATCGAGGGCGAGGGCCAGGTGACCTATCCTGACGGGTCGATCTACGTGGGCGAATTCCGCAATGATCTGGCTGAGGGCCAGGGCCGCATCATCTACCCGGACGGCTCGTCATACGAAGGCGCTTGGGCGTCGGGCATTATCTCCGGCGAAGGCAAGGCCACCTATGCCAACGGGCTGGTTTATGAGGGCGGCTTTTTGGACGCCAAGAACCACGGCACCGGCACCATGACCTATACTGATGGCTATTCCTACACCGGGGGGTGGCTTGACGGGAAACGCCATGGTGAGGGCACCGCCACCTATGCGGACGGCACCACCTATGAGGGCGGCTTCGTCAATGGGCTGCGCGAGGGCAACGGCAAAATTGTGATCCCCGACGACCCGGAAACCGATAATAATGAAAGCTTCACCTATGAGGGGGAATGGGTTGCCGGCGAGATCCAGGGGCAGGGCGTGGCCACCTATTTTACTGGTGACGTCTATGAAGGCGGGTTTGAAAACGGGCGGCGCCAGGGCCAAGGCACGATCCGCTATGCAACCGGGCAGGTGGCGACCGGGGAATGGACGGACGGTGTGCTCGATCAAAGCACGGCTGAGATCGTCACCGAGTGACAGGGGCGCGGGCGTTTCGCCAAAAAAGTATTTGAGCCTCCGGCGGAGGTATTTGGGAACAGAAGAAGCCCAATTGCGCTCTCAATGGCGGTGCGTTTTGCGCCTTAGAGCGGCTCCAGCACGCAGTCTTTGAGCAGTGTCTCGACGCTGTTGAGATCGCACAGCCTGGTGCCCTCGGTGGTGCAGGCGGCAGCGGCGGCGGCGACCCCGAAGCGGAGCGCTTCTTGCGCGATTTCACGCCGCGCGAGGGCCAGCGTGAAGGCGCCGACGAAACTGTCCCCGGCACCGACTTTGGAGACCACTTTGATCGGTGCGCCCACCGCGTGCCATGCCCCGTCGCGATTAGCCAGGACAGAGCCGTCAGCGCCGCGCGCCACAATGATATTGGCAGCGACGCCGCGTTGCACCAGCTCACCCGCGAAGGCAGCCGTATCGCCGCGTTCGGGTAGCGCGCGACCGGCCAGCTCTTCTGCCTCGGGGCCGTCCATCCGCAACACATGGATTGCGTCATGGGGTGTTTGCGCCAAGTTAAACAGCGCTGGGCCGGACGTGTCGACGATCAGGCGGGCGCCGCGCCCGGCGATATGATCGGCCAGGATCGAAGGAAATTCCTTGGCGACACCAGGCGGTTGGCTGCCTGACAGGACCACGAAGGTGCCGTCGCCCGCAGCTTGATCGATCGAGGTCAGCCCGCGCGCCACATCCGCCTCGCTCCAACTGGGGCCCGGCATCACGAAGCGGTATTGCGCCCCGCTGGCCTGGTCGGTCATCGAAAACGACAGCCGCGATTCACCGGGGCCCTGAAACGCCACGGTAGGCACGCCTTCCAGCGCCAAAAGCTGGAGCAGTTGCGCGCCCGCGCCACCGCCGATCGCGATAAGCGCGGTGGCCTGGCCGCCCAGAAGCCGCACAGCGCGCGCCACATTGATGCCGCCGCCGCCCGGGTCGATATGGGGCTCGCTGCAGCGCAGTTTCAGTTCGGGGAAAATCTCTGGCGCATCGGCCGCGAAGTCCACCGTTGGATTGAGCGTGATGGTCAGGATGTCGGTGCGCATGCCGCCTGTTAGCGGCTTCAATCCGTGATTGCCAGCGCCAACGCGGGCTATTCCCACCAGCGGTCGATGGCGGCGATATCTGCGTCTGACCAACCGAAATGATGCGCTAATTCGTGGATCAATACATGGGCGACAAGCGCGCCAAGCGGCTGATCCACCCGGTCGGCCCATTCATCGAGGATCGGACGACGAAAGAGCCAGATCGTATCAGGTGCCAGCGGCTGCTGATCGGTGCTCTTCTCGGTGAGCGGGATGCCGTCATAGAGCCCGGTGAGCGAGAACGGGTCATCCACCGCCATCTCGCGCAAGGTCTGATCGCTGGCGAAATCCTCGACCCGGAGCACGATCTCACGAGCGCTCGAACGAAACGCGTCGGGGACATCGTCAAGCGCGCGGCGGGCCAGGCGCTCGATTTCCGCCAGATCCGGGGCGTTCCAGAGGCGACAATCTTGGCGACGATCTTGGGTCATGCGCCCTTATGTCGGCGCCGCGGCGAAAACCCAACCCGCCTTAGATGACGGGTTGGACGCTGTGGTGGTTGCGTGCCTTAGCGCATCGCTGCTTCGACCGAGCACGACCAGGTCGCGCTGGCGGGATTGCCGTGGGTGAAGATGTCGGCGCCGGGCGTGCTGTCCATCGTGGTGACGCCGCCGCTGGCGGGCTGCAACTCGGTGCAATTCACCGGGCCGCGCGTGGCAAGGTTCCAATCAGCGGCGCCGTAAGTTTGCAGCGCGCCCGTGGTCCAGGCGATGATCATGTGCGACATCGCCTGGTTGCGATCGGTGCCGAAGCCGATGCCGGTCACGAAGGTGGTTTGCGCCAAGGCAGGGGCGGCGGTGGCAGCCAAAGCGGCTGCGGCGAGAAGGGTTTTTATCGTCATATTGGTCATCCTTAGTCTTGAAATGAAACCGGCAAAGCCGGGCCGCCCAGTGTCCCTTGTGTGTTATGGCACGGCAGTGATCGCCGCGTCGAGTGTGTTGAAGCACGAAGCGTCTAAATTCTTGGCAAATGCGCCTATTTTTTGATTAATCCTATGACTTTTCGGCGTCTTTTCTCGGTTGCACGAGGAAAAGCCCGGCGAAAAGCAACGCCAGCGCAGCCCAGATGTAGCCGGAATAGCGCTCGCCCAGCAGGGTGATCGACCAGGCGATACCAAACCCGGTGACCAGATACGCGACTTGCGCGGCAAAGACCGCGCCCGCGCGCGAGACGAGCCAGACGTAAGCCGAATAGACGGTGGCGTGGATCAGCGCGGTGGCCATCAGGGCCCGGTCGGGCGCCCCCCAGGGCGGGCGCGGATCGATGAACTGCCCCGAGCCCAGTGCCAACGGCAAGGCGATGAGCGCGCCGATCCAGGAGGCCGCGCAAAGCAGTTGGATCGGGTCGAGGCCGCGGGTGCCCAGTTTTGCCACCACATTGCCCTCGATGCCGTAAAAGAACGGGGCAATCAGCGCGATCGGGATGAACAACGCCATCGCCGGATCGGGCAGGCTCGCCGCTGGACCGATCAACAGCGCCACCGCCGCCGCACCGAAGAGCAGGCCGAACATCCGTAGCATCGCGAACGGTTCGTTGCGCATCAAAAGGGCCACCGGAAACGCGAACATCGGCACCAGCGCGATGACCAGCGCCATCACCCCGGCTGGCAGGCGCGCCGCCGCATAATAGCTCGCCGCATTGGGCAGCACCGTTCCGGTCAGCGCGATTACGACGCAGAAGGCAGCTTGCGGCCAAGTTATCGCCAAGCTTTTGCCGCGCAGGCGAATGATCAGGCTTAGAAACGCCGCGCCGATTACCAACTGCCAGAAGATTAGCCCGAAATGGCCGTATCCGGTGCTGACCGCGATTTTGTTCAGCGGTACCGTAAGGCCCCAGCCTGCACCGCAGAGCGCCAGCACGCCGAAGAGGGCACCTTGCGCAGAGTTCATGCGGGCTCGGCAGAGGCCAGACGACCGCCGACGCGCACGGCTTGGGCGGATTTGGCGAGCCCGGTGCTGTCATCGGTTTCCACGAAGAGCCCCGAAAGCGTGGCCTCGCCTTCAGCCGGTTTGAAGCGGCCGCCGGACATGCCGGTCACGAAGCGGCGCAGCGGCTCGCCCTTCTCCATACCGATCACCGAATTGTAGTCGCCGCACATGCCCGCATCGCTTTGGAACGCGGTGCCGCGCGGCAAGATCGTGGTATCCGCCGTGGGCACATGGGTGTGGGTGCCGACAGTGATCGAGGCGCGGCCATCGCACCAGTGGCCCATCGCCATCTTTTCCGACGTCGCCTCGCAGTGGATGTCCACCAAGGTGGCCTTGGCGACACCGCCTAACGGATAGGTTTTGAGTGCCGCTTCTACCGCTGAAAACGGGTCGTCATAGGGGCGGTTCATAAAAACCTGGCCGAGCGCCTGGATCACCACCACCTTGCGCCCGCGGGTCGCCTCGTAGAGCCGCATGCCTTTGCCGGGGGCCGTTTTGGCGAAGTTGAGCGGCCGCAGGATCCGCGGCTCGGTCTCGATAAACTCCATCATGTCGCGCTGATCGAAGGCGTGATCTCCCAGCGTCAGGCAATCGGCGCCAGCGTCGAGAAGCGTCTTGGCATGGGCGGCGGACAGGCCAGCGCCGTTGGTGGCGTTCTCGGCATTGATCACGATGAAGTCGAGCCGCCATTCCTCGCGCAGGCGCGGCAGATGCGTTTGCACCGCTTGACGGCCGGTTCGCCCGACCACATCGCCTAGGAACAAAATCCGCATGCCCCACGCCTAGGCGTCGCCGCCCCGTTGAGCAAGCCCTGCCGATTGAGTTGGAGCCAGGCAGGCGCGTGCGGGCGGCGCTTTGAGAGGGGTTAAGCGCCCAACGCCGATAAGATCAGCGTATCGCGTTCGGTGACCACCATGTCGAGCGGCTGATCAGTGGTCTCCAGCGGTAGGGTCTCGGCCTCCTGCGCGGCGAAGGCGAAACCGATGGCGGTAATCGGGCCGCTTTTGCGGAGCCTTTCCAGCGTGCGGTCGTAGAAGCCGCCGCCATAGCCCAACCGCCCGCCGCGCCGATCAAACGCCACCAGCGGGACGATCAGCACGCTCGGTTTCAGAGGCTCGGCCAAAGCCGGGATCTGCGCGCCGAAGGGGCCCGCTTTCATTTCGGTGCCGGGAGACCAGCGGTGGAAGGCGAGCGGCTGGCCCTCTGCGACGATGACCGGTACGACCACCGGGCTGTGGGCAGCGTGCGCGGCCATAGCGGTAAGCGGGTCAATCTCGGTGCGGATCGGCATGTAACCGGCAACCACCCGGCCCCGGTAATCGGCCAGCACTGCCTTCAGCCGCGCGGCGCCGTGGCTGGCTAAGCCTGCATCAAACGCGGCCTTGCGGCGGGCAAACGCGGCCTTGCGCGCGGCGGTTTTAGCATCGTCGGACACGAATGAAGGCTGTCAGCTACAACAGCAAGGTGGCGGCAAGGCCCAGAAACGCGAAGAACCCCACCACATCCGTGACGGTGGTGACGAACGCGCCCGAGGCCAAAGCGGGGTCGATCCGCATCCGTTCGAGCACCACCGGGATCACCGTGCCCGCAAGGCCCGCGACGACGAGATTGATCACCATCGCGATGGCAATCACCACGCCCAGCATCGCTGAGCCGAACCAGATTATGCCGACGATGCCCATCAGTACTGCGAAGGCCACACCGTTGATCAGACCCACCAGCACCTCGCGTCGGATCACCCGCCACACGTTTGAGCCGGTAAGGTCTTTGGTTGCGATGGCCCGGACAGCAACGGTGAGCGACTGGGTGCCTGCATTGCCGCCCATCGAGGCGATGATCGGCATCAACACGGCGAGGGCCACGTAATTGGCGATGGTCTCATCGAACAACGCAATCACCAGCGAGGCGAGGATCGCCGTAATCAGATTGACCGCCAGCCAGGGGAAGCGGCGCTTGGTGGTGGCGATCACCTTGTCGGCGAGTGAGCTTTCCTCGCCCACACCCGCGAGGCGGAGGATGTCTTCTTCGTTCTCCTCATCGAGCACGATCATCGCATCATCAATGGTGATGACGCCCACAAGCCTTCCGTCATCGTCGACGACTGGCGCCGAGATTAGGTGGTATTGGTTGAAGGCGTAGGCCACGTCGCCCTCATCCTCATCGGCATTGATGGTGCGGAAACTGTCTTCCATTAGCTCCTTGAGCTTCACTTCGCGGCGATGGCCCAAGATCTTGCCCAGCGTGACGTACCCCACCGGGCGGTAGCGCGCGTCGACTAGCATCATATGGTAAAAGTCTTCGGGCAGATCCTCGCGCGAGCGCAGATAGTCGATGGCCTCACCCACACTCCAGTAATCCGGGCCGGCCACGATCTCGCGCTGCATCAGACGCCCGGCCGAGGTTTCGGGATAGCTCAGCGCGCTTTCGACAGCGGCGCGGTCACTATCTTCGAGCGCATCGAGAATGACTTGTTGCTGGTCGTCCTCCAGATCCTCGACGATATCGACCACATCATCGGAATCGAGTTCGCGCACGGCCTCTGACAGCACTTGCGGCGAGAGCTGCTCGATCACCTCTTCGCGGATCGATTCGTCGATCTCCGATAGGATCTCACCGTCGATTTTGCGTTGGAACACCTGCAGGATCGCGGTGCGCTCGGGCCCGGTCACCTGTTCGAGCAGGTCGGCGATGTCGGCCGGGTGCAGAGGCTCCATCAACGCCTCGGTCAGCGCCTCATCCTGCGCGCTTGCGGCTTCGACGATGGCCGATACGGTTTCGGTGTCTAGCTCGTAGCGATCATCGCCGTCTTGTCGGTCGTTCGCCTGATCTGAGGGCGGTTTTGTTTCTGCCATTGCTCGCCTGCCTCTCTGTTCGCCCCTGCGATGTGTTCGCCCCTGCGGTCGCTGGCCGCGTCGTGCTTTGCGATGGTGCATACAGGATGCGTGTTTCCACCGTCACGCGCTAATCCCAGCCGCACCCTTGATTTTCCAGCACGTAGCGCGCTACCGCCGAAGTGTTAATCGGAAGGGTATGGCATGGCGACGTTGGTTTTGGGCCAAGTGCTGAGCTTTCGCGCGGATCCGTTTCATCACCCCCTGGCGGAAGCAGCGCTGCATGAGCGGTGCGGCGCGGTTCTAATCGGTGATGACGGTCGCATCGCAGCCTTAGGCCCGGCTGACACGTTGCGTGCGGACCATCCGAGCGCCGCGGTGGTGGATTATGGCGATGCGTTGATTTCAGCGGGGTTTGTCGATGCGCATGCCCACTACCCGCAAACGGCCATCATCGCCTCATGGGGTAAGCGCCTGCTTGATTGGCTTGAAACCTACACCTTTCCCGAAGAGATCCGACTTTCCGACCCCGATTACGCAGCAGAAATCGCGGCGCGTTACTATGATCTGATCTTAGCCAACGGCACCACCAGCGTCGCCAGTTTCTGCACCTCATCCCCGGTGAGTGTTGAGGCATACTTTGCGGCGGCGCAGGCGCGGGGCATGCGCGTGGTGGGCGGTAAATCGGCGATGGACCGCAACGCCCCTGCCGCGCTGTGCGACACAGCCGCGCGCGCCCATGACGAAAACGCGGCGTTGATACGAGACTGGCACGGGCGCGACCGGCTCCACTACGCGATCACGCCGCGGTTTTCGCCCACATCCACGCCGGAGCAACTCGAAGTGTTGGGCGCGCTGTGGGCGGCGAACCCCGATTGCCTGATGCAAACGCATCTGAGCGAGCAGCTCGATGAGATCGCCTGGGTGAAAACGCTGTTTCCCGATGCGCGCGATTACTTGGACACGTATGAGGCCTATGGGTTGCTGGGGCCAGGCGCGGTTTTTGGTCATGCGATCCACCTTGAGCCGCGGGAGCGTGCACGCCTGCGCGAGGTGGATGCGGCTTTGGTGCATTGCCCGACCTCCAACACCTTCATCGGGTCGGGGTTGTTTGACATGGCCGGGCTAACAGCGGAGGGACACCGCATCGGATTGGCGACCGATACTGGCGGCGGGTCCTCGTTTTCGATGCTGCGCACGATGGCGGCGGCTTATGAGCTTGGCCAGTTGCGGGGCACGGCGCTGCACCCATCGGCGCTTTGGTGGTTGGCGACAGCCGGTTCAGCACGGGCTCTACGGCTCGACGGGCAGATCGGCACGCTTGAGCCGGGCTTTGAAGCGGATTTGGTGGTGCTCGACTTAGCGTCGACCGAGGCGATCGCGCAACGCGCCGCGCGGGCCGAGGATATCTGGGATCTGGTGTTTCCCACGATCATGATGGGTGATGACCGAGCGGTGCGCGACGTGTGGATTGCGGGACGCCGTTGGCAGGGGCTTAAGCGCGGGAAGTCCGAGCGCTGAAAAAGCCGAACGCCCCCGGCGCGCGCGCTCGCTTGCGCCCTAGCCCTGGAGGATCGCCAGCGCCGCCTCGTGCACTTCGGCACAGGAGGCAGCAATAATCTGTCCACCCTGATGCGCGGGCGCGCCCTGCCAGGTTGTCACCACCCCGCCGGCCGCCTCGACGACTGCGAGCGGTGCCTGGATATCGTAGGGCTTCAGCCCCGCCTCCACCACCAAGTCGACGCACCCGGCCGCCACCAGCGAATAGCCGTAGCAATCCATCCCGTACCGAGTCAGTTGGCATTGCTTGGCGAGGCGGTGAAAGGCGGTTGCCTCGGCGGCGGTGCCCAATTCGGGGAAGGTTGTCAGGATCAACGCCTCCGATAGCGGGCGCGCGCTGCGGGTTTTAAGCGGCGTTTCCCCCATCGGTCCGCGGCAGCGCGCCGAGCCGAACCCGCCGATAAATCGCTCGCCGATATAGGGCTGATCGATCACCCCCCAAAGCGGGCCATCTGCATTGGAGACCGCAATAAGCACGCCCCAGGTCGGCGTGCCGCAAATGAAACCGCGGGTGCCATCGATTGGGTCGAGCACCCATGTCAGCCCGCTATCGCCGTGATGCGCCCCGAACTCTTCACCGACAATACTGTCATCGGGGCGCCGCTCAGCCAAAATCTCGCGCATCGCGGCTTCGGCCGCGCGGTCGGCCTCGGTCACCGGATCGAACGCGGTTGCATCCTTATTCTCAGCGGTGAGCCGCGCGGCACGAAAGAACGGCAGGATCACTTCGCGCGCACGGTCGGCCATCGCCAAGCCGGTACTCATAAGGTCATCCTGCAGGGTCGGGGAAAGGCTGCGCCGATGGGTCATAACGCGGGCGGTATGGCGCTAGGCGCGCCCCGTCAAGCCCTGGTTTCTATGCTGCTGAAGGCCCCAATCGCGCTAGGCGACGTCGCTCATCACGCGGGCCAATTCGAACAAGCGGCGGCGCTGATTTTCCGGCATCGCATAATACGAGCGCACCAATTCCAAGGCCTCTTTGTCGGCCAGGATATCGCCAGGCACGCTGTTGACGGCGGGCGCGTCGGTCTCGGCCCCCTCGTCAATGCCATCGAAGAAAAAGCGCACATCGACATCCATCGCCTCGGCGATATCCCAAAGCCGCGAGGCACTGATCCGGTTCATCCCGGTTTCGTACTTCTGGATCTGTTGGAACTTGATGCCGACCTTGGTAGCCAGTTGCTGCTGCGTCATGCCGACCATCCAACGGCGATGGCGGACGCGTTTACCGACATGCACATCAACTGGGTGCTTCATTAGGTTTTTCCTCACAATCACAACGGTCGCGACGGAGAAAAGCACGTAACGCGGGAATCACTCAACCTATCCTTTTGGCTAGTGTTAACGTTTTCACGGAAGCGCGGCTAAACAGGTGTTTCGTCTATCGCTATGGAAATCATGCTAGAATCGTGAATGTACGCCGTTGTGCGCTGGAAATTGGTTAACGCCCTGAGCACCGCCGCTCACGTAATGGTTGATTTACGCAGGGTAAGTTGCGTCGGGCTCAAGCCTTCGGTATGCCATCGAATGCTGCATATATGGTGCAACGAGACCCGGGCGCTACAAGATCATGATTGCATTCCAAATCGAAGACTACGGCGCGACACCTGCCTTCGTCGAGCGGCCCCTGCCTGAGCCGAAATCGGGCGAGATCCGCGTCCGGATTGCCGCGTGCGGGCTCAATTTCGCGGATTTGCTCACCATCGAGGGCCGCTATCAAGAGAAACCAGACCCGCCGGTGATCTTGGGAAAAGAGCTTGCCGGGATTGTCGATGCGGTGGGCGCCGATGTGGTCGCGTTCACGCCAGGGGAGCGGGTGGCAGTCTATAGCGGGCAGGGCGGGCTGGCGGAGTACGGCTGTTTCCCCGCGTCTCGCTGCGTCAAGATCCCCAGTTCGATGCCGCTGGCCGAGGCCGCCGGTTTTCAGATCGCCTACGGCACGTCGCACTTGGCGCTGGCGCATCGCGCAAACCTGCAGTCGGGCGAGACCCTGCTTGTGCTGGGGGCGGCCGGCGGTGTCGGGCTCACCGCGGTTGAGATCGGCAAGGCTATGGGCGCGAAGGTTATCGCCGCCGCGCGCGGTGCAGAGCGTCACGCAATCGCCAAGGCGGCCGGCGCGGAACATCTGATTGACACCGACACAGAGGATATTCGCGAGACGGTACGCGGGCTGGGACGCGCCGACGTTGTCTATGATCCTGTAGGCGGCGCTGCCTTTGACGCGGCGTTGCGGGCAGTGAACCCGGAGGCACGGATCATCGTGATCGGGTTTGCCAGCGGCGATGTCCCGCAGGTGCCGGCCAATATCGTGATGGTCAAGAATGTCTCGATCATCGGCGTCAATTGGGGGGGCTACCTCAGTTTCGCGCCGGTGCCCCTTTTTGATAGCCTGGCGACACTCCTTACCTGGTATCAAGCGGGCAAGCTGCACCCTGTGATCGGGCACCGCTTGCCGCTTGAGCAAGCAGCCGAGGGGCTCGCGCTGTTGCGACAGCGTAAGGCGACGGGGAAAATCGTGGTCGACATCGCCGATTTGGAGGGAAACCGCTAAGCGGCGACGCTGTCCATGGTGGCAAAACCCTGACGCAGCATCGAATGGAGGTGGCGCACCACTTCGCTGCTTCGGCTCGTGCCGCCGCCATAGAGATTGATCCGCTGAATGCCCAACACGGGCAGACCGGCATGCGCGGGCACTTGTGCAAGATGCGCGGGCTCGGTCCCCTCAAGCATCACAGTGACGCCGATATCGGCGGCAACGGTCGCCTCGATGGTGCGGTCTGAGTCCGATTCAACCACCTGCTCCCAGGGCAGGTTGGCGCCATCGAGCGCGGCCATGGTCATGGGCCTGAAGCCGCATCGCTTGCAATTGGCCAGCGGCAGCGGGCGCCGTTTCCAAGCAGACCCGTTCGGCGCCCCAAACCAGCGCATCGGCAGGGTTGCCACCGCTTCGCCACCCTCGCCAACTTCTGCCTCGGTGGTGAGGATCAGGTCGAATTCACCATGGGCGTAAAGATCCTTGAGATTTGCGGTGTAGCTGGAGATGAGCCGCACGCGCATGCGGGGATACTCTGTGTTAAACCGCTGTAAAACCCGCGGGATTACCGGATAAACGATATCGTGCGGGACGCCGAGCCGGACCTCTCCTGAATAGCCCTGATCGGTAAGCCGGGCGAACACCTCGTCGTTGAGCTCAACCATTCGGCGCGCGTAGCTGAGCACCTGCTCCCCCGCCTGGGTCAGCGCGATACGCCGGTTGGTACGGTCTAAAAGCTCGGCGCCGACAAGCTCCTCGAGCCGCTTGAGCTGCATCGACACCGCCGATTGCGTCAGGTTGAGAAAACCTGCGGCACGGGTCACCCCACCCGTTTCCGCGACAGCCACGAATGAACGCAGCACCGAGATATCCAGATTTCTCATGTATCAACGTCCTTGATCTAAACGTTCATCTTTATTCGTTTTGGGTATGGCGCACCCTGTGCGATATATCAAGATACCAAATGTGATCAACGTGATCTTTCAAAAAGCGTGAAGGAACACCCCATGCCGACCTATTCGCGTGACTATCTACGCTTTACCTTGCCGTGCGCGCGGGGTGACGGAAATTGGCTGACCTCGATTGTTGCGCGCACCGCGATTTGGGGCAGCGCCGCTGAGCGCCGGATGAAGGCGCCAAATATGGCGGATATTGGTTTTGATCCTTTCGGTGGTCCTGCCCAGGTAATCTGGAATGCGCCGAAACATTGGACAGCCTAGCGAAACAAGCGCGAAAAGCTGCCGCAGAGCCGCGGGAAAAGCTTGAAATTGGCGGTCTTGCTGCCAATATCGGGTTGGTGTGTGGCTAGCTGGCTGCACGACCCTATTTTTGGAGGATCGAATGGCTGAACTACGGACGGCACGTCCGGTCACCGGCGTAAGAACCGCCGAGATCGACGCAGGACTGCGCGCCCATATGAACAAGGTCTACGGGACCATGTCGGGTGGGCTGCTTATTACAGCGCTGGCGGCATGGGCCATCGCTGGTTTGTCGGTAACGACTGACCCAACGGGTGCGACCGTCGCGCTGCGTGAGGGGCAATACCTCACCGGTTTGGGCGAGGCGATCTACACCACGCCGCTGCGTTGGGTTATCATGTTCGCACCGCTGGCGTTCTTGTTCTTCGGCTGGGGCGCCCTGATGCGTCGCGGCTCGGCTTCCGCTGTGCAACTGGGCTTCCTGGCCTTCTCGGCTGTCATGGGCCTGTCGCTGAGCTCGATTTTCCTGGTCTTCACCGGCGCATCGATCACTCAGACGTTCCTGATCACGGCAATCGCCTTCGCGAGCCTGTCGCTCTGGGGCTACACCACGAAAAAGGACATCTCCGGTTGGGGGTCGTTCCTGTTCATGGGTGTCATCGGCCTGTTGCTGGCGATGATCGTCAATCTGGTGCTCGGCGCCTTCTTCGGCATCGCGTCGCCCGGTCTGATGTTCGCCATCTCGGCGATCGGTGTGCTGGTCTTCGCTGGTCTGACCGCGTTCTACACGCAAGAGATCAAGACGACCTATATCGCCCATGCTGCGCATGGTGACCAGGAATGGCTCGACAAAGCTGCCTATGACGGCGCGCTGAGCCTCTACATCAGCTTCCTGAACATGTTCCAGTTCCTGCTGATGTTTATGGGCCAGCAAGAATAACACCGACACTCCTGTCGTGAACCTGGGCCGGCCATTGCGCCGGCCCTTTGTTTTTTGGGGGTGCGGTCTTGAGCGGCGCGGCGGTGTAAAGGGTTATAGCCAGCGCTGCATCTGGACGGCAGGAAAGGAGATACCGGGGCGCAGATCGACTGTGAGCGGCCCAAGTGTTTTGAACCCCAGCGCCTTGTAGAACGGTACAGCCGTGCGCGTGGCCTTACAGTCGAGAAGGGTAACGTTGGCATCGCGCGCTGTGGTGAAGATCCTGTCAAACACCGCGCGGCCGATGCCCTGGCGCTGATGCTGATCATCGGTCACTACGTGGCGCACGTCGCCCATGCGCGAGTCACGCCGCGGCGTCCAGCCACCAGCAGCAACGATGCCGCTCTCGTTCTCAGCGACAAAGAAGGTGCCGCAGGTTACCAGGCTCGGCTGCGCTTTGGAGATTAGGGGCAGAGCGGTAACCATAATCGAGGGCGGGTAATCTGCCTTGAGCGATCGCGGATAGGCGCGGCCGAAAAGCGCGTCGAGATCGGCCAAATCACGGCGCTCGGCAACCCGCACCACCAGTTCGTCAATCATCGCAGCCACACCTCCCGAAGCACCAGCGGGGATCACCGCTTTGGAAAGCGACTTATGCCGCGTATCCGCAACGCCCAGCCCTAAGCGGATAAATTTGTTCAAATCCGAGAGGTGGTTGGCGGCGTCAAAAACGAAAAAGCCGCGCTCGATGGCGCGGCTTACAGGGAATGTTATTCCCTAATCGAGACCGGAAGGCTTACTTGATCTTGCCTTCTTTGTACTCCACGTGCTTGCGCGCCACCGGGTCAAATTTGCGCACCGACATCTTCTCGGTCATCGTGCGCGCATTCTTCTTGGTCACATAGAAGTGGCCCGTGCCAGCGGTGGAGTTCAGCCGGATCTTGATCGTGGTAGGCTTCGCCATATCGAGATGCTCCGTCGCGCGGGCGGTGCAGACGCCCGGAAAATCCTAGAGCCCCGCTATTTACGGGATGCGGCTGCCCTGTCAACCGATTTCCGGGTGTGTGCCGGGCTAGAACCAATCGCGGCGGCGATAGCTCCACGGCGTAACAGTGCCGCTGACAGGATCGCGCGCCTCTTCGTAATGGGCGCGGGCGACATCGAGAAACTCCGCCTTGCTCACTGCCCCGTCGCTGTCGCCGTCGAGAGCAGCAAACCGGGTGGCGGCGGCGTCATCCTCGGCGCTATCGTCCTGGGGTTGCGCGAACATGACGAGAATGTTGCGATGGGCCAATTCATCGGGTGACAGGCTGCGCGACCCGTCGCGGTCGAGCGCGACGAACGTGGCCTCCGCGTGGCTTGCGGCCTCTTCATCGCTGACAACCCCGTCCTGATCAGTATCGACCGGCAGCGCGGGCGCGGCAACATGAGGTGTCATCAACCCCGGCGCGCGCTGAAGCTGGAGCAGCAGATCAGCGAAGTCCATCGCCGGCGCGGCGCCGTCAGGCGAGGGCCGACCCTCAATCGGGGGCAGTGGGATGCGCGGGCGGTTGGCGAAACCCGGCGCGCGCTGCATGTCCATCCAACGGCGCATCATCTCATTGTACAGGGGGCTTTCCATCATTTTCGAGTTGGGCGCAGGCCAGCCATTGGGGAACGATTGGCCGATCGCCGGGCCAGTGAGCGCGATAGCAAGCAGGCCGGTCCAGCCGAGCCGAGAAAAAGAGCGATTTTTGGTCATAATTGACTCCGTTTGAAATGCGGGGGTGCGGTGATCATAGCAGAAACCGCCGCGTTGGGGGCGTCCTCTCACGCATTCGTCAAAACAGGGTTAATCGAGCCGGCACAAATAGCGGAAAATACCGGCTTTCTCGGCATTTATCGGCGAGGTGGCGGCGAAGAGTGCAAGGGCGAGCGGGTTGCGCGGTGGGGACGCCTCCGGCGGAGGTATTTCAGAAAAGAAGAAGCAACGGGCGCGCATAGGCGGGCAGCGTGGTCGCGGGGCGGATTGAGACTCGAAATGAGAACAAAACAAGAATATAACACCCTATGCCCTTTGCTGAACTGAGCATCACCTCCAACTTTACCTTCCTCACCGGTGGCTCGCACCCGGAGGAATATGTGGCTCGGGCCGCCGCTTTGGGTCTGGAGGCGGTGGCGATTGCTGATGAGAATTCCGTGGCGGGTATTGTGCGCGCCCATACCAAAGCCAAGGAAATCGCCCGCGATATCCGCTTGCGGCAGGAGGCGCCGTTAATTGGGCCGCCGAAGCCTGCGCATCTGCCAGAGCCGCCCCGCGCCTTGATCTATCACCTACCGCGGATGATCCCGGCGGCGCGGATTGTGTTGGGCAACGGGGTTACGGCCACGCTCTTGCCCCGCGACCGGCCCGCCTGGGGGCGGCTGTGTCGGCTGTTAACGGAAGGACGGCGCCGGGCCAAGAAAGGCGCTTGCCTGCTTGAGCTTGACGACCTGCTGCGCTGGGGCGCGGGTCAGGAGATCTTGCTGTACCCCCATGCGCAGGCGCATCCGGTCGAGGGGGGCGCGCCGGTCTGGGGCGATCATGCGCGCCGGTTGATCGATGCTTTCCCGGGGCAGGTCGCGCTGTTGATGGCGCCCCGCTATGACGGGCTCGACCGCAAGCGGCTGGCGAAATGGGCCGCGCTGGCAGCGGATCTGGCGATCCCGGCGGTGGCGTCGGCGGCGCCGCTTATGCACCACAGCCACCGGCGCAAGCTCACCGATGTGCTCACCGCGATCCGCACCGGTTGTCGGGTCGATGCGCTGGGCCGCGCGGCTCTGGCCAATGCTGAGCAGCGCCTGCGGTCTGAGGCGGAGATGCAGCGCCTGTTTCAGGGCCATGAGGCGGCGATTGAACAGAGCGCCAGAATTGCCGCGCGCTGTCAGTTTCAACTCGATCAGTTGCGCTATGAATATCCCGCTGAAGTGACCGGCGGCGAAGCCCCCGCGGAGCGGCTGGCGCGGCTGGCCTATGACGGGCTGGCCTGGCGCTACCCGTCGGGGGCGCCCGATTCCGTGCGCGCGATGCTCGAACATGAGCTCACGCTGATCGCCAAGCTGAAATACGAGCCCTACTTTCTGACGGTGCGGGATGTTGTGGCCTTCGCCCGATCCCGGAACATCCTGTGTCAGGGCCGTGGCTCGGCGGCGAATTCGGTGGTTTGCTTCTGCCTTGGGATCACCTCGGTCAGTCCGGAAATCGGCACGATGGTGTTTGAGCGCTTTGTCTCGGAGGCGCGCGATGAGCCCCCCGATATCGACGTGGATTTCGAGCATGAGCGTCGCGAGGAGGTGATCCAACATATCTATCAGCGCTATGGCCGCGAACGGGCCGGCCTATGCGCCACCGTGATCCATTATCGTGGCAAGCGCGCGATCCGCGAAGTGGGCCGGGCGATGGGCCTGACCGATGACACGATCTCGGCGCTTTCCTCGCAGCTATGGGGGTTTTTCTCGACCAACGGGCTTGAGGACCACCGCATGCGTGAGATCGGGCTCGATCCGAGCGACCGCCGCCTGCAGCAGACTATGGCGCTGATCTTTGAGATCATCGGCTTTCCCCGCCATCTCAGCCAGCATGTGGGCGGTTTCATCATGACTGAGGGGCGGCTCGATGAGCTTGTCCCGATCGAGAATGCCACCATGGAGGACCGCACGGTGATCCCATGGGACAAGGACGATATCGACAGTCTGGGGATCTTGAAGGTCGATGTGCTCTCGCTGGGAATGCTGACCTGTATCCGCAAGGGATTTGACCTCCTAAAGCAGCATCACGGCATCGATTACGAATTGGCGACGCTGCCGCCCGAGGACCCTGAGGTTTATAATATGCTGTGCCGCGCGGACAGCTTGGGGGTGTTCCAGGTGGAGAGCCGCGCGCAGATGAACTTTCTGCCCCGGATGCGGCCGCGCTGTTTTTATGATCTGGTGATCGAGGTGGCGATCATCCGGCCAGGGCCGATCCAGGGCGATATGGTGCATCCGTATCTGCGCCGCCGCAATGGCGAGGAGGCGGTGCATTTCCCCTCGGATGCTTTGGGTAAGGTGCTGGGCAAGACGCTGGGGGTGCCGCTGTTTCAGGAACAGGCGATGCAGATCGCAATCACGGGCGCAGGGTTTAGCCCCGAAGAGGCCGACCGCCTGCGCCGCTCGCTGGCGACGTTCAAAAAGCACGGCAATGTCAGCGAGTTTCGCGCCCGCTTTCTCAACGGTATGCGCGCCAACGGCTATGACGACGATTTCGCCGAGCGCTGTTTTAGCCAGATCGAGGGTTTTGGCTCATACGGTTTCCCCGAAAGCCATGCCGCCTCATTCGCGCTTTTGGTATACGCCTCCGCCTGGCTCAAACGGCACCATCCGGGGATTTTTGCTTGCGCGCTGCTCAATTCGCAGCCGATGGGGTTCTACGCTCCGGCGCAGATTGTGCGCGATGCGCGGGAACACGGGGTGGTGGTGCGCCCGGTCTGCGTCAACGCCAGCTATTGGGATAATGTGATGGAGCCGGACGGGCGCGGTGGCCTGGCGCTGCGGCTGGGTTTTCGCCAGATCAAGGCGATGAACGAAGAGGAGAGCCGCTGGATCAGCGCAGCGCGGGCCAACGGCTACAACGCGGTCGAGGATCTGTGGCGGCGCGCGGGTATCTCGGCGCGGCTATTGCGGGTTTTGGCGGAGGCGGACGCGTTTGCGGATCTGGACCTGACCCGGCGCGAGGCATTGTGGGCGGCCAAGGCGCTCCCCAAAGGCGATGAGCTGCCGCTATTTGCCCGCGACCTGGACGGTGAAGGGATCGAAGAGCCGAAAGTCGCCTTGCCGCAGATGACCGAGGGGGAAGAGGTGGTGGAGGATTACGTGGCGATGCGGCTGACGCTGCGGTCGCATCCGCTGGCGCTGTTGCGCGATATTCTCACCCCGCCTGAGCCCTCCGACGCGCCCAGGGGCGGCGATTCGGCGCGCGTTCACCAACCGTTGCGGGGCCATCCGCGTAACGTGCGCCATTTCGGGTAGCGCGCGCGGCGCCGCCCTTTCTCCCTGGTCTCCCTGGCCCTAGCCGTCAACGCCGCCGCTGGCGCGCCGGGCGACACTCGCGCCCGAACGCCCGCGCTGCTGTCATCGCGATCAAGCGCAGATCCATGCCCAGGCTGCGGTGTTTTTGATAGATCAGATCGAGCCGCGCTTTGCGGGGCACACAGGCGCGCCCATAGACCGCGTCGGTTTCCTCCGGGCTCTGGCAGCGGGCGAGAAGCCGCTCTTCGTGCCGGTGGTAGTACAATGTGGCGAGGCCTGTAATGCCGGGACGGGACGCTAAGACGCGGGCGTAAAGCGCGGGAAAGCGCTCAACATAAAGCCGCAGCGGCGGGCGCGGGCCGACAAAGCTCATATCGCCGCGCAGCACATTCCAAAGCTGGGGTATCTCATCGAGCCGGGTGCGGCGCAGAAACCGGCCGGTGCGGGTAAGCCGCGCCGCCTTGTCACCGCCCGAAACACCGCTGTCGCGGGCGACCATGGTCATGGTGCGAAACTTCCACAGCTGGAAAGGGGCGCGGGGCCCTTTCATCCGCTCGGAGACATAGAACACCGGGCGCCCGTCGCGAACGAGCATCGCAGCCCCGACCAGCACCCCAAGCGGAAGCAGCGCGATACCCAGGATAAGGGCGAGGCCGATATCGAGCGCGCGTTTGCCCGGGGTCATCGGACACCGCTCATTTTGATATCGCCGCGCGCCAGCCGTCGACCAGCGCCTGCGCATCCGCCTCAAGCGGCCCGGTGCGTTGGAACAAACGGGTGAGCGCCATCTCTGCGACAGGCAATGCGGTTGGCGGGGCAGGGCGCCGGGCCCAGGCGATCCCCGCGGCATCGGCCAAGTCCCCCATCGCGGCAGCAGGGGCGGCGGCGACGTTAAGCACCGGGGGCAGGGTTTCATGATCCATGAGTTGGCAAAGCACCTGCGCAAGGCGGGTCGGATCGATATATGAGCGGCGCGGCGTGGTGCCGTCGGCAAAGCAATCGAGGGTGATCGGCGCCCCTGCCTGGATATTGCGAAAAAGCTGATCAGCGCCCACCACATTGCCCAGCCGCAGCGCGGTGATGCCCGGTGCCGCGTGGTTGAGACACGCCTCCTCCATCGCCGCTTTGGAAGCACCGTACGCGCCCAGCGGCGCTAGGGGGGCGTCTTCTTCGAAAGCTGTCGCGCCCGCGCCATAGACGGCCATGCTGGAGGCGAGGAATACCCGCGCGCAGCCAGCGATTTCCGCGGCTTTAACGCAGGCCTGCGCCAGCGCGGTATTGATATCAAAGCGCTGTGCGCCGGGTGTGGCGCCCGCGAGGCACAGCACGTGACTGGCGCCGTCGATGCGCGCGGCTAAGGCATGCGGGCCCGCGCGCAGGTCCCAATGGGCATCGACCGCTCCGGCGCGCGCGCACCACGTGGCCTGGCTATCGCGCCAAACAGCCCGTAGAAGCTGCCCAACAGCACTATTGGCGCCGACCACGAAAAGCCGCTTTGTGTGCTCTCGCAAAACCATGCTTGCGCATATCGGGTTGCGGGGCGCGCCGCCAGAGCGCCCTGGCGACGGCGCTCTTTCGCAACAGGCGCGCAGATAGTGGGCCCCGTGCGCACCATGGCTTGACCTAGGGGCACAGCAGCGGCTGGATCGCGACAGAGAACCGGTGACATGCAGCAGGGGGAGGCGCGACGTGACCGCTTACGTATTCGACAACCGCCGCTGCGAATTGGGCGAGGGCGCGCTTTGGCACCCTGAGCTGAAGCAATTGTTTTGGTTCGATATTCTCAACAAGATGCTAATGACGCGGCAAGGCGATGTGACACGACGCTGGCAGTTTGACGAGTGTGTTTCCGCCGCTGGTTGGGTCGATGCTGACACGCTCATCGTTGCCAGCGAGGTGGCGCTGTCGCGGTTTTCGCTCAGCACCAGCCGCGAGGACGTGCTGGTTCCCCTCGAGGCGGATCGCCCCGAAACCCGGTCGAATGACGGACGCGCGGATCGTCAGGGCGGGTTTTGGATCGGGACGATGGGCAAAGCCGCCGAGCCGGGCATGGGGACGATCTATCGGTACTATCGGGGAGAATTGCGCGTTGTCGTGGAAGGCATCACAATCCCCAACGGGATCTGCTTTAGTGAAGACGGCACGCGGGCGTTCTATGCTTGCTCGCCCAGTCGCAAGATCTTCTCGGTGTCGCTCGATAGCGATGGCTGGCCCAAAGGCGAGGCGCAAGTGTTCGTCGATCTGACGCGTGATGATCTGATCCCTGACGGGGCTGTCATCGATGCAGCCGGTCTGTTATGGAGTGCGCATTGGGGGGCCAGCAAGGTGAGCGGCTACGATGCGGAAGGCGCGCGCGTGGCTGACTTTGCGATACCCGCCAAACACTGCACCTGCCCGGCTTTCGGCGGGCCAAACTTGACCACGCTTTACTGTACCTCAGCCTTGGAAGCGCTGGATCCCGAAGAGGCGGCGCGCTCGGAAAACGGGATGACCTTCGCGGTGGAGACAGAGCATCGCGGCCTGCCGGAACCGCGCGTTGTGCTGTAAAATGAGCACAGCCACGGTTTTTGGCACCACCGCCGCGGGCGCGCCGGTTCACCGCTACAGCATCGGCGCCGGGGCGATAGAGGCCTCGCTGCTCAGCCGCGGCGCGGTGTTGCATGATGTGCGCCTGTCGGGCGTGCCGTTTAGCGTGACCTTGGGCTATGACACGCTTGCTCCTTACGAGGATAAGATGGGCTCATGCGGGGCGATTGTTGGGCCCGTAGCGAACCGGATCGCAGGCGCGGCTGCGATGATCGACGGTGTTCTGCATCGGTTTGACGCGGGCGGGCCCGGCCCAATCCTGCATGGCGGCGCGGCGGCGCTGCACAATCACATTTGGGACCTGGTTGATCACGGTGCCGACCACCTAACGCTGCGGGTCTTGCTGCCGCATGGTGAGGGCGGCTTTCCTGGCAATCGCACCATCGACGCCCGGTTTGAGGTGCTAGCCCCGGCAACGCTGCGTCTCACCATCGATGCGATGAGCGACCGAGTCACCATCCTGAACCTGGCCAACCACAGCTATTGGCGGTTGAGCGATGCACCGACGCTTGCGGGCCATAGCCTGCAGATCGCAGCCGATCACTACCTGCCTGTCGATGGCGATCTGATCCCAACCGGGGCGGTGGCGCCCGTGGCCGATACGCGGTTCGACTATCGAAGGGCCCGTCCGCTTGACGCTGGCGCTGAGGGGCTTCTCGACACCAATTTCTGCCTGTCTGATGCGCGAATGGATCTGCGGGCGGTTGCTTGGCTGCGGGCTCCGACCGGTTTGAATCTGGAAGTGGCCACAACAGAGCCGGGCCTGCAGATTTTCGACGGGCACATTTTGGGACGCATCGACGCCCCTGACACGGATGGTCGCCGCGCGGTTGCTTACGCTGCGCTGGCGATGGAGCCGCAATTTTGGCCCGACGCGCCCAATCACGCCGCCTTTCCTTCGATTGACCTGCTTGCCGAAACGCCTTGGCGCCAGATTACCGAGTGGCGCTTTAGCGGATTGCCCGGCGCTTAAGCTTCAGGCCCGATCACGCCCTTTCGCAGCATGATGCAACCGTAGAAGCGCCGTTCACCGGTTTGGATCACCGCGAAGGCGGATTTGGCCATGTCGTAGAAGGCGAAACGCTCAATCGGCACCATCGGACGCGGCGCCCCTTCCGCGGCATCGATCTGCGCTTGCGCCTCGCGTTGCACGTCGGGAATGGTGTCAGGCTCGCCCACCACTTCCATCCGACCAGCGAAATCATCGACGAATGTGTCGAGCGGCAAAACCGTCAGGACCGCGCCAAGCGCCTCTCCGAGCGTGAGGTTGTTCATCTGCAAGAGCGCGCCATGCGTGGTTTCCCGCGCGATCGTTTCGGCCGGAAAATTGGTGTCGCTCATGATCAGCATGTCACCATGCCCCATCGCCCGCAGCACATACAGCACATCCGCGGAAAGCCGCGGGTCCAATCCTTTAAGCATTGCGCCCTCCTCTATCGCTCGGGCCAGCTTAGGTGGGGCGGCGGCGTCGCGGAAGGGCTTTTGCACTGACCCGACAGCGGCTAGCGTATGACCATGCAGATTGACGCGCACCAACACTTTTGGAACCCCGCCCGCGGCGACTACGGCTGGATGCCCGCCGATGACGCCGTGCTCACCCGCCGCTACGGCCCCGATCATCTCCGCCCTGCGCTGCAAAGTTGCGGCATCGACAGCACGGTGCTCGTGCAAGCAGCGCCCAGCGTCGCCGAGACCGAGTACATGCTGGGGATCGCCGACGCGACACCCGAAGTCGCCGGCGTTGTGGGCTGGTTTGATTTTGAGCGCCCCGATCAGGCAGCTGAATGGGATCGCTTATCCCAGCACCCGTCGCTCATTGGCGTGCGCCCGATGATCCAAGATATCCCCGATGTAGCGTGGATGCTTGGCGATAACGTCGCGTGGGCGTTTGACAAGCTGATCGCGCTTGATCTCGCCTTTGATGCGCTTGGGTTTCCGCGCCACCTGGATCCGTTCCTGATGCTGCTCAAGCGCTACCCGACCATGCGCGTGGTGATCGATCACGGGATGAAGCCGCAAATTCACGACTCTGACCCGGTGGCGTTCACTGCCTGGGCAGAGGGCATGTCTCGGCTGGCGGATGAAACCGGCGCGTTCTGCAAACTCTCTGGCCTGGTGACCGAGGCCAGCGAAACCTGGAGCGCGGAGGCCCTGGCGCCTTACGTGGCGCATATCCTTGAGGCGTTCGGCCCGGCGCGGGTGATGTGGGGGTCAGATTGGCCGGTTTGCCGGTTGCGGTGCGAGTATGAGGATTGGCATGACGCCGCCATCTCGCTGACCCGCGATGTCAGCCCAACCGAACGGGATATGATCTTTGGCCAAACGGCGCAGAAGTTTTATCGCCTCGCGCCGGAGCGATCAGCCTGAGGTATCGACCCGAGGCCTGACATCGGCCTAACGTTCGGGCAGCCCCTGGAAGACAATCACGACGCCGCTGCGCAATTCAAGCGAGTCACTGTTGTGAAATCTGCGTGCGACCACGGTAAGCGGCGCATCGCGAAATTGTCCTGACGCCTCGATGTTTTCGTCGCTCTCCATGGCCTTCTTTGCCATTTTGGTGAGATCGACGAAATCCAGCCGCGGCCCAACGATGCTGATGTGGCGGTCGACATCGTGCCCTTCGAGCTGAAAGCTGTTGGTGAGCAGGCGGCTGAACCGTCGGATGCGGCCTTCATCATCGAGAACGAGAACACCCACCGTCATCAACTGAAACGCCATTTCGGTCTGGTTCATCAGATCAGACAGCAAATCGATTTTGCGCTCGTGGTCGCCGCTGACAGTGACCAATTCTTCATTCACGGCGTGCAACTCTTCATTGGAGCTGCGCAATTCCTCATTAGAGGCCTGCAGTTCCTCGTTGGACGCCTGCAATTCCTCGTTCGATGCCTGAAGCTCTTCGCCGCTGGCCTCCAGGCGCTCGGTCACGTGCTGCAAAGTCTCCTCGGTCACCCGCAGGTCGCGCTCAAGTTCTTGGATCCGCCGTGCGAGGAGTGAACTGTCCTCGCCCGACGTGTCGACAAGCGCGGCGTCGCCGTCATCCGCCTCGCTCGGGAGCAATTCACCTTCAAGCTTGAGCCCGACCAGCATGAAGCGGGTTTTGGAGATCTGATCGAGCGGTTCAATCTGCACCGTACAATTCTGCATCTCGCCATTGCCCATATCGACCGACACTCCCCGCGTGTAGGTTTCCAACTGACCCTGACGCAGCTTTTCCATGCCGACATTGATGGTGAAATGGAGGTCAGGGTGGACAATCTCTTCCACAGTCCAGTCAGCAAGGTTGTTGAGCGTGTCGATGAACATGCTTGCCGCGCCGAACCAGCTCAGCACCAAGCCTTCCGCAGAGACCAAGATTGACGAGGGCGCGTACCGCTTGAGCAGCGCGTCGTAACTCTTGACGAGCGTCTCGCGATTGCGAAGCTCGGCGATGTCGCCGAGGACGGAATGCGGATGCGTCGGGATCGTGGTGCGATCACGCTTCACGGCAAGACTGCGCGGCGCGACAGGCGCTTTGCGTTCCAGCACGGAAGGATCAATGATCTTTTTGCTCGTCGCCTTTTGATACATGCGCCACCGACTATGGACGGTGCGAAACTCTTGATTGAATTTGCCGAGCGACTCGGACGGGCCGAGCAAGAGGTAACCGTCGCGCCGCAGCCCGAACAAAAACATCGAGATGACGCGTGCCTGTGGTGCCGCATTGAGATAGATCAGCAAATTGCGGCACGAGATCAGATCAAGATGCATGAAAGGCGGGTCGCTCAGGACGTCATGGACTGAGAAGATGATCTTTTGACGCAAGATCTGATCGACGATGTATTTGCCGCGATGATGTACGAAATAGCGCTGCCGCAGCGCCTCGGGCACGTTCGCCATCGCCTCTTCTGAGTAGACGCCCGCCGATGCTCGCTCAATCGAGCCGCGGTGCACATCCGTCGCGATGATGCGGAACTTTCGGTTGATATTAGCCTCGCGCAGCGCCTCGCTCAGCTCGATCGCAATCGTGTAGGCCTCTTCCCCGCTGGCGCAGGCAGGCACCCAGATGCGCAAATGCGAATCCTCGGGGGTGTTGACGGCCAACTCATTCAGCACGCGCGTACGCAGTTCCAGCATCGCGTCGGGGTCGCGGTAGAACTCAGTGACGCCGATCAGCAGATCTTGGTACAGTTCGTCGAGGGCAGCAGGGTCGCTCAACAGCAATTGGCGGTATTCTTCCTCGGTGCGAAAGCCGCGCAGGTGTTGGCGGCGCTCGATCCGGCGCTCCACGTTAACCGGTTTATAGGCTGAAAAATCGACGTGATGGTGCCGCTCCAACAACCGCAGGATAGTGTTCGCGGAATCCTCATCAAACGGCATGGCCTCGGCGCTGTCGTATTTACCATGTTCGAAAATCGCGGCGATTTCGGCTGGCATCATGTCGGCCTTCATCACGCGGTCGACCGCACCCGATGTGAGGACGGAGCGGGGCATGGATGAAAACGTGGCCTCAGCGGGGGATTGCACCAAAACGGCAGCGCCGCATTTGTGCAACGCCATCGCGCCCTTGGTCCCGTCCGAGCCCGACCCGGAAAGAATGACCGCCGCGGTTTGGCGCGGATCACAATCAACGAGCGAGTCTAGCAAGGCGTCGATGGGAAGATGGGGCAGAGACGCCTCGGGCTGATAGGCGCTTGTGGCGAAGCGGCCCTGCTGCACTTTGGTGAGCATGTTGGGGCGGTTGAGATAAATGGTATCGGGCTCAATCGGCATGCCTTCGTCGATATGCTTGATGCGCAGATGTGACCGGCGCCCCAGCAGCTCGTCCATCATCGAGCGATAATCCGGTGACAGATGCTGAACGACGATATAGGCCCAACCCGCGTGTTCCGGCGCCGTGTCGAAAAATGCCTCCAGCGGTTCGAGACCACCGGCCGATGCTCCGACTGCAACGATTGGAATATGCGTAATTGTATTGGCAGCTGCAGATGCGCCGTCGGACATAAGTTACCCCTTGTTCGCCACGCGCCGAGGCGCGTCCCCTTTGGCCGAACTCATACGACCGCTACTCAACCAAGATTCAACGTATACGCGAAGGAGACAGGACGGCGCAAGTCAAGCACGAATGGCCGTGACAATTTGTTTGCAATTGAAAACAATCTTGGCGTGCAAAGCGGAGTGCGCTGTTTTCGCGCGCGTTTTGCGGCAAGTCCTAAGGGCCACTAGGCGCCAGTTGGAAGCGCCTGCACTTACGCGCCGAAGGTTTAAGCGGCGAACGCGGCGCCCCAGCGCTCAATAAGCTGCAACTGTAAGCGGCGAGACTTTGACTTCCACGCCCGCGAGCCTGGCGGTACTTCTCCAGCCGCAGGATCGGCGCTGCGGCGTTTGGCCATGTCAGCGCTGAAAAAGGCAAAGGCGAGCCGTCTGCCGCCTGGCGCAGTGGCGTAGCCTGCAAGACTAGAGACGAAATTGAGGGTGCCGGTTTTGGCAAGGATCTTAATCGGATGATCGGGCAAAACCTCACCCTGCTCGCTGCGCATCGGGATCGGCTTGAGGATCGACGGCAGGGACGTTTGCGCCGTCGGATGCAGCAGCGCCATGACCATGTCGCGGGCGTTCACCCGTGAGCGATCACCCAGACCGGAATGATCGACAAAGCGTGCCTCGCCCGTGCCAAGCGCGCCCCGCGCCCACTTCGTCATCGCGCTGGCAGACCCGGCGAGGTCAGTGAACGACGCCTCGCCCGCGGTGGTTGCGGCGAGCCCAGCCACCTCGGCGGTGAGATTGGTGCTGTATTTGAGCATACCGCGTAGCACATCACTCAGGGGCGCGCTTAGGCGACGCACCAACAACTGCCCTGCCGGCGCGCGACCGATGACGACCCGCCCTGCTGGGAGCGAGATGCCTAGGCTGGCAGCGATGGTCTTGAACACCTCCGCGGCGTATCCTTCGGGCTTGCGCACGGGAAGCCAGCGGCTGCCGCCTTTACCCAAAGCCGGACGCGCCACCGTCCACTCATCCGAGCCGCCCGCATCGGCATAGGTGTAGACCGGCACCGCGCGTTCAACGACCCGCATCGTCGCGATGTTCACCGTGGGGGCGTAATGGCGCGCGCGCGCATCCATCGACACCGCATAACCGCCTTGCTGACGCTTCCACTCAAAATAGACCCGGTTGTAATTCAGGTTCAGGCCGGAAACCGCGGGATTATACCCCACATGGTTGGGTTGATCGGGATCGATCTCTTCAACAGAGGGGAGTGCGCCCGAGCAGACCAGAAACTTGCCGGTGATGCCGCGGATACCACGCTCACGCAATTGCCGCGCCATCTCGCCCAGAGCATCGGTGTCAAGCGCCGGATCGCCGCCGCCTTCAAGTGCTAAATGCCCCTCAATCACGCCGTTCTTGATGGGGCCGGTGGCGACGAGGCGGGTCTCAAAACGGTGGCCCGGCCCCAGCGCATCTAGAGCGTAAAGTGCGGTGACCGCTTTGGTCACGCTGGCAGGTGGCAGGCCGAGACCAGGCTCCTTGGCCTCAAGCACTTCGCCCGTATCGGCATCGGCCACTGCAAAACTCACCGATCCGGTAAGGCCGATCTTGTTGATCAGGGCATCGACGGAGGAGCGCGCCGCAGCAACGGCGATCTCTGGCGCGCGCGGCGCTGGCCGAATTGAGGTGAGCGGGGCATTTGCAAAAGCGGCGCCCGCCGTTCCACCAAGAAGTGCGCCCAATAGAGCGCGCCTCGACAATTGTTGCGACGGTCGGTTCGAAAGCATTGGCAGCAATAACCTTACCTAAAAAACCTTTGATCCGAGCAAAGCTACACCCAATCGCCCCGCGCCCGGATCGCGGTTGATGAAACGTTTACCATAGGTACGTTAACAAAACACCAGCAAGGAGGGGGCAACAATGAGACGATTTTGCTCTGTTCTTGGTTCAGTTGTACATTTCGGTTGCGTGCTGCGGCGATTGAGCAACGCGCGGCGATGCGGTCACCGGGTCGGGCGAGCACGCCAATCGGAATCGTTTCAAAGATGTGCTGCCAGCGGTCCCAGTGGTGAAATGCGGCTAAGTTATCGGCCCCCATTAGCCAGACGAAGCGTGTCCCTAGGTAGAGCGCCTGCAGCGCGGCGGTCGTTTGCGCGGTATAGCGGGTGCCGATGCGCGCCTCGATATCGGTGACGGCAACGCGGGGGTGCCGCATCAGCGCGCGCGCCGCCTCAAGCCGTTGGCTAAGGGGCGCGGGGCCCCGATCTTTCAGCGGGTTTCCCGGTGTGACCAGCCACCATACGCGGTCGAGCCCAAAGCGGCGCAGCGCTTGCAGGGTAATGTGGACATGTCCTGCATGGGGTGGGTCGAACGAACCGCCAAGCAGGCCTACCGACTGGCCGGGGCGCACAATTGGCCAGCCCGTGCGCGGGCCGCTCACCGCTGGCCTTTGCCCCCAAATCGTCGGTCGCATGACAGTTCCCCCTTATTGTGGGTGTATGCCAAAGCCAAGGGTGCCTCAACAAGCGGCACAACCCGTCAAAACCGCCCTTCCGGCAGGCGGCCTCGCGCCTTATTGTACCGCGATGGACGACGCATCCGCACTCACGATCACGCTCGATGACCCGCAATCGCCGGTCGCTCGGGCCTGTCTAAAGCGCTATTACGACGAGTTGAACGCGCGGTTTTCCCATGGATTCGACGTGTCGCTCAGCCGCGATCCCGAGGCGCGCGTGATGCAACCCCCCGTCGGTGCGTTCTTGATCGCGATGCGCGACGGTTACGCGGTTGGCTGTGTCGGGCTCAAGGGGCCGGGCCCGGTGGCGGAAGTGAAACGGCTTTGGATCGATCCTGATGCGCGGGGTTTGGGTATCGCAAAGGCGCTGATGGCCGAGGTCGAAGCCCGCGCGGCGCAATTGGGCATCGAGACGCTGCGCCTCGACACCAACAGCGCGCTCCACGAGGCCTTGTCGTTCTACCGCAACGCAGGGTGGCGCGAGATACCCCGTTACAACGCGAACCCCTATGCGCACGTGTTCTTCGAGAAGTCGCTACGCCCGCGGTAAGCGGTGTGAAACAATTTGGTCCTTCGACCGGATTTGTCGGGCGGTACCGCGACGGTGCCAGCAAAAGGCGCCGCTCCCCGCGTTCTGCCGCGCTGCAGCGATTGACAAAGCCACATTATTTCACCTACCAGGTGTCTCGCGAAATATTATTGCCCTG
>JBCDGW010000007.1:0-70048 GCA_038750765.1 Pseudomonadota bacterium | reverse complement strand
GCGTTGCGACGCGAGCGCTCCAGCGATTTTGTTCGGCACATAGCCAAGCGACTTGGCTGCTTCGAGTACCTTGGCACGGGTAGGTTCGCTGACATCGCCTCGGTTTCGGAGCACTCGGCTGACGGTCATTTCGCTGACCCCAGATGCAATCGAAACATCGCGCAGCGTTAGGGGGCGATGGGGCGGATCGCTTTGATCACTAGGCATGTTTTTGCGTCCTTCCCGCGTGTTGAGCCGATGTTAGCGTGCGGCAGATCGTACAGGCAAGCCACGAGCGTCGCGTTAGAACGGCACTTTAGTTTTGTAGGTAACGCCAACGCCGCCATCCGGGTGCCGCAAACGCACGCTTTGCGAATGAAGCATAAGCCTCGGAAAATCGCGCGCGGGCCCGGTCGCGTAAAACGGATCGCCGCAAATCGGGTGGCCGATTTCCTTCAGATGAACGCGAAGCTGATGGCTGCGCCCGGTTTTCGGCATCAGTCGAAGGCGGGTCGTATACTCAGCGCGTCGGATTACCCGCCAATCGGTAATCGCAGCTTTGCCGTGATCAGGGTCTACTTTCTGTTTGGGGCGATTTGGCCAATCAACAGCGAGGGGAAGATCGATCGTGCCTGATTGAGTATCGACGTGGCCCCAAACCTGCGCCACGTAGTTCTTTTGCACTTGGCGCTTCTCAAATTGAAGACCCAGATGGCGTTGCGCGCTGGGCTCCATCGCAAAGACAATGATCCCGGACGTATCTCGATCAAGTCGATGCACCAGAAGCGCTTCGGGGAATGCTGCCTGTGCGCGTGTAAGCAGACAGTCTGCGAGCGCGTCGCCTTTGCCTGGCACGGACAAGAGGCCGCTGGGTTTGTTCAAGACGAGTATCGCATGATCAACATGCACGATGTCGAGCGGGTCTTGCGGTGGATCGTAGGGAGCGTGCGTCTGTGACACCCAGTTTAGAGCCGCTCGATGGCGATCGCTGTCCCCTCACCACCGCCAATGCAAATGGCGGCGACGCCCCGCTTGAGATTACGGGCTTCAAGCGCGTGCAGAAGCGTCGTCATAATCCGGGCACCCGAAGCGCCGATCGGATGACCGAGCGCGCAGGCTCCGCCGTTAACGTTGACCACCTCTGGGTCGATCCCGATTTCGTTCATGAAAACCATGGGCACAACGGCAAAAGCCTCGTTCACTTCCCATAGATCCACATCCTCCTTAGCCCAGCCGATTTTCTCCAACAGTTTTTGGGCCGCCGGGACTGGCGCGGTTGTAAACCAGGCTGGCTGATGGGCATGCGATGCGTGACCGACGATCCTTGCAAGCGGACGCATCCCGCTTTGGGTCGCGGTATCTTCGGCGACAAGGTAGAGCGCCGCGGCACCGTCCGAGATAGACGAAGCGTTCGCTGCGGTCACCGTTCCATTCTCACGAAAAGCCGGTTTTAGGTGCGGGATCTTATCCGGCTTCGCATTGCCGGGCTGTTCGTCCTGAGACACGTCGGTTTCGCCCTTGCGCGATCTCACCGCCACCGAGGCGATCTCGGCGCTGAAAGCATCGGTCTCTTGCGCTCTAAGCGCTTTTGACAGCGAGGCCAGCGCGTATTCGTCCTGGGCTTCTCGGGTCAATTGGTACTTCTCGGCACAATCCTCGGCGAAAGTACCCATCAAACGGCCCTTGTCGTAGGCATCCTCGAGGCCATCGACGAACATATGATCCAAAGCCGTGCCATGGCCGATACGGGATCCGGCACGCATCGCCGGCAGCAAGTACGGGGCGTTCGACATGCTCTCCATACCGCCAGCGATCACCGTTTCCAGATGGCCTAAAGCGATTTGATCGAACGCTATCATGGTTGCCTTCATCCCCGAGCCACACATTTTGTTGATTGTTGTCGCTGGCACATCGCTGTTCAAACCGGCATTAAACGCCGCTTGCCGTGCTGGCGCCTGACCTTGTCCGGCCGGAAGGACGCAGCCCATGATCACCTCGTCCGATTGCGCGGCTTGCGCTTGTTTCATTGCTGCTCGGATCGCAACGCCACCAAGTTCTGGCGCGCTCAAGGCATTGAGTGACCCCTGGAAGCCACCCATCGGCGTTCGCGCAGCACCCGCGATCAGCACGTCTTTCATCGACATCCTCTCAACTTCTGAACGTCTTGGTAACGGTTGCCGCCTATACAAACGCTGTTTTTCAGGCGGAGCAATCAATGATTCTTGAATGCGATCTTCGTGACCAGGCGCTTATCATCACCGTGCCAGCGGCCCGTATTGATGCGTCTGTTGCGGTTCAGTTTAAGGATGCGTTTCGCGAAGCGGTGAAAGGTGCACCGCAGCGCGTCATTCTCGATCTCAAGTCAGTCAACTTCGTTGATTCGAGCGGTTTGGGCGCCATCGTCGCCGCGATGAAAATTCTTGCGCCGGATGGCCGCTTGGAACTGGCATCCCTATCCGAGACGGTGAGCAAGGTGTTCCGGCTCACCCGCATGGACACGGTGTTTACCCTCCACGATAATGTCGAGGCGGCCCTGTCGGAAACAGCCACCGCGCGGTGAACCACACGGCACCCGCTTCAATCCCAGACTCGGGCCTGAATTACCGGCTCAAACCGACCTTCGAAGCGGTCCGTGAAACGTTGCTTCGCGTTACGGGGGATTGCTCACGCGCTGGCTTGTCATCCGCCCTGACGGAGCGCATCGAACTCGTTGTGGCCGAGGCACTCAACAACGTTGTGGAGCATGGCCAGCTCTGTATTGATAGCGGCTATATCCAGCTTTTCGTCTCTCAGATCGACCGAACCATGCTGATCAAAATCAGGGATACTGGTGCGCCTATGCCTGGCTTGGTTTTACCAGATGGGCGGCCGCCGCAGATGTCTGGACCTATTGAGGATCTGCCAGAGGGCGGGTTTGGATGGTTTATCATCAAGTCTTTAGCCGATGGCCTCGGTTACACCCGCTCTGATGGTTGGAATGAGCTTGAAATCCGCATTTCGGCATCGAATGCGGCGGCTTAAGCCGAGGCAATGCGGCGGTCTGCTTGAAGGGGTGAGATACGCCCGTGTGACCAGAGGCTACGCCAAGGCAAATACGTCCAGATTGAGGCGCAAGGCTTTGATTGCCTGTGAGCTTGCCGCAAAATCATCTAAAAGCGGCCTGATAGACGTCGAAAAGCAACGTCATCACGGATCTGTAGCTGCAGAGCTTCACCCGGCGTCGCGTCTTTATAGCCCCCACCCAGTGCGCGACGTCGGGCTTTGCATCTTCTCCGCGTCATTGTAGTCCACCCCTGATGTAAGGGATCGCGAGGCGCGTGATGCGAAGCTTCCAAAGCCCCGGCCGATCGCCGGTTTATGCGACCAACGGGCTTTGCGCCACCTCCCATCCCTTGGCCGCAAAAACCGCGGTCGATATTCTGCAAAGCGGCGGAAACGCTGTCGATGCGGCAATTGCCGGCTGCGCGATGCTGACGCTGTGCGAGCCGCAAATGTGCGGCCTAGGCGGCGATATGTTCGCGCTAATTTCATCACCCGACAGGGACGACGTCGTTGCGCTCAACGCCTCTGGCCTGTCCCCCGACGCGCTTGATCCAGAACAAATCCGCGCCTCAGGCCATAGTCACATGCCAATGGACGGCGTCGCTAGCGTCACGATGCCCGGCGCAGTTGATGGTTTCTGTCTTCTGGCGAACGACTACGGCAGAATGGCATTGGCCGAACTGTTGGCGCCCGCGATCCACTATGCGAACAACGGCGTTCCAATCGCCCCACGGGTTGCCTTCGATTGGCGCAATTCCTCGACGCGTTTCAACGACGCGGCTCGGCGCTTTTTCTTGTTAGCCGACGGGCCGCCTGCTGCTGGAACTATTTTTCGGCACCCTCGCTTAGGCGATGTTTTTGAAATCATTGCCAAAGAGGGGCGCGACGGCTTCTACCAAGGCGCTGTCGCCGAGGATATGATCTCGTCGCTAAGGGCTCTGGGCGGCGTGCAAACGGTTGATGATCTTGCCGCCACGGAAGCAATCTACGTCGATCCGATCGAAGGCCGTTATCGCGACGCAACGCTGATCGAACACCCGCCGAACGGCCAAGGTGCCACCGCGGTTCTGTTGGCGCATATCCTGAACACATTCGACATTCACGCGATGCATCCCTGGGGAGCGGAGCGCGCGCATATTGAGATCGAAGCGTCCAAGCTGGCATTCGCCGAGCGTGACCGCGTCTTAGGCGATGCAAATTTCGTCAATGACTTAGAAACTATGCTCGATCCAGCGTTCGGGGCGCAGTTGTCCAGAAAGATTGCGTCCGACCGGGTCATGCCGCCGCCAAAGAAACCCGTCGGCGCGCCGCACAAGGATACCGTTTATCTTTGCGTCGTTGACCGCGACGGAATGGCCGTATCGATGATTTACTCAATTTTCTCAGACTTTGGCTCGGGTATTGCCAGTTCAGACTTCGGCATTCTGTTTCAGAACCGAGGTGCAGGGTTCACGTTAGAGCGCGGCCATGCCAACGAAGCGGGAGGGCGTAAGCGACCCCTGCACACGATCATTCCGGCCATGACGAAGAAGAACGGCGCGCTCGACACTGTTTTTGGGGTTATGGGGGCGCAGTATCAAGCCGTGGGCCATCTGCGATATCTCTCTAACTGCGAGGATTATGGGTTTGATCCGCAAATGGCGATCGATGGCCCACGTGTATTTTGCGAACCCGGTAGCACGGAAGTGAAAGTGGAGTCTGGCTACAGTTCAGAGGTAGTCGGGCAATTGCGCGCCCGTGGTCACCATCTGGTTGATGCCGATGTCGGGATCGGCGGTGCCCAAGCGATCCGAATTGACCGTAAGCGCGGCGTCTTCGAGGGCGGGTCAGACCCGCGGAAAGACGGCATCGCGCTTGGCTATTGAGCTAGTTCAATTGCACGTGTAGCGGGTAATGCCCGTCTTCGAAGTCGCCGAACAAATCAGGCAAATCCGGGTGATCTACCGGCTGACCGGAGTAATCGGCCACCAGGTTTTGTTCAGAGACATAAGCCACGTAATAGCTGCTCTCATTCTCAGCGAGCAGGTGATAAAACGGCTGATCCTTCGATGGTCGGCTGTCCTCGGGGATGGCGCGGTACCACTCCTCAGTGTTGGAAAACATAGCATCGACATCGAACACGACGCCGCGAAAAGGATGCTTTTTGTGGCGCACAATTTGGCCGAGCGAATACTTCGCACGCGTTCTAATCATCATAAATAGCCCCTACCGTCTCGCTTACCTAGGCAGAGCCTCGCGCCAATGTCTAGAAAGGGGCTTCCAGTTTTGCAGAAACAGTGTGTCACAAAGCCTGTGACAGTCACGCTATGGGCGCGATGCGGTCACGGTGTTGGAATTGTGATCAGTCCAGTTCCAAAAGCCGTTTCGCGGCATAGGGCTTTAGGCTAACGTGCCGAAAACAACAACATGAGGGGCTTATGAGCAGGACCCTTCGGGCAGCAATATTGCTACTCCTTGTCGCATCATGCGGCGGGGGCGCAAGCGACGTGCGACCGCCGCGAAACCTAGACAATGCCTGCGCAATGTTGCGCGAGCGACCGGATTTCAGAAAAGCGTTCGAGCGGACCGAGCGGCGTTGGGGCGTCCCGGTCGCCGTTCAGATGTCGACCATCTATCATGAGTCGAAATTTGTTGGCGATGCCCGGACGCCTCTGCGATTCACGCTAGGGGTTATTCCCATGGGCCGCCTCAGTTCCGCGTTTGGCTACAGCCAGGCGCTCGATGGCACGTGGGATGAGTATCTGGCCGAACAGAAAAAGCGCGGCGCGCGACGTGATAACATCGATGACGCGACCGACTTTATGGGCTGGTACATGACGAATACAGAGAGCCGGCTGGGCATCCCCAAAACCGACGCATTCAATCAGTATCTGGCGTACCACGAGGGCCATACCGGCTACGCGCGCGGTTCTTATCGGCGCAAGGCTTGGTTGGTCGACTATGCCGAAAGTGTCGCTGACAGGGCTGTCCTCTATGACACCCAACTTCGCGGGTGCCGTTGAAGCCTAGCGATTGCGGCGATTGATTTCTTGCTGGATGCTGAAACTAATTGCCGCGATCTGCGCGTTTTGTTCCAGCCCGTTAAGCGTGACCGTGGTACGAGTTCCGTCGCCGCTAGTGATGATCCACTGCCGCAATTCAACCGTGGGACCGGTGAATTTTAGCTGGATCGTGCCGTAATCCGGGTTTTCCGGGTCTTGCGCGATGATGGTGGTGGCGGTGCCATCATATTCAAAACCGACCACCATGTTGGCGCGGCTCAGATCGACGTTGCGCGCCAGGATCAGGTTGAGGGGCGTGCGCTTAAGCGGATACTGCTCGGGGGGTTGGTTCGACTTGTCGTCGAAGATAGCCACTTGGCCGCCTCCGCCGATAACCAACACCTCGTTGGGTGGGTCATACTCAAACCGAATTCGACCCGGCCGTTTTATAAAGACCTCACCGGTGGAAATCGTGCCGTCGTCATTGATTTGAGTGAAACTGCCAGAGACCGACTTTAGACTATTCAGGTAGGCAGAAATCTCATTGAGGTTGACGCTATCGGCCGAGGCCTGCAATGGCGCCCATCCGATAAGTAGCGATACGGCGATCAATCTAAAATACATCATAGCCTCACTTTACCATCATGCCCGGCGCACGACACGCAACAGATTTGTTACCCGCACGGGGGCGAGACTATTGCTCCGGAACCAGTATCTCGCGCTTGCCAACATGGTTTGCTGCGGTGACCAACCCTTCATCTTCCATCTGTTCGACCAGGCGCGCCGCCTTGTTGTAGCCAATGGCCAGCTTGCGTTGAATGTAAGAGGTCGAGCATTTGCGATCTTTGAGGACGATCTGCACAGCCTGATCGTACAGCGCGTCTTCGCCGTCGGTGTTGCCGCCGAGGCCAAGGACGGCATCGATATTGCTTTCAGTTTCCTCCGCCGGGCCATCGGCGACGCCCGATACGTATTCAGGCGGGCCGTAGGATTTCAGCCAGGTCACAATTTCCTCAACCTCTTCATCCGAGACGAATGGGCCGTGCACCCGGGTAATCTTCGCGCCGCCTGCCATGTAGAGCATGTCGCCCATCCCAAGGAGTTGCTCAGCCCCCTGTTCGCCCAAAATCGTCCGGCTATCGACCTTGGAAGTAACCTGAAAGGAAATGCGTGTCGGGAAGTTAGCCTTGATCGTGCCAGTAATCACATCAACCGAAGGACGCTGAGTCGCCATTATCAGGTGGATACCCGACGCCCGTGCCATTTGCGCAAGGCGTTGAATGCACGCCTCAATCTCTTTGCCTGCGACCATCATGAGATCGGCCATCTCATCGACGATGACCACGATGTATGGGATCTTCTCGGGTGCGAACTCTTCGGTTTCAAACACCGGGTCACCGGTCGCGTCGTCGAAGCCGGTTTGAACAGTCCGGGTGAACATTTCGTTGCGCGACAGGGCATCTTCGACCCGGCCGTTGAAACCTTCGATGTTGCGCACGCCCATCTTGGACATTTTGCGGTACCGCTCTTCCATTTCGCCGACCACCCATTTGAGCGCGACCACGGCTTTCTTCGGGTCGGTGACGACGGGAGATAGAAGATGCGGGATGCCGTCATAGACGGAAAGTTCCAGCATTTTAGGGTCGATCATGATCAAGCGGCACGCATCCGGCGTCAGGCGATACAAGAGCGATAAGATCATCGTGTTGATCGCGACTGACTTACCGGACCCCGTTGTTCCCGCAATCAGCAGGTGGGGCATCTTCGCCAGGTTGGCGACCACCGGATCGCCCCCGATGTCTTTGCCGAGCGCAAGCGGGAGCTTCATGTTGCTATCGCCAAAATCGCGCGACGACAGAATTTCGCGCAGCACTACGCGCTCACGATTTGCGTTGGGGAGTTCGATACCGATTACCGAGCGTCCTGGCACTGTGCTCACGCGGGCGGAAAGCGCGGACATTGAGCGCGCGATGTCGTCGGCGAGGCCAATGACCCGGCTCGCCTTCAAACCGGGCGCGGGTTCAAGTTCGTACATGGTTACGACCGGGCCAGGCCTAACGCTTACGATCTCGCCTTTGACACCGTAATCGTCGAGAACCGTCTCAAGCATCCGCGCATTTTGCTCAAGCGCTTCATCTGAAAGGTGGTGACGGGTGATGTCGCCAGGATTGGTAAGCAGCGAAAGGGGAGGCTGCTCAAAAGTTTGCGCTGGTTCGTCAAACTGTAATTGCGGCTGCGCTTCTGCTTGGGCTTGGCGTGATGTTGCGACCGGTTTGCGCGGCTGGTGCTGCACCACGGGTCGTTGCGATACGCTGTCCGGCATCGCAGCGGGCCGCACCGATTCAAACGCCACAGGCGCGTCAGTTGCGTCCAGATCGTCATCGACCTCGATCGTTCTCGCCTGGTCGATATGATCAGCTTCACGCTCGAGGGGCGGCTCGCGCCTGCTAAACTGCATCGCCGGTGTACTGCGGACCCGCTGTTTTATCGCATCGGCTATTTTCGCCTTGATGCGTGGCGCATCCTTTCCAAGCGGTTCGTCAATCAGGTCGCCGTCTTCTCCATCATCGGTGTCTTCGTCGGCCACTGCACGCCGCTTCACCATCGCAGGAAACCGAAGCTTTAGGCTCTTTGTGGGCGCTTCGTCTGGGCGCGGCGACGGTTCGACGGCGCCCGGCGCCCGGCTCATCGCGGGTGCCACTTCGAACTCGTCGAACGTCTCCTCATAGTCGAAGGCGGCGGCTTCACGGCGCCTTGCGGAACGCGCAGCCAATACGCGGCAGCCGCCTCGCCCGATACGCCAAGTGAGCAAAAGGCTTCGCCGGATCAATGTGACGAGGCTTGCATAGGCCATAACGAGGCAAACACCCGACCAACGGATAATGCGACCAAGTTCGGCTTGGGTGAAACCCAAAACGAAGATCGCCATCGCAACGCACAGCACCGCGAAGATTAGCGCTAGAACTTTGATACCGAACGTCGCGGTTAGGGGTACCACGCTGAGGACCGCGCCAAGGACGGTATCGCCAAATAGGCCGCCGAGGCCGAAGGCGTGCGTCCATTGCGGCCCGGGAAGATGCGTCGATGCGTAGACTGACCCAAGCGCGATCGCGATAGGAGCGAAGATGGCGCAACCCGCGGCGCGCTCCGACCCAATGTGAAGCGCGAAGCGTGTCCCCCACACCAAGAAGGCCAGAACGAAACCCCAAGCGCCGTAACCCACAATGATAAACATAGGAGAGGCTATGGTTGCGCCAAAGCGCCCGAGCCAGTTTTCGGCCGGTTGCGTCGTGGCAGAAAGCCAGGAGGGATCGTCTGGCACATAGGAAACCAGGATCAAGGCGCACAGGATGCCCATGAGGATCAGGGCCAGCCCGAGCATTTCTTTGCTGCGACGTTCAACGATAGCTTGGGTCTTGCTATCGAGTAGTCGCTCGCGCTGCCTTACCTGATAAGATGCCATGCTTGAATTCCTATGCGTAAAGACAGGCGCGCAGTTTGCTCAACCCGCGCCGCACCTCATCGACCGAGGCAACCATGGCGACGCGGATGAAAGGTGCGCCCGGGTTGCCGTCCCCGACATCGCGACCAAGATACGCGCCGGGAAGAACCTTTACCCCTGTCTCAGACCAGAGTTTCACCGTTGCCGCCTCGCCGTCTTCTACGGGCAACCATAGAAAAAAGCCTGCCTGCGGCGGCGCATAGCCTTCTAGACCCGCGAAAATGGTATCAGCGATGCGGTACTTTTCCTGATATTGCTCACGGCTGGCATTCACGTGCGCTTCGTTCGACCAAAGCCGCTCGGCTGCCCGTTGAAGCGGCAAGGGCAGGGGTGCGCCCGCATACGCGCGAAGCCGTTTGATCTGCGCGATGCTCTCCTGTCCGCCCGCCACAAAACCGGACCGCAGCCCGGGCACACTAGAGCGCTTCGACAGCGAGTGGAAAATCAGCAGGCGTTCGCGCGACACACCCATGCTTTCGGCCACCTGGAGCGCGCCTACTGGCGGTTCATCGCGATAAATCTCGCTGTAGCATTCGTCGGCGAAGATGCGAAAACTGTATCTCTCGCCCAATTCCAAAAGATTGCCCCAATACGCGCGGCTCGCGGCAACGCCCTGGGGGTTGGCGGGAGAGCAAAGATAGACGATCTCCGTGCGCGCGAGCGTGTCTTCCGGGAGTGCGGCGAAGTCAGGCAGGAAGCCGTTTTCCGCTGTCGCTGGAACGTATATCGGGTCGGCCCCGGCGGTGAGTGCTGCCACAGCATACACCTGGTAGAAGGGGTTTGGCATCAAGACTGCCGGGCGCTCGCCATTTGATGCGACCTCGGGGCACAAAGCGATGCAGGCGTTGAAGAGCCCCTCGCGGGTGCCGTTTAGGGCCATAATCTGGCGATCCAATTGAAGATGGACCTGATAGCGCCGGCCGACCCAGCCAGCGATGGCGTTCAAAAGCTCTGGCCCACCATCATTGGGTGGATATCGGCCAAACTCATGGGCGTGCTCTGCGATGATAGCGCCGACCCAATCGGGAAAGTCGTGCTTAGGCTCGCCGATGGACATCGCTATGGGTTTGCCGCCGGGTTCAATCCCATCAAGCAACGCCCGCAGACGCGGGAAAGCGTATTCAGGCAGGTTAGAAAACCGCTCTGGTAGCTTCATTAGATCGCTTTAAGCCTCAAACCCCGGGGTCATTTGCGTCGCCCCGATTGTTCGAAAAGTATAATCGCAGTTGCTGTGTTTCCACAATAGCTGCGCGCAAAACCGCCGTTGCATGGCGTAATGTGGCTTTTAAGTCAGGAGAGCGCCGCTTCTGCCGCCATGCCGACACGCAACAAGGCCGTTTCGCCACCAGCCTTTCCCAAAAGCTGAATGCCGGTCGATGGTATCCCGGTGGGCAGCGTGAACGCGCATATGTCCATCAAGTTGCCGATCCGTGTGTAGCGGAGAGCCAAAAGGTTCTCTTCCACGTAGTAGGCATGATCGCTCAAGAGCCGCGATACCGTCGGTGGCAAAATAGGCGATGATGGGGCCAGCACCGCGTCGTAGGACGCCGTCGCCTCGGCCCAAGCAAGACGGTATTCGTCAAGCGCGCGCCAAGCAGCAACGTAATCCGGCGCGCTATGGCTTCGCCCGCTTCGAAACCGAGCAAGGATCTCGGGATACATGGCATCTGGGTTGGCTTCGATTTGCTCCTGCCAAACACCGTACGCCTCCGACGCAAAAAGGATCCCTGAATGCTCGAAAGCAGTGTCTAAAAATGGAAATCGGGCTTCTTCCACTGTCGCGCCGGCGTTTCGAAGCCGATCGACAGCTTGCAGAAACCCTTGCCTCGGCTGATCTCTCAATGCGTCATCGAGAGCATTTTCCAACAGTAGAAAACGCATATCCGAAATCTTTGTATCGTTGAGATCTATGGGCCTCGTGCCCCCGAGAGCGGCCATCAGGAGGGCGCAATCTTCAACGCTGCGTGCTAAAGGCCCGACCGTATCAAATTTCGGGCACAGCGGCACCACACCTTCAAGCGACAGAGCGCCATGCGATGGCTTGAAACCTACCAGATCGTTCCACGCAGACGGGATCCGCACGGATCCGCCTGTGTCAGAGCCTATCCCGGCGACTGCGAGCCCGAACGCGACCGACGCAGCGGCGCCGGATGAAGACCCTCCTGGCGCGGCGTCGCTATCATGGACGTTTGGCGGCGTGCCCGTCTTGGGATTCACGCCCAAACCAGAAAATGCAAGCTCCGACATATGCGTCTTGCCGAGGCATACGAGCCCCGCCGTGGTCGCATTTCGTAGCACTTCGGCATCGCGTGTTGGGACGCGACCTTTGAGCAAGGCGCTGCCCGCTTCGGTTGGCACACCGGCGCTGTCGAACAGATCCTTCCACGAAACCGGCACACCGTCTAAGGGTGACCGACGCAAGCCCGATCGTGCACGCTGCCGTGCCGCCTCGGCTTCAGATCGCGCCCGTTCAGCGGTTACGACGCTGTAGATGTCGCGCTGGTTGGGGTGATCGCTGATGTTGGTGAGATATCGGTCGGTCAACTCCAGTGGATCGATGTCACCATTCTCGATCCCACGGCCGAGTTGCGCCGCACTCATCCAAAGCCACTGATCAGACATCCCAGCTCTCCCATTTCGTCGCACGCTAGTCCTGCGTGGACGCATGGACAATCCCAGGGCTGACCGCATATTTCGCTCATGTCTCAGATCTATGATGTTGTCATAATTGGCGGCGGTCTTAACGGCACAGCGCTGGCGCTCGCGCTCGGGCAAGCGGGTCTTTCCGTCGCGCTGATCGAGCGTTTGGCGCCGGGGGTTGTGGCTGATCCTGCATTCGATGGGCGGAGTTACTCGCTCGCGCAGGGGTCCACCAATATTCTAGGTGGCCTAGGTATCTGGGATAACATCGTCGATCTCGCACAACCAATTGAAAAGATTGTCGTAAGTGACGGGCATGCCGGGCAAGGACCGTCCGCTTTATCGTTAGCTTTTGACGGCGCTGAACTGGAGAGCGGGCCGCCCGGGCACTTGTTGGAAGATAGGCATCTGCGCCGCGCAATCCAGGCAGCCCTTGAGCAAACTGGGGTTACCCAGATATCGGGCGCCGCTGTGGCGAACCATGTTGTGGCGCATGCAGAGGCGTGGGCCGAATTGGACAGCGGTGATCGTGTTCGAGGGCGGATGATCGTTGGGGCTGACGGGATGGGATCGCCGGTCGCGGCACGGTCGGGCATTAGCCGGATGGAGTGGAGCTACGGACAAACCTCATTCTCGTGCGCGATCGAGCATACGAACCCACATCACGGGGTCGCGCATCAATTCTTCATGCCGCCAGGACCCCTTGCGATTTTGCCGCTGCGGGGAAACCGCGCGTCCATTGTTTGGACCGAAAACGAGAGATCGGCACACCGCATCGCCTCCTTGGATGACGAGGGTTATCTCGCCCTTCTCAAGCCGCGTATCGGTGACTTTCTGGGTTCGTTTAAACTGGTCGGCCAGCGTTACGCCTACCCAGTGCCGCTATCAATTGCGCGACGTTTTCACGCTAGCCGCGTGGCCTTGATCGGAGACGCGGCGCACCGCGTTCATCCAATTGCGGGGCAGGGGCTTAACGCCGGATTGAAGGACGTTGCTGCCTTGGCCGAGGTCGTGGTGGATGCAGCCCGTCGCGGCGAAGACTTTGGGAGCAGGAGCGTTCTGGCGCGATATGAGCAGTGGCGCCGCTTCGATGTCGCGTCTTTGGCGCTGGCCACCGACAGTGTGAACCGTCTTTTTTCAAACGATAATGCATTGATCCGTTTTGGGCGCGACTTGGGCATGGGGTTGATCGGCCAATTGCCCACGCTTCGCCTTGCTTTCATGCGGGAGGCGGCCGGCCTTACGGGTGATCTTCCCCGACTGAGCAGAGGCCTCGCGATTTAGCCGCTCACGGTGTGTGTCAAAGGCGCTCATCTTGTAACGCGCCCGTGATGACCTATATGTATACAGATGCATACACCAACCCAGGGAGCCCATGTTTGATTTTCTTTTGACGCCCGCCTTTGCCCCTTTCACGCTCGCGCTTGCGTTGTTTTTTGGCTTGCTCGCGCTCGAACTCTTACTCGCCCTGGTGGGCGGCTCGTTGCTCGGCGGCGAGGAGTTGGATCTTGATGCAGACGTCGATCTCGACGTGGCTGACGTCGCCGATTTCGACATGGACATCTCTGATTTGGATTTAGACAGCCTTGAGGCTGAGCCTGAAGTCGCTGACGTCGGAGAGGCCGTTGCTGATAGTGCGGGGCCGCTTGCTTGGCTGGGCCTAGGAAAGATGCCCTTTGTGCTTTGGTTGGGCGCGGTTTTGCTGGGCTTCGGTTTGACCGGGATCGGCATTCAGTCATTCGCGCAAGAGACGCTGGGCCTTGGACTTCCAGCGCTCATTGTCTCGCTGCCTGCCGGTATCTTGGGCATATTGTTCGCAAGTAAATTCGGCGCTTTGTTCGCGCGGTTGCTGCCAAAAACGGAAACGCAGTCATTGTCCAACCGCCGCCTAGGTCGCCGCCGTGGCGTCATCACCCAAGGCACCGCAAGCCGCGGCAAGCCAGCAGAAGTGCGTGTCGTCGATCACTTTGGCAATGCGCACCACATCCGCGCGGAACCGTATCGCGGTGAGGATGTGCTTGCGCAGGGGACAGAGGTTCTGGTGCTGCGCGTAAGCCAAGACAATCGCTTCTACGTCGTAAGCTTGTCTCAATAGCGCCTAAGTTCTTTTATTTTCCAACCAAAAAGGGAGTTTCTCATGGACGTGACTTTCATCGCAATCGTCGTCGGATGCGTTCTTGCATTCCTTATCCTGATCGGTCTTGTGCTCTCGCGCCTCTATCGCCGCGCGACCCGTGAAGTGAGCTTGGTCAAAACCGGTGCTGGTGGAAAACGCGTGATTATGGATGCCGGGACGATCGTTGTGCCGCTGCTCCACGAAGTAAGCCCCGTCAATATGAAAACTCTGCGGCTTGAAGTGCAGCGAAATGGAGACGCAGCGCTGATCACCAAAGACCGCATGCGTGTCGATGTGGGGGTCGAGTTCTACGTTTCCGTCAACGCAACAGATGAGGGCATCGCTCGGGCGGCGCAAACACTCGGCAGTCGCACGTTCAATGTCGATCAGTTGCGCGAGATGATCGAAGGTAAATTGATCGATGGCCTTCGGGCGGTGGCCGCGCAGATGACGATGGACGGGCTGCACGAGAACCGGTCGGATTTCGTGCAAGAGGTGCAAAACACCGTCTCAGAGGACCTGCTGAAGAATGGATTGTCGCTAGAGTCTGTCTCGCTGACAGCGCTTGACCAGACGCCCTTCGAGGCCCTCGATGAGAACAATGCGTTTAACGCGGTCGGGATGCGCAAGCTTGCCGAGGTGATCGCCAACTCAAAGAAAGAGCGCGCGCAGATTGACGCGGAGGCGGAAGTGGCGGTGCGTCGTGCTGCCATGGAAGCCGAGCGGCAGAAACTCTCCATTACGCAGGACGAGGAGGCAGCGAAGATCGCCCAGGTACAGGAAGTAGAGACCCTGCGGGCGGCTCAGCAGGCCGAAATCGCGGCGCGCCAGGAAGACTCGATGCGTGAAACCGAGCGGGCGCGCATTGCACGAGAGGAATCTATTCGTGCCGCCGAAATTGAGCGTGACCGTAAGATCCGTGAGGCGGAGATTGCGAAAGAGCGCGAGTTGGAAGTGGCCGATCAAGACCGCCAAGTGATCATCGCGCGCAAATCTGAGGAAGAGAGCCAAGCGCGCGCTTCGGCCGACCTTGCCCGAGCGGAAGCCACCAAAGCGATGGAAGCCGTGACAACCGCGCGCGACGTGGCCGAAGCGGAGCGAACCAAGCAAATCGCCTTGATTGAAGCGGCGCGCGAAGCCGAACGCCAGGCAACGGCCATTCGCCTAGCGGCGGGCGCCGAGAAGGATGCGGCAGCAGACCGCGCGGCGGCGATGCGCGAGGAAGCGCAGGCCGAAGCCGATGCCCTCACCATCCGTGCCGAAGCAAAGAAAGCCGATATGCTCGCCGAGGCCGAAGGTAAGCGGGCCATTACGGCGGCCGAAAACGCTCTTTCGGATGCACAGATCAGCATGAAGGTTGACCTTGCCCGCATTGAAGCGATGCCCGGCATTGTTGAACAAATGGTCAAGCCCGCTGAGAAGATTGACTCGATCAAGATCCATCAGGTGGGTGGCCTTACCGGTGGTGCGGGCGGCAACGGCGGGTCTGGCAATACCGGCGGCGAGAAGCCGGTTGTCAATCAGGCGCTCGATTCCATCCTGGGCATGGCCGTGCAAATGCCCGCCTTGAAGGCGCTCGGAAATGAGCTTGGCCTGTCGATGGAAAACGGCGTTGCAGGTATTACCAGCGATGCCCTCATGCAGCCTGACGAGAGTAACGGCTCGGCCAGTGCGCTCTCGGCGAAGCAACACGCGGCCGATCTGGAGCCGCCGAAGAGTTAAGCGGGCGAAGGGGGCGCACCAATAGCGCCCCTCACTGCCATCGGGCGAAGCCAAACATCATGTAGTCGCGTTGGTAGGCATCGCGCACGGCGGCCTCCACGCGTTCGTCGTAATAATCCAAAAGCGGCACGGGGGCGTTGTCTACGCCTGGGTTAATCGGGGGCGCAGATCGGCCAATCTCTTCTGCTAGATAAGCCAGGCCGCGCTGCGCGTCGTGCTCGCGAAGGATCATGTCGGGCAGCTGCATTTCCGCCATACCGCGCAACACCTCACCCTGAGACGCCCAAGCCTCATCGACACGAATGCTGGTTTGGCCCGACAGGTTTTTCTTTACGAACTTCGCGAATGCCAAGAGGCGGCTGCGCTGGGCATCAGGGTCATGCGCATCATGCTGCCCCTCGTTCGGAAGCGAGACATCATAATGCCGGTGAAGCACTGCGCGGATCTTCTTGAAAACGTTTGGTCCATCCGCGGGTAGGATATGGCGCGCAAACACGCGATGCAGGCGTTCTACCGGGTGCGGGAGCATCGTGAAGCTGCGGTGATGGGTGTGCCGCCGCTTCCACTGCCTGAGTGACTTCTGAAAAAAACCGCGCCGCAGCGCATCCTCTTCAACACCATCAAGAGCCGCCATCCATGCCTCAACCCGATGGTTTGGGCCGCTGGGAACGGGTTGAAAAATCAGCGGAGCGGCGGCCCCGGCAACGAAGCTCGGGACTGCTCTCCCGCGGCGCGGTTCAAAGTTGGGCGTCCGACTAAGCGCTAACCAATCGCGATCGGCGAGCGCGGCTTCGACCTCGGAAAAATTCGCAATTTTTTCCTGAAGCGGGCGCGGATTCTGGACCTTGGTTTTGCGCGAGACGTTTTTCTTCGGTTCGTCAACGCCGAGAAATCTGGTCAGCCCGTTGAGCACGTCAACATCGTTTAGGTCATCGTAGTGGATGTAGTAGGCTGTTTGCCCCGAGGTTTGCAGCGCGTGGAGAAGCTGGCGCTGAAACGCCGTGATCTGATCGAGATGCGTGAGGAACTCAGCAGTGTTGAGTGCCACCGTGGCGGTCTTGGCGCGACTGCCATCCCCCAAGCGCCATTGCCCTGTCTCGCGCGCAATCTGCCTTGAGACGAAAGCGTCAAGCGGGTTCCTTGTCAGGATGATTTTCGCAATCCCCGGGTCTGGTAGGATGGCCTTTAGAACCCGCGGGTCATGATCATGAAAGAAGCGAAAGCCACAAAGCCGAGGCGCGCCGCTTTTGACGATGCGCAGCAGGGCGAGCGGGTCTCCTTCGCGTTGTGCGAGCGACACGCCATGGGCTGACTTGACCCCGTCATGCCCAATAAAATGCGGATTGAACAACTCGCCAAGACAGGAAAGTGCCGCGTAGTCGTTCAGGTTCTCTTCGAGAAAGTTAGAACCGGTGCGCATTTCTGCGAAAATCACAAAGGCATCGAAGCGGTGCTCCATGCTCTAGCGCCTCGCGTAGTGTTTCACTTTGTCGGGCGCGTTAATTTCGGGTCGGTCATTGGCCGGAAAATCGCCCATCAAGTGCGGCTGCATGCCTTGGTTCTTGAGATTTTGCAGAAATTGGCCAAAGCCCTGAAGATCCACCAAGCGTGGCGCCTCGGTGAGGCGGCGTGCGTCGCGCGGACCGATCTCATCGATGATCGTCTGAAGCGGCTCCATCGGGTTTTCAACAAAGTCTGCCATGGTCCAAATTCGGACGCGCGCCTTTACATGCGGAGAGCGTAGAACTTCGAGATGGCCCGCCTCGATCTTTTGTAGCTGCGCAGCCTGTTTGCGGATCTCGGTAAAGTTGGCTTTTGAACGAAACAGCGGGACCGCCCAAGCCCCTGAAATCACAGATATCTGCGCGTTGGAGTCAGTGGCCATGAACCAAGAAGGCGCCTGGTTATCTCGGGGACCGAACTGAAAGCACTGCCTTTCGCCGCGCGTGTTCCAGATCAGACTGGTTAAGAAAGCGACAGGATTGTAATCCCGCACGGCTGCGCTGTTTGAGAGCGACCCCGAGTAGGTGTTTGCGCCGCCCGCGAACTCAACGCGCTCAGGGCTGAAAAGAGCCCCGTGTACCCGTACGCCGGTTACCTTGCTGAGCCATTCCTCGAAGCGATCGAACATGTGGGTAAAGCCCTCGAACACAGAATACGGGCTTGAGGTTTTACCATTTTCCCAGCTTGGGTTTGGAAATCGACTTTGCATGTAAAGCCCAGCGCGCCCGCGGGTCCGACGTTCAACAGCCCGCGCGAAGATCCGGTCGATTTTGCCCGGGTTTGGCGCGGCTACGGTCTTGATTTCAGGTCCGGCTGCGAGAAACGTGTCGTATAGACGGTTTGCCCTTGGACAAATCTTACGCGCAACAAAGCAGTTGGACCGCCGCAAGAGCTGCAGGTGATCATCGTAGAAGATGTGCGGTTTCCCCTGAAAATCGAACTTCGACAGCGTTAGCGAACGGCTTTCGATGTTCGCCGAATGAAGCCGGACCAGCGTTTGGTAATAGCTCTCATCTGGGATCCAGACCTTGCTAAAGTATCGGTCGTATTTGGCACGATCCGGATCATTGAGGATCGCGGATAGCGTATCGCGGGTGAGGCACCACCATTGGCTGCCCAGATGGGGCTCAAGGCCTTGCGGGATCTTCCTTCGGTATCCCAACCGTCGCTGCAAACGAACATATGCGTCGAAGAACTTACGCCGCCTTCGCCACGAGAAGGGAAAGCGCAAGATAAAGCGCTCGACGCTGAGGCCGTCGACAGTCCATGGAACGTCTTCGGTGGTTACGCTTTCGATGAAATTTGTCAGCGGCCTGTCGGCGAGGTATCGGTCTAACTCCGCTATTGGACGAAGCGGGAGGCATGACCCCGATGCGAGGTAGACATGCCCGACAGCCGGGAACTCTTTGAGCATAAGCGCCGCGGCGGATTGGCTTGCCGCGACGAGTGAGAACGTTCCCCACTCGCAGCGGTGCCGCTTTGAAAAACGAATATTTGGATATTTTGATAGCGACTTAGCGAAGTCAGCGTGGTCCGCCGCCGGAACTTTCCGATCCACATGGATGACAACCGGGCATCCGTGGCCCGCCCAGTGTCGCGCGAGCTGCTTCGCGCGATGCAACGCCGTATGCACCATCAGCACGACGCCAAACCTCACGCCCAGTTTCCTTTGGACATGAGGCCCAGTATCTCGAGCTGGCGCCAATTGATGTACTTCTCCGACCACTTACACCAAAGGTTCGGGTCTTGCTGAAGCCGCTCCGCGTAGGCGCGGTACTCATAGCTTTTGGCGTAGTGCTGCGACCTGGTCAGCTCTTCTGCGCATTTGTCTTTGAACGTGTCGAGAAACTTTGCATGAAGCAAAACGCCCGATGCTTTCTCGCCGCCCCAGGCATCATAGACCTGGTTGAGACCCCTGGGCAGAAGCATGTGCGTAGAGCTGACATAGGCGTATGCACGGTTCCATTTCACCAGTGGTATCTTATTCAGCGCGGGCGCGCGCTCTGGCCGATCTTGAAAGAACGCGCGTGCCCGAGGGCCACCTTGGATCCACAAGTTTCCGAACTTGTGGTTCTTCATGATCGTGTAGTTTCCACTGTCAAACCAATTGGCGATTTCAAGTGGATCTTGACCGCTCCGGTAGTGTTGCGCGTCGATTGGCCCTTTGGGGTACATGTCGAGGAGCATTGCGCTGAACGACCGTATAGAAGACGCGTCCAGCCAATCCGTCAGCGCCTGGATCGAGCGGGTATCGCAGAACGGATAAACGAGGAACTCATCGGGATCGACAGATAGGCACCAATGCCCATGCCCGTATTGCCACTGCAGCCAATTGATCCAATCCGTTCCAAAACGGGCGCGTTTGTAGCTCGAGCGCGTATGCCAGACCGACACGTCAGGTTGATCAGCGAGGAACTCACGGCTGCCATCGGTGCTGTCATTGTCAACAAAAACAAAGTGTTCTACCCCAAGCTGCCGGTAGTACCGCAGGAAAAATTCAAGCCGGACCAGCTCATTGCGTTGCGTCGAGAAAGCGATGATCGCGCCAGGTTTGATCAGGTCAGTTCGGTCGACAAACGCTGATAATTCACGCCGTTTGCGGAATGCCCGAAGCCGCCAGCGCTTGCGCTGGAGCCTCAAGCGATATGACATGAGGGCGCCCAAAGTGCGTTGCCTGACCTGTCTGTTTGAGCAGCCAACGCACAAAAAGTGGGTGATCGGTTACAACAGGCTCATCACCTGATTGAAGTGCGCTTCCCACGTGGGTGGCGCTTTTAACACCCGCCAACTGTCGCGGCCCGCTCGATTTTTTGCCGCTAGTCTTATTATGTTCTGCCGCCACAGATACACATCTGACGGGTCTACGTAAACGGGGATGTTACCAAGCGTTTCGCGCGTTACGGCAAGGTCAGCGCAAATTAGCGGTGCGCCCAGGCATGCTGCTTCTATCGGTGCCAATCCGTAACCTTCTGCAAAGCTGGGGAAAAGTGCTCCTGCGCAATGCGTTAGGAGATAAGAAACCGCGCTATCGCAAAGATCCGCGCACTCGACGATGTCATCTGATTTGCCCTGATCGAGCGCATTGAACACCCGTTCATTGCGCCAACCACGTCGACCGATAATTAACAATTGAGGCCGCATTTTTGTTGGAAAATCACGCCAGACTTTCAGTAGAAGCGCGTGGTTCTTGCGCGGTTCGATCGTACCGACCGTCACGAAGTAAGGCTGCTTGAGGGTCAAGTCGCTTGGTAAGGCGCTTTGATCTGGCTTGGCGATGTCGATGCCGAGCGGAGCAACATGTATCTCTGGCAGGTTGCCAGTTATCGGAAACCATCGGCGCGCCGCGGCCCCGGCCGCTTTGGACGGCGTCAGCACGCAATCGGCAAACCGCGCGATTACTGATAGTGTCTGCGCAAACCTCGCCGCACTGCCTTTTCGCTGAAAGTCGGGAAAGTCCAGCGGGATCGTGTCATGCAACATCACCGCAACGCGGGAAGATGGCACGCTGCGCCAGCCAGCGAGCACGGTTCGGTCAAGATTGGCGTGGCCGACATTCAATAGCGTGGTGCCGGGGGGAACGTGCCTCCTAAACATGTGGCGCGCCAAAAAGCGCGGCGCCCTCGCAACGGCTTTGCGCCTCACAAACGCCTCGGCCCGCGCCTTGATGGCGCGCCCTTTGCCTGATGATCCCGCGCTTGTGGCTTCTGCTAGGTAATCGTGTACCGCGGTCGCGTTTTCGGGACCAAATAGGATAAGGCCCCAATCCGTCCGCAGGAGCAGAAACAGCGGTCTCGGGGCGCTTAGGAGGTGGGTGAGGTAGGCTTGTTCGACGCGGTCAATGCCGGTCGCGTGTCCACGACCCAGGCGAGAGACCGTGCGGGTGATATCGAGGCACAGCGCGTTTGCCACCGCTTATCTGTGCATGAAGCCGGGTTATTGTGCTGCGCTCTGAAGAGAGATCATCTCACGAAGATATGCGCCGAACTCTGCCTGAAGATCTTCCCGGGCAAGCCCAAACGCCACCGTGGCTTGGAGGAAGCCAGCCTTCGAGCCGCAATCAAATCGTTGGCCTCGGAAACGGAACCCAAACACGTCGCGCCCTTGGTTCAATTCGGCTGCGATGGCATCGGTAAGCTGGATCTCACCACCAGTGCCACTTTTCATTTTGTTGAGGTTGCCCATGATCTTGTTGGACAAGATATAGCGACCGATCACCGCCAGGTTTGACGGCGCTTCCTCTGGCGTCGGCTTCTCCACCATCCCTGCTACCGACACGATGGAACCCATATCTTCCTTGACATCAAGCACGCCGTAAGCAGACGCTTTCTCGGGCGGCACTTCCATAGCGGCAACCATCGAACCGCCGGTTTCCTCATAGGCTTCCACCATCTGCTGTAAGCAGGGTTTCTCGGCCGCGATCACGTCGTCGGGAAGCAAGACAGCAAAGGGTTCATTAGGAGCAATCAACCGCTTCGCACACCAAACCGCGTGTCCAAGCCCGAGTGGTTTGTGCTGGCGGATATAGGCGATCGCCCCCGATTCCATGTTGGTGTTTTTCAGCGCCTCGAGGATATCGGTCTTGCCCTTTTTTCGCAGGCTGGCCTCCAGTTCCGGCGCCGCGTCAAAGTAATCTTCCAGGGCACCCTTCCCGCGCGATGTCACGAAGATAAACTCTTTTATGCCGGCCGCGCGTGCCTCATCGATCGCGTATTGGATGAGCGGTCGATCGACCAAGGTCATAATCTCTTTCGGGATCGATTTGGTGGCTGGTAGAAATCGCGTTCCAAGCCCTGCTACCGGGAAAACTGCCTTCGTGACCTTGCGTGCCATGCGCGATGCCCTCTCAATGTTTTCTTTGCTGTATCATCTGGACTTAAAAGAGTCTGCCACCTTTTTCATCCGATTAGGGGCAGAATATGATGGCGGCGCCTACGCCTACGGGCGGGCGCATCTGCCTAGGAATTAAGCCAAAGTCCGCGAGCGTTTCGCGCCCGCCGCGTTTCCGGGTACACGCTTGTGCAAGGGTTGCCAATGCTCGACAGCGGTGGCGGGTTTTGACGGCTGGAAAACTCCGACGCGATGTTCCCAGTATCCTGATGCCGTGAATGCAGTGCGTTCCCGGCCTAAAGGCAAACCCTTAAGAACAAGCGTCACTCGGCTGCCGTTTTTGACGCGTTCACCCGCTGCACTTCGCAGATGACGTCTCCGTATTCCGGAGCCTGCCACCATCTCATGCGCTTCAAACTTTACACGGGGTTCGAACCGCTTGAACGAGCGAGCGCTGGGCCTGAGTGAGAGTGAGGTACTGATCGGGCGCGCCAACCCTTCTAATACGCCTTGGTCAAAGCTTTCCAACAGGCGGCGAACATCTCGTGGCTCGCAGCGGCCGGCCACCATATGTCGGATTAAGCGAAGACGCTGCGACGCCCGCGCCACGTTCAGCTCAGACGCAACCGCACCGTCCGCGTGCTTTCGCAAATAATAAGCGGTGCTCGCGCCGATCTCGGTCAATGATCTGGGCACCCGGTGTTTGGTGCGCCTGTCGGATGCGGTAAATCGATGATGCACGGTCGCCTCCGCCGAAAAGGCAGCCCTGTAACCTGCTTGCGCGAAACGCAGATTGAGATCCGCGTCATCTAGGTAGAAGCGAAAGGCTGGATCAAATCCACCAAGCGCCCGCAGCGCAGCCGCATCAAAAGCGCAATTAGTGCCCTCGGCCTTAAGCGCTTGCCCAAGTGCTGGCTCTACAACGTGGACGTCTGATCGCGGCGACATCGGAGTATGCTGCGCCGCGAAATCCACCAAGCGAGGTGGGTATTGGGCGCTGACGCCGTCGGGCCCAAGCGTGAGGCCGGTGGCGTACCCAACCCCGCTTTCAAAGGCATCGGTTAAAGCACATAGCCATGCCGGTTCGGGCACAGCGTCATCATCGATAAAGGCGATTATGTCGCCCGAAGCGTTCTCGATACCGGCGTTTCGGGCTTGAGAGATGTTGGTTTCGTGGAAAGGCACCGCTTTAATCCGCTCTGACATGCCGATTGTGCCCAACGCGTCCAGACCCGCCCGATCCGCCACGACGATCACCTCGAAATTGGTGTGGTTCAGTTGCTCGACAGCAAGAAGGCAAAGCGTCAGATCGGTTGGGCGACCCTGGCTCGGTACAATGAGGCTAACAGATTTCGCGCTCATCCTTTCGGGCGCAGCAAAACGTCGGGCGCGGCGGCGATGAAAAATGGATTTTCAAATCCTGGCTTGCCATAGCTCAAAGGCCGGTGGTCGTCGAAGCGAACGACCTTACCGCCAGCGCCCAACAGAACTGCATGCCCGGCAGCGGTGTCCCACTCCATGGTGCGGCCCAAGCGGGGATAAAGGTCGGCCTCACCTGCTGCGACGAGGCAGAACTTCAGCGACGATCCGGCGGACGTCATGTCGCTGACATCATAGTTTTTGATGTAGGCATCAGTCGCTTCATCGCGGTGCGATTTTGATGCGACGACAACCAAAGCGCTGTTATCTGACTGAGCAACATAGATCGGTTTTGTGGGTCCCGGACGGTGAGGGTCAAAATCGCCGGTTTCCTCGACCGCCCGTTGGGTCGCATCGGTGTAAAAGAGCCGTTTCTTCGCAGGGGCATAAACGACGCCGTAGCGTGGTACGCCATCCTCGACATAGGCAATATTGACCGTGAAGTCCCCGCGCCGTTGCACAAATTCTTTGGTGCCGTCCAACGGGTCGACGATGAGAAAAGTGGACACTGACTGCCCATGCGATGCCGCTTGTTCCTCGGTCACCAATGCCAGATCCGGAAACGCAGATCTAAGCCCTTGGCTGATGATCGCATCGGCGGCCTCGTCAGCCTTGGTCACGGGGCTATCATCATTTTTTTTCCGAACGTCGAAATCGTCGGTGCCGTAGATGTCTAGGATTGCCTCGCCAGCATCGAGTGCCAAACGCCGGATGACGGCCACCAAGTTGTGAAAAGCCAACGCCTATCCCTTTGTTTCCGCCAGTTTGGTGGCGTCGATTGCGCGCGCACGCCACCACCCTTATGCTTTTTCAACAAAGAAACGGCAACAAGACGATGTTAAAATCGCGTCGACACCAAGCCGCGTGAGCAGTGAGCGCAACAGCATGTTTGAACACAGTACGCCACGATCGGCACCGTATTCCGCGTTGACCCTAGGGGAACTGGTGTACCATGCGACGGTGCGCAGCGTTCGCAAAACCCATGGAAACGCGGTCATCGGCCTTTTTATGAGCATCATGCAGACCGTGATTATGGTTGGCGTGTTTTACTTTATGTTCTCGATTTTGGGCCTGCGCGGGACAGCGATCCGCGGCGACTTCCTGCTCTACATCATGTCTGGGATATTCCTCTTCCTGACCCATAACAAAGCAGTAAGCGCGGTTCTTGGCTCGGAAGGCCCGGCATCGCCGATGATGCTGCACGCGCCAATGAACACGATAGTCGCCATGTGCTCAGCCGCGTTGTCCTCGCTTTACATCCAGACCTTGGCACTCACCGTCATCTTAATCGTCTACCACGTTGCCTTCACTCCCCTCGACATCCTTCATCCCATTCCTGCCTTTGGCACTGTTCTATTGGCTTGGTTCTCGGGCTGTGCCGTCGGCGTGGTTTTGTTGGCTTTGAAGCCGTGGGCGCCGGGCTTGGTGACGATAATCGCGCAGATCTACACGCGCGCAAACATGATCGCGTCGGGCAAGATGTTTGTCGCCAATCAACTCCCCGGATACATCATCGCCTTCTTCGACTGGAACCCACTGTTCCATGCGATTGATCAGGCTCGGGGTTTCGTTTTCTTGAATTACAACCCGCAAAACAGCTCAATTACATACCCGATCGTGCTGTCTTTGGTGCTGATCACCCTTGGTCTGATGGGGGAATTTTACACCAGGCAGAAGGCATCGCGCAGTTGGGCCGCCGGTCGGTAACGCCCACCGCTGCTTTTGCCTTGCGCTCGGCACTTCACATCGTAGCGTGCGCGAAAGCTAGCGATAGGAGGTCAGGATGGCTGGACGCATCGAGGCAAGGCTTGCCGAGCTCGGCGTGACGTTAGGGGAAGCGCCGGTTCCCGCGGCGAATTACGTGCCGTTCGTGCAAACCGGGCAACTCGTGCACATTTCAGGTCAGATCTCCATGGATTCGGGCGGCATGATCACCGGCAAGCTGGGTGATGAGCTTACTATCGAGGCGGGGGCGGCGGCGGCGAAGGTATGCGCGATCAATCTGCTGTCTCAACTCAAGTCAGCCTGTGCCGGTGATTTAGACCGCCTGGTGCGCGTTGTGAAACTGACCGGATTTGTCAATTCCACCAGCACGTTCACCGATCAGCCAAAGGTGATTAATGGTGCGTCCGACTTCTTGGTTGAAGCGTTGGGCGACATCGGGCGCCATGCGCGATCGGCGGTCTCGGTAGCATCGTTGCCTTTTGGCGTGGCAGTTGAAATCGAGGGTATTTTTGAGATCGCATGACAAAGCTGCCTGAGGCGTTTTTGCACGCCCCGCTTGCCCATCGCGGTCTCCACGATGCCAAGAATGGGGTGGCTGAAAACTCGGAGGCTGCCGTAGCAGCTGCGATCCAGGCAGGCTACGGGATCGAAATTGATCTTCAGCGCAGTCTGGATGATCAGGCGGTGGTTTTTCACGATGACACGCTCGATCGCATGACCGATGCGCGTGGCTTGGTCGCAGCACGGACCATGTCAGAGCTGAGGTCGATCGATTTGGTTGGTGGCGGCACGATCCCCAGCCTGATCGATGTGCTCGACTTGGTCGCAGGCCGCGTACCGCTTCTGATCGAGATAAAGGACAATACCGCTCAGAGCCCAGGCACGCCGCGTCCGTTAGAGCGCTGTGTCGCCGCTGCCCTGGCCTCTTATCGCGGGCCTGTCGCGGTTATGTCGTTCAATCCGCATGCCATCGCGTCCCTGCAGCATATCGCGCCGCAAGTTGCGCTTGGTTTAACCACGTGTTCCTTTGATGCAGCTGATTTTGGCGAACTAACAGACGATCAACGGCAGAGGCTTCGGTCACTGGACGCCTTTGACGCCGTTGGCGCGACGTTCATTAGCCATGATTTCCAAGACCTCGCTTCAATGCACGTTGCCCGCATCAAAAAGCGCGCTTTTCCAGTTTTGTGCTGGACCATTCGATCACACGAACAAGAGACGCGCGCGCGCCAAACCGCTGACAACATCACCTTCGAAGGCTATCGCGCCGCTTTGCCTTGACCAAATCCGATGCCGAGCCAAGTGCTGTCGGGTTCATGAGGCAGCAAAATGACCGAGCCAACGATCCAGGTCGACGTGCTTTCAGATCTTGCCGAGATCTCGCCAATCGCCTGGGATTCTTGCGCAAATCCTTGCGGGTCTGGCGGTGGACGCCCGTCTGATCCCTTTACAACGCATCGTTTTTTGCGCGCGCTCGAGGTGTCTGGATCTGTCGGTGCAGGGACGGGTTGGGCGCCTCGCCATCTCGTCGCAACGCTGGGTGACAATGTCATCGGCGTCGCGCCGATGTATCTAAAGTCCCATAGCCAAGGCGAGTACATTTTTGATCACAATTGGGCCCATGCGTACGAGCGCGCGGGTGGCCGCTACTATCCAAAACTGCAAATCGCCGTCCCGTTCACGCCCGCGACAGGTCGGCGGTTGCTCGTGAGGCCTGGTTTTGAGGAAGTCGGGCGCGCGGCCTTGCTGAAGGCTGCTTCTCAACTTGCCGATGAAAACCGCATTTCCTCCGTCCACATCACGTTCTGCGACCCTGCAGAGGCGGAAGCCGCGGAAGCCGAGGGCTTCCTCTATCGATTGACCGATCAGTTCCACTGGGAAGACCAAGGCTACGGCGACTTCGACGGCTTTCTGTCGAGCCTTTCCTCCCGTAAGCGCAAGGCAATCCGAAAAGAGCGTCGCGTCGGCCAAGACTTTGGCGGCAAAATCCTCTCGCTGCGGGGCGAGGCGATCCAGCCGCACCATTGGGATGCTTTCTGGCGCTTCTACCAAGATACTGGGGCGCGAAAATGGGGGACGCCCTATCTAACGCGCCGCTTTTTCGATGAGGCGCAGGCACATTTGACCGAGGATATCTTGCTTGTTCTGGCCGAACGCGAGGGGCGCTTTATTGCCGGTGCGCTTAATTTCATCGGTGCCCGCACGCTATTCGGCCGGTACTGGGGATGCATTGAGCATCATCCCTGCCTGCATTTTGAGCTGTGCTATTACCAAGCAATCGAGTTTGCGCTTACCAATAGTTTAGCCCGGGTTGAGGCCGGCGCTCAGGGAGAGCATAAGCTCGCGCGCGGGTACCTGCCGTCGAAGTGCCACTCGCTTCACTGGATTCGCGACCTTGGTTTGCGGCGCGCGATCGCTGAATACCTGGTTGCGGAAAAGACGGCAGTTGATCGAGAGATTGAAGTGCTCACAGAATACGGCCCCTTTAAGCGGCACAGTGCGGAGATCGAAACATGACGCAAGCGAAACTCACCGACGCGGAACGGTCGGCCCAGTTGGCGCCTTTGCTGGAGACTGGATGGCAGGTGGAAGACGATCGGGATGCGATCAAGAAAACCTTTATTTTCCGGGACTTTACAGAGGCATTCGGGTGGATGGCGAAGATTGCACTGGTTGCGGAAAAAATGGGCCACCACCCAGAATGGTCGAATGTTTACAAAACCACAGACGTCACGTTGACAACGCATGACGCTGGCGGCGTGACCCAACTCGACATCGACCTCGCGAGCAAAATGGACGCGCTTCAATAATTGATCAACGCTTCCGTTATCTCCAAGGCGCGTTGACTGGTTTCAAGGGTCTGTTTCAAGCCATCCAGTGTTATGGGCGCATTATCTGAGGGCTGATCGTCCGAAGGTCGGTCTTCATTTGCGGTTTCGCGAATAAGAAGTGTTAGCGCTTCTTCCTCGATGCTCTCTCGGCGCCCGTCAATGCGTCCTGCCATCGTTCAATTTGGATCGCATTGTGCGAGGCCGCTTCCGTATTGCCGGCTGCGGTATAGTAAAACAACGCCTGCTCGGCATCACCTAAGCGCTCAAACGCTTCGCCCAATAGGGATAGCGCGTGAGGGCTATCAATTCCCTTTAGGATCGCAACGGCTTCCTCAGTTTTGCCGGTACGCAGGAGCGCTTTCCCCAATTCTACCTGATGCTCAATTCGAGCGGCTTCCCCTATCCGTCTGAGTTCAACCAGCGCACGACGGGCCATGCCAAGTTGGAGAAGCCGTTGAGCGGCGGACAAGCGAAGCGCGTCTGAGCCCTCTTTCTCCAGGCTCGCGAACAAACCGAGTAGTACTCCCCGCACAACATCATAGTCGCTGCCGTCTTCCAAAATGGCCTGAGCTAGCTCGGATTTGAGAGCGCGTACCGACGTTTCTTTGAATTCATGGGTTCTGATTAGCGCATCGAATGCCTCGTCGAAGGCATCATCGGCAATAAGCATGCGCACCAACGAAGCGTTAATTGCATCCCTGAGCGGGTGTTGTGAATACTGAAAGGAAATTACCCGCCCGAGGTCCAAATCGCGCGCTGTGGGATTAACGGCCCCGCTTGTCACGGCTGTCGCCAGCCTTATCCACGCGTAACCCGACAAAGGGATGTCGGCGCGTAAAAGGCGTCTGAACAATGGCATCGCGGTGTCTAGGTCATCATTAGACCATGCCAACTCCGCATCGATGAATGCGCGCTCGGGAGAGCGTTCATAGCCCGATCTGATGAGCGCATCGCGTATCAAAAGAACGCCATCAACGTATTGAAAGTGGATAAATTTTTGAATGAGCACTGGCCCAAATCTCAACTTCATGATGTTCGGCAAAGATAGAAACGACCTGCCGATAGCGTCTGTTCGAACGGCGTCGAAATCGATCGTTTCTGGTGCTATCAGAAAGGACCAGATTGCCGCGTGCGAGTTACAACTATACTGCCCCTCAAGTACCTTTGGCACGTGATCGAAGTCACCATCGACGAGACGAGCCAGTGCCATGATTTCTTGATGGTTATTGCGCTCGCTTTCATTGTCAAAGATGCGGAGCGCTCCAAATCCAAGGGAATGAGCAACGAATAGTCTTGCCAGAGTTAGGCGTTCATTTGGGTCTAGGCTTTCGTTTTGCTCGATTTCATCTGTCTCTAGCGCCTCTAACAATCGTTCCGTGTTATGCCACGATGCAACATCGAAAAACGCGGTGGGAAGGCAGGAACCACCGTCTGCAACTCCGTCAGCGATATCGCCTAAAAAGTCGGCCTCGTCTTGGAAAACGCTTCTAACCCGAACATTCTTCCCAGATAACGCTTCGCTTCCTGGTTCATCCATTTCGGGTGTAACAGGGCCGATTGGCGGCTCATCACGCTCGATGACAGACTGAAAGCTCTGGCTTTCTAGTATCTCCCGCAAAGCGCCACTGTAGAGGTCGACCAGGGACCCGGTGGGTGGACCAAGATATTCAATCTGCGGAGTTTCATTACCCGTAAATACTTCCGGTCCCAAATGTTCATCGAGGATTGAATATCCTGGATCAACGCTTAGCACGGTGCTTTGAGCGAAGGCCGGTCCGATGGCAAATACGTATGCGGAGAGTAGCGCAAAAGGCTTCAAGCTGCCTCCCTCCGGATAGACTTGATAGAATCCTCAAGATCAGAAAAGTCCGGACGCATACCGCTCGGTATATTCTGCCTACCCACCTCGATGCAAATATTAGTGGCGTGGTTATGCAGATTTGCGACAAGCACCTCGCCGATAAGACGATAAAAATGCGCGTCTTCTTCAGCGATGTTCTTGAGCTTAGACGCAAATGGCCCCACCAAAGCATAAGCCAGAAACACGCCGAGGAACGTGCCGACAAGAGCACCCCCAATCAACTTGCCGAGCACCTCGGGAGGCTGATCGATAGACCCCATCGTTTTAATGACCCCGAGCACCGCAGCAACGATGCCCAAGGCGGGCAGGCCATCTGCCACTGTTTGCAACGCGTGACTTGAGTGTAGAGCATGGTACTTGCTCGCGGACAGCCTCTTTTCGAGCACCTCTTCAACCTGCATCGGATCGTCATAATTCATGGACGCTGATCTGAGGGTGTCGCAAATCAGTGTCACGGCTTCAGGGTCAGCAGAGATTTTTGGATATTTACTAAATATATCCGATTCTTGAGGGCGCTCAATATGCTCTTCCAGCGCTACTGAATTTACCCGGGCCAATCTGATTAATTCGAATAACAGGCAGAGAATATCACTATAGTCGTTTGATCTCCACTTACAGCCACTGACGATTTTTCGAAGGTCTTTGAGCGTATGTTTCACACCTTCGAGACCGTTTGAAATCGCAAAAGCTCCAATGGCAGCGCCACAAATCATCATCATTTCAAACGGAAGTGCCTTTAGGATGATCTCAAACTTGCCGCCGGCCAGGCTGTAACCGCCGAAAACCATGGCAAAAATAAAGACAATTGCGATAAGACTTATCATGTCAAAATATGCACATCATCGGTTTAATTCATTGAGATTGCGAGACGCGATTTCAATCACGAAAGTGTTGGCAACTTCTGGATCGATTTGAGCCAGAATCGCCGCCACGTGCTCTGGTTTCATTCTCGACATGAAACCAGCGGCGATTTTAATCTGCATTTTTTCAAATATTTGTGCCGCGTCCTTTGCGCTCATCTTTTCATAAGCAGCGACCAGAGCCTCGATCTCACGCTCTGCGCCTTGCTCTACCGCAATGACCAACTCTTCTAAGCTGCGCTTGGCTTCCAAAAGCTCTGCGATCTGCTGGCTGGCAATTGCTCGTGCAAGTTCAAGCCGGCTCTCTAGCGCTTCTAATTCAGCTTCTCTCGCTGACAATATGATTGCTTGCTCTTTGATCTTTGACATCTGCTTCTCGAAAAGCAGCTCGGCCTCATCGGCGTATGCTGTCGACGGCAAGCCAATTGATAAGAAGCTCGCGAAAATCAGGGCGAAGGCTTTGATCATGTTAAGAAAATCCACAAATCCTCTCACCCGCGCCCGCCACTTTCGTCAGATGCGCGAGAACACCCTTTTGAGACGTTACGGGATACGGGCTAGGTTGGGTGAATCTGCGGCTTTGACGCGAAGTCCACCCGCGAGAATTCAACGCATTCAGGCCACCGCTAATCTGAGCATTGCAGGCTGCGGGCCCTAGGCGCTCACGATCAGTGTTTTTTTTGAGGTGTTTCAAAATTTATTAAACCTTCAGCGTTTAATTGGCCTTGGAAGGACATCATTAAGAGGCTTTCGGAGGCAAATTGGAAAAGATTAAGACAGTCTTTCTAGGCATTCCCGAAAAGAAGCGAATTGCCATTTTGGTTGGTCTGACGGCCGTTATTGCGCTGATTTCGTTATTGGGTGCAGTTCTGTCCGAAAATGATGAAGTTCTTCTTTACGGCGGTCTCGAGGCGGAAGTCGCAGGCGAGGTGGTCGAGGCTTTAGAGCAACGGGGTGTACCCTACTCCGTCCGGGGAGCGTCGATTTTCGTCGAACCGGCGCTCCGCGACACGCTGCGGTTAAGCCTTGCTGGCGAAGGGCTCCCCGCGCCAGCCACGCGTGGCTATGAAATCCTTGACGAATTGTCGGGCTTCGGCACCACCAGTCAGATGTTTGACGCGGCCTATTGGCGCGCGAAAGAAGGTGAATTGGCACGCACTATTGCGACGCTGCCCCTAGTTAAGGCGGCGCGAGTGCACATCTCCGCGTCGTCACCGAATCCCTTTCAGCGTAACCCGGATCCGTCCGCGTCGGTGGTGCTCCAAACCAGCGGCGCCGCGTTTCCCGCCTCAGGGGCCCTAGCCGTTCGGCATCTCGTGGCTTCGTCTGTCGCCAACTTATCCGCCGAGAACGTCTCGATCGTAGACGGGTCAGGGCGCTTGCTTGGTGCTGATGGCGAGGGTGACGCCGACGCGCCAAAGCGAGAGGGCGAGTTACGAGACAATATCCTCCGTCTTTTGGAAGCCCGCGTTGGTCCCGGAAACGTCGTGGTCGAGGTGAACCTTCAAAAAACTCAAGATAGCGAGTCCATCATTGAGCGGATATTCGATCCGAACGGGTCGGTTCCGGTCTCGACTGAGGTGGAAGAAATGTCGAATACGTCGACCGGGCGAGACGTATCGACGGTCGATATCGCGAGCAACCTGCCTGACTTTGAAGAGGGCGAGGGCGGCTCACTCTCCGAGAGCGAGAATACGTCTACGCGCGAACGTACGAATTTCGAGATTTCAGAGACACTTCGAGAGTTGGTGAGGGCGCCCGGAGCGGTGCGCCGGGTTGATGTTGCGGTGCTCGTAAATGAGGTTCTGGCAGTGGACGAAGACGGTGCCGAAACTTGGTCAGCACGCAGCGAAGAGGAGTTGCAAAGTCTTCGTGAATTGGTCGAATCCACTGTGGGTTTTGATGCAGCGCGCGGGGATACCATTACCATAAAATCGCTGCGGCTATTTGAGGCCGAGGCACCAGAGATCAGTCTTGAGCCGAATTCGCAACCGGTTTTGGCAGCGTCTACCCTGAACAGATTGCTGCAGATTGGGTCCATTTTGATTGCGCTTGCAATTGTGTCGCTTTTTATCATCAGGCCCAGTTTGAAGGCATATGCGGAGGGCAGCCCGGCGATAGGGGCTGAGGCTAATGAGCAAATTTCCGGCCCAGACCAAGCTTTTGAAGTACTCGAAGACAGCGCATTTCCGAATGAGCCGGCCGCACTCGACTTGGAGCCGGGCGGTTTCTCGGCGCTAGAGGACATCGTGCCTGACCCGGGCTTCCAATACGAAGAGGATTATCGCGACCGGTTGTACGGGTATGCCAAAGACAAGCAATCGGACACTGTCGAGATCTTGAAAGCTTGGGTAGGTGAGGCGTCACATCCATGACTGAGATCCGGTATGACGATTACCTAAATCCCAACCGGAAAGCGGCATCCTCAAGGCGGTCCGCGACGAGCAAAAACATGCGCGCGGTGGACCATGATGGCCGAAAGATCTTCGAAGATGGCTACAAAGCCGGATGGGATGATGCCGTCGCACAGATCAAAAGCGACGACGATGAACAGTTGCAAGCTGCAAGAAGGGCGTTGCGAGATATCTCCGTTTCAACGAGCGAACTTGCTGAACTTCACAAGAAAAGAAGCATTGAGTTCCTAGAGGAGTTTATCTCTAGAATGGTAAACGGGCTTCGCGGCGAGGTGATCGCAAGTAAATTTGAACAATACATGGCTTCATCTGATAAAATTGGAAGCGATCACCTCTTTCTAATCGCCCATCCAGTTCTTGCAGAGCTTATGGGATCGATAGAAACCCCAGAGAACTTCACTATTGAATTCGACGATCGTATTCCAGCCGGCTCGGTCATTTTTCGACTTTCCGAAGGGTCCGAAAAAATCGATTTTGATGAAATTATCGAGTGGCTCAAAAGTGAAATTGCTGAAAGATACTAATTTTTGGATTGAGAAATGGATAGATTGAATATTTCGAGCCTAAAAAGCATAAATGTGCCGATCAGATTTGTGATCGGCGAGAAATCGATGAAGATAAGAGATTTTCTCGAGATAAAATCGGGGGAACTTTTGAATTTCAGGGATAAATGGGACAACAGCATCAAAATCTACGTTGGTGATGCCTGCATTGGAAGCGGCGAACTCGTGGCGCAAGAAGACGCAGATGAAGATCGTGTTGCCATAAAGATCACCGCGATTTCCCACGAAAACCTCGTAGACTGATCGAATAGATCGTTGGAAAATCTATACAGCGGAGATCTTAGTGACACGGTTCAGCTGCTTTTGGTTGGCACCACGGCGCTAGCGGTTACGCCTTTCCTGTTAATCGCGGTTACGTGTTTCCCGCTTATCGTGATTGTTTTTGCCATACTCCGTCAGGCTATTGGGCTTCAACAATCTCCTCCCAATATGTTTTTGATCACGATCGCGCTCTTTCTCACCTATTTCGTTATGGAGCCGGTTTTTGCAACGGCGATTGACGATGGGTTCACGCCGTTTTTCAACGGAGATATCACGCTTGGTGAGGCGATCCGCAGCGGTCTCGCGCCATTTCACGCGTTCATGGCGAACCGCGTTGATCCTGTGGCGATCCAAGAACTGCAAGCCTTGCGCAGCGATGGCGAGCAACAGAACTTGCGGCCTGAAGAGGCAAGTTTTTCGCTGCTGATCCCGTCGTTTCTATTGAGCGAAGTAGGCAAGGCATTCCAGATCGGGTTTCTCATTTTTATGCCATTTCTGATCATCGACTTGGTCGTCTCGGCGATACTCATGTCGATGGGGATGATGATGGTGCCGCCGGTCGTCGTCTCGTTGCCATTCAAGCTCGCTTTCTTCGTTGTTTCAGACGGTTGGACGCTGATCGCGAGCGCGCTCGTGCGAAACTACCAATAGCGCAAAGCCGGTAGGGATATGCTTTCTGGCTCAAGGATGGAATTCGTGGATTCCTATCGGTCGGCAAGTGCGATAACCCGAAGGTATGTCGGGTCAATCAAGCTTCGTTCACCTCCGCGTTCACACCGAGTATTCCCTGCTGGAAGGCGCTGTGACGGTCAAAAAGCTGGCGTCCACCTGCCGAGAAATGGATATGCCGGCGGTTGCGGTAACCGATACCAACAACATGTTCTGCGCACTGGAATTCTCGGTGAAAGCAACCGAGAGCGGCATTCAGCCAATCCTGGGGTGTCAGTTCGACGTCGACTTCGAGCCGGTCAGACCGGGCGAGCGTCCTGCGTCCTCAGCTGCTATGGTGTTGTTGGCGCAAAGCGAGGTGGGGTACCAAAACCTGATGGCGCTAAACTCACGCGCCTATCTCGATGCTGGGGCCGCTCTTCCGACCGTCAGCATCGATGAAGTGTGTGATCTCTCCACAGGCGTCATCTGTCTCACGGGCGGGCCCGACGGCCCTATCGGCCGCTTGCTGCAAGCGGGTCGTAGGCAGGATGCTCAAGCACTCACCAAGCGATTGGCGGCGGCTTTTCCAAACCGATTGTATGTCGAATTGCAACGGCATCCGGGCGAGAATGGCGCGCCGACCGAAGCGGAGAGGCGCACGGAGCGGGGCCACATCGAAATCGCTTATGCGCTCGACCTGCCATTGGTTGCCACAAATGACGTCTACTTTCCAAGATCGTCGATGTTTGAGGCGCATGATGCGTTGATCTGTATCTCGGAGGGAGCCTATGTCGATCAACAAGAACCCCGCCGTCAGCTCACGCCCCAGCACCATTTCAAAACCGCAAGCGAAATGGCAGCGCTCTTTGCCGACTTGCCAGAAGCAATTGAGAATACGATAGAAATCGCAAAGCGCTGCGCCTTCAAAGCCGATATGCGCGCGCCGATCTTGCCGAAATTCGCCGATGACGAAATCGAGGAATTGCGGCGCCAGGCGCGCCAAGGTCTGGATGATCGCCTTGCTGTGATCCCACACGCTGCGCCGGTTGAGGTCTACCAGGAAAGGCTTGATTTCGAACTTGGCATCATCGAACGGATGGGGTTTCCGGGCTACTTCCTGATCGTTGCCGATTTCATCAAATGGGCCAAAGAAAACGATATTCCGGTAGGGCCCGGTCGCGGGTCGGGCGCCGGTTCGCTCGTCGCCTATGCGCTCACGATCACCGATCTCGACCCGCTTCGCTACAGTTTGCTGTTTGAGCGCTTCCTCAACCCCGAGCGCGTCTCGATGCCCGATTTCGATATCGATTTTTGCATGGATCGTCGCGAGGAGGTCATCCACTACGTGCAGGAAAAATACGGGCGCGAAAAGGTGGCGCAGATCATCACCTTTGGCGCGCTCTTGTCGAAGGCGGCGGTGCGCGACGTGGGGCGGGTGCTGCAGATGCCATACGGACAGGTAGATCGGCTCGCAAAAATGATCCCGGTCGAGGGGGTCAAACCGGTCTCGATCGAGAAGGCCCTCAAAGATGAGCCGCGCCTGCGCGAGGCGGCCCGTCAAGAAGAGGTGGTCGACCGTTTGCTTACATATGGCAAACAGGTTGAAGGGCTGTTGCGAAACGCCTCAACCCATGCAGCGGGTGTGGTAATCGGTGACCGTCCGCTCGATCAGCTCGTGCCGCTTTACCAAGATCCGCGCTCCGATATGCCGGCTACGCAGTTCAACATGAAATGGGTCGAACCGGCGGGCCTGGTGAAGTTTGATTTCCTGGGGCTCAAAACCTTAACTGTGATCCAAAACGCTTTGGAGCTTATCCACAAACAGGGCCGCGATCTGCACGTTACCCAAGATGGGCAAACGCTTTACACACCGACACCGGGCTCGGAGAATCGGATCAACGCAATTCCGCTCGACGATGCGCGCACGTACAAGCTCTATGCGAGTGCCAAAACAGTCGCCGTCTTCCAGGTGGAGAGTTCGGGCATGATGGACGCGCTCCGCCGTATGAAGCCCGATTGCATCGAGGATATCATCGCACTTGTCGCGCTCTACCGACCCGGACCGATGGAGAACATCCCGAAGTTCTGCGAGGTGAAAAACCGACTTTCCGAGCGCGAAACCCTGCACCCTTCGATCGACCATATCCTGGACGAAACCCAGGGCATTATCGTTTACCAGGAACAGGTGATGCAGATCGCGCAGGAGATGGCGGGCTACTCTTTGGGTGGCGCTGATCTGCTGCGGCGAGCCATGGGAAAAAAGATCCAAGAGGCCATGGATGCCGAGCGCCCAAAATTCCTGGCAGGCGCGGCCGAGAACGAGGTGGATGCAGGCAAGGCGATGGAGGTTTGGAACCTCCTCGATAAGTTTGCCAATTACGGCTTCAACAAATCCCATGCCGCCGCCTACGCCGTCGTGAGCTACCAGACGGCGTGGCTCAAGGCCAACCACCCGGTTGAGTTCATGGCCGGGGTCATGAACTGCGACATCCATCTCACCGATAAGCTTGCGGTTTATGCCGAGGAGGTGCGCCGCAACCTAGGGATCGAGATTGTGCCGCCTTGCGTTAACCGCTCGAGGGCCACCTTCGATGCCGCTGACGGCAAGGTTTTTTACGCTCTTGGCGCGCTAAAGAATGTGGGCGTTGAAGCGATGCGCCTTATCGTCGAAGCGCGTCAGCAAACGCCATACGCGACTCTATTCGATTTTGCTCGGCGCGTTGATCTCAAGCGTATCGGCAAGCGCCCCATGGAAATGCTGGCACGGGCCGGGGCCTTCGATGAACTAGACCCAAACCGACGCCGTGTGTTTCGATCCCTCGACGGCCTCATCGCCTATTCCGCCGCTGTGCACGAACAGCGAACGTCAAGTCAGGTCTCCCTCTTCGGGGATGCTGGCGAGGACCTGCCCGAGCCGCGTTTGGCGCAGGTTGAAAACTGGCTGCCAAATGAGCGGTTGAGCGAGGAACATGTTGCAATTGGCTTTTACTTGTCAGGTCACCCGCTGGATGACTACGTCGCGCCGCTCAAACGCAAAGGCGTGATGACGCTAGCGGAAGTCACCGAGCAGGCTGAACGCGCGCCGCTCGTGGCCAAATTGGCGGGCGCGGTATCAGGGCGGCAGGAGAGGAAGTCAGCCCGGGGCAACCGGTTTGCGTTCGTGCAACTGTCTGACCCAACTGGGCTGTATGAGATCACCGTGTTTTCGGACACACTCGAAGAGGCGCGCGAGCATCTTGAGCCCGGGCAAAATGTGGTGCTTTCTGTCGAGGCGACGATGGAGGCCGATCAACTGAAATTGCTGGCGCGTTCTGTGCAGCCTGTGGACGGTATCGCGGCCGAAGCAGGCGGCGCGGGTCTGAAAGTCTATCTCGATCGCAGCGAGGCCGTTGCCTCCGTCGCCACCTTGCTTGATCGCGCTACTGCCGAAGCGAAAAGTCGTGCGCGCGGGCCCGTTCAGGTATGCGTGATGGCGGCGGATTTACCGGGCGAGATTGAAGAGCTTGAAATTGCGCTGGGTTCCAGCTTCTTTATCACGCCGCAGATAAAAGGCGCGCTCAAGTCATTGCCGGGGGTGGTCACCGTCGAAGACGCATGAGCCGATCACCAATGGGGTGGCCGCTTGTCCGCGAGTGGTACGGACGCACCATTCGCCATCTCGCGGTCAGCTTCCTGCTCGATCAACAGCAAGACCCGCCGCTGCAAGCGGTCAATCTCCGTGGCCTGGCGCGCAACGACGTCGGAAAGATCGTCTGATTGCCGCTCCAGGTGGGCGATCCGCGCTTCGAGGGTCTCCAAATGCTTATCCATAGCTCGGGGCACCTACGCGGACGCGGCAGGCTTGTCGAGTGGCCTTTTCTTGCTCCTTTGTGCCCCTTCCGCTAGAGCACGCCAAATTGCGTTGAGGAAGTCGTAACATGGCAAAGCCTAAGAAACAGCCGCGGCCTAAGGCAGAGACGCCGAAGGGGTTTCGCGACTATTTCGGCTTTGACGTGTTTGAGCGCCAAATGATGCTCATCCGTATTGCAAGCGTCTATCAACAATACGGTTTTGAAGCGCTTGAGAGCTCTGCGGTGGAGACGGTCGACGCGCTCGGCAAGTTCTTACCCGACGTGGATCGGCCAAATGAAGGCGTGTTCGCGTGGCTCGACGACGATGAGAAAACCTGGCTGGCGCTACGCTACGATCTGACGGCGCCGCTAGCGCGGGTTTACGCGCAGCATCGCAATGATTTGCCGTCGCCCTACAGACGTTTTGCGATGGGGCCAGTCTGGCGTAACGAAAAGCCCGGGCCTGGCCGGTTTCGACAGTTTTATCAATGCGATGCCGATACGGTGGGCTCGCCGACCGTCGCAGCTGACGCCGAGCTTTGCATCATGCTCGCCGAGATCCTTGAAGGCCTTGGCATCAAACGCGGCGATTACGTGGTTCGGATAAACAACCGCAAAGTGCTCAACGGGGTGATGGAGGCGGCGGGTCTTTATACTCCCGATCAGCCGGCGGATTTCGCCGCAGAACGCGGGGTTGTTTTGCGCGCGATCGACAAGCTAGATCGGCTGGGTGAGGAAGGCGTCCGTCTGTTGCTTGGCGACGGGCGAAAAGATGAGAGCGGTGATTTCACCAAGGGTGCCGGTCTGTCTTCCGACCAAGCCGATATCGTCATGGCTTTCATGGCGGCGCGCCGGGATAGCGCGCCAGCGACGCTCGCCGCACTGCGCGATATCGTTGGTGCATCACAAGTGGGCCAGGTCGGTGTGGATGAGCTTGAAACGATGGCGCAACTGATCGAGGCCCACGGGCTGGCGCAGGATCAGGCCATGCTCGACCCGTCAATCGTGCGTGGCTTGGGGTACTATACAGGCCCGGTCTTCGAGGCAGAGCTGACCTTTGAAGTCCTTGATGAAAAGGGCAATCCACGCCAATTCGGCTCCGTTGCCGGGGGCGGGCGCTACGATGATCTGGTCAAGCGCTTTACCGGTCAAGAAGTGCCAGCGACGGGCATATCGTTTGGCGTTGACAGGTTTCTAGCCGCGCGCCGAGCAAAAGGGCGCTTTGTTCCTGCGGCGCAAGGGCCGGTATTGGTGACCGTGATGGATCGCGACCGAATGGCCGATTACCAGGCGATTGCCTCCGAGCTGCGCAAAGCCGACGTGAAAGCAGAGGTCTATCTCGGCAACCCGAAGAACTTCGGCAATCAATTGAAGTACGCAGATAAACGCGATGCCCCATTGGCGATAATCGAAGGTTCCGACGAACACGATAGAGGCGTGGTTCTCGTCAAAGATCTTGTATTGGGTAAAAAGCTGGCGGACGAAATCTCTTCGAATGAGGAGTGGAAAGCCCAGCCCGCGCAAGAAGAAGTTTCGCGATCAGACCTCGTGGCTTACGTTGCAAAAAAGCTTGAAGGATGAGCAAGCGCCACGCGGTAGACCGCGAAATTCTGCGGCTTGTAGAGGCCTTTCAAAAGGCTGGCGGTAGGCTGGTTGATCTCCCGGTTCTTCAACCCGCAGACACGCTGCTCGATCTTTATGGCGAGGATATACGCTCGCGCGCGTACACCACCCGCGATCCCGTCGACGGTGAGCTAATGCTGCGGCCTGATTTCACTGTTCCCGTCGTGCAGATGCATATGACGTCGGGTGCGACGCCGGCGCGCTATGCGTATTGCGGCAAGGTGTTTCGCACCCAAGAACTCAACAGCGATAGACCGCCGGAGTATGATCAAGTCGGGTTTGAGATCTTCGATGCCGACGATCCTGCTGCCGCTGATGCCGAGGTTTTCGTGCTACTGTCTTCGGTTTTGCCAAGCGGTTCGGTGCGCGCGTCCACCGGCGATATCGGGATCCTCATGGCAGCTGTAAAAGCGCTCTTTACATCGCCGGAACGCAAGGCGGCGCTGATGCGGCATATCTGGCGCCCATCGCGTTTTCGCGCGTTGCTCGACCGGTATAGCGGCCGCGCCCAGATGTCCGAAGCCCGCGCGGCTCTCCTAGAGCGGGCGCGGCGCGGCGAAGATCTGTTGGCCGATGCAGGCCCGGTGGTCGGATTGAGACGCCCCGATGAGATCCGCGCGCGCCTGGCGGTTCTGAGTGCGGATGCAGAAGCACCGCCGATATCAACCGCAGAGACAGACCTGCTGGACGTTATCGTTACGCTAAAAACAAGCGCATCCGATGCCTTAGCGCGGCTGCGCGAGGTGGCTCAGGACATGCCTGGCATCTCTGCGGCTGTCGCGCGGTTCGAGAAGCGGCTTGATGCGCTGTCGTTTCGCGGCGTTGACACGAGCGCGTTGGAATTTCAGGGCGGTTATGGGCGCGCGACCATGGAATACTATGACGGGTTTGTGTTTGGCTTTACCTCAACGGGCAGCCCCGACCTGCCTCCGATCGCGACCGGCGGGCGATACGACGCCCTCGTCAAGTTTCTTGGCGGCGGCGCCTCTATCCCGGCGGTCGGCGGCGTTGTCCGTCCGGCGCTTAGTGTGGCGTTAGCACCGTGACGCTGAGATTGGGCATTCCGTCAAAAGGGCGCCTGATGAACCAAACCGTTGAGTGGTTTAGCGCCCGTGGTGTCATGCTTTCAAAAACCGGATCAGAGCGTGAATATGCCGGTCGCGTTGACGGTATGGATCATGTCAGTTTGGTCCTTCTCGCTGCTGCTGAGGTGCCCCGGGAACTCGCCCGCGGCACGCTCCATCTCGGCGTGACCGGCACCGACCTTGTCCGCGAGAAAGTGGCGCATTGGCAGAACTCGATTGAAGAAATTGCCCCTCTGGGCTTCGGGCAAGCAGACCTCGTCATCGCCGTGCCAAGGGCTTGGATTGACGTGGAAAGCATCGACGATTTGGATGCCGTTGCCGCCTCTTTTCGCAGCGCCCATGGCCAAAGGCTGCGCATCGCAACCAAGTATCACCGTCTGGTGCGCGATTACCTGCGCGAGCAGGGCGTTGCTGATTACTTGCTGGTCGACAGCCAGGGTGCAACCGAAGGCGCCGTCAAAAACCTCGCGGCGGAGGCGATCGCTGACATCACCTCCACTGGGGAGACGCTGCGCGCAAACCATCTCAAGATCATCGGCGGTGAGCCCATTCATCGCAGTCAGGCAACGCTGTTTCGCTCGCGGGTGTCCCCTTGGGATAAGGCGCAGCAAGCCGCACTGCAAAACGTGCTGGGCAAGCTTCAGCTAGAGAACGCCTATGTCAGCTAGTGCGGCGCTTAGGTCCGGCGGCAACGGCGTCTCGTCCAAGCGCGCATCGCCTAAATCGGCCGGCGCATCTGAGGCCTTCAGATAGCGCCATCCCTGAAAGGGACGCCGGGGCGCGGCAGCAGTCCGGATAATGTCGGGGTCGAGAACGATGGCGCACCGTCTAATCCCGTCTGAATGGATATGCTCATCAAGGCGCAAGATCCGCTGGCGGCAGAGGATAACGCCTTTGATGACCCAGAAGATACTACCGCCTTGCAAAAGGTCTTCGCTGCGTTTCGGCCACATCCGCGTGACATGACGCGGCAAGCCATCTTTGCCTCGCGCGCGGGCGGTCTTTTGCCACGCAGCAAGGCTTTCGACGCTTTCGCTGCCGACCGACAGTTTGATCAGATGCACACCGTTCCCCATCGATCACAAGGTAAATCTTGTGGGGTGTCGTGGCAAGGCGTCTATGGATTGTGGACGTGCTTTGGCGTATTCTATCTTCTCTCAAGCCATGGAATCACCGATGACCCGTTTCGCTGCGCCGATCGCCGAACAAATCTGGGACATGAAGTACCGCCTCAAAGAGGCGGATGATGCCCCCGTTGATGTGACCGTCGAAGACACGTGGCGGCGCATCGCTGGCGCCCTCGCAAGCGTTGAAGATCAGCCGGACCTTTGGGAGCCTAAATTCTACAGCGCGCTTGAGGATTTTAAGTTTCTCCCGGCGGGCCGCATTATCGCTGGCGCGGGCACAGGGCGCTCGGTGACGCTGTTCAATTGCTTTGTCATGGGCACGATCCCCGACACGATGGTGGGTATTTTCGACGGTTTGAAAGAAGCCGCGCTGACGATGCAGCAGGGCGGTGGTATCGGCTACGACTTCTCTACAATTCGCCCCAAAGGCGCCGATGTGAAAGGCGTCGCGGCTGACGCCTCGGGGCCGCTCTCATTCATGGACGTCTGGGACGCGATGTGTCGCACGATCATGTCGGCGGGCTCGCGGCGCGGCGCGATGATGGCCACGATGCGGTGCGACCACCCCGATATCGAAGCGTTCATTGAGGCCAAGTCGGACGCTGCGCGGCTGCGAAACTTCAATGTGTCAGTGCTGGTGACCGATGATTTTATGGCCGCTGTGAAGGCAGACGCGTCTTGGGACCTGGCCTTCGATGGCAAGGTGTATCGGACCGTTCAGGCGCGCGACCTATGGAACAAGGTGATGCGGTCTACCTACGATTTCGCTGAGCCCGGCGTGATCTTTATCGATCGCATCAACGAGATGAACAATCTGGCGTATTGCGAGACGATCGCCGCGACCAATCCGTGCGGGGAACAACCTCTGCCGCCTTATGGGGCATGCCTCTTGGGTTCGGTGAACCTTGCTCGTTTGGTCCCATCGGCCTTTGAAGAAGATGCGGCGCTTGACGAAGAGGCGCTCGCCGATCTGGTGCGCGTTGCTGTCCGGATGATGGACAACGTGGTGGATGCATCGCGATTTCCCTTACCCCAGCAAGCCGCTGAAGCCGCCGCGAAGCGCCGGATTGGCCTCGGCGTAACCGGTTTGGCGGATGCGCTGTTGATGTGCGGGTTGCGCTACGGTTCGAATGAAGCGGCGGAGCAAACCGAGGTCTGGCTCAAGCTGATTGCCCGCGAGGCCTATCTCGCGAGTGCGGAACTTGCTCGTGAGAAAGGCGCGTTTGCTCTTTTTGACGCCGAGGCCTTTTTGGCGAGCGGTGCGATGGCGACCATGGACAAAGACGTGCGGGATGCCGTGGCCGAGCACGGCATTCGCAACGCGCTTTTAACCTCAATCGCCCCTACCGGAACCATTTCGCTTTACGCTGGCAATGTATCGAGCGGGATCGAGCCGGTCTTTGCGTATGCTTACACGCGCAAAGTGCTGCAGAAGGATGGCTCGAAGACCGAAGAAGAAGTGGTCGATTACGCCGTTCAACTGTGGCGCGATAAATTCGGCGACCGCGCGCTGCCTGATTACTTTGTCAATGCGCAGACATTGCAACCGCTCGACCACGTGAAGATGCAGGCCGCCGCGCAAAAGTGGGTCGACAGTTCCATTTCCAAGACCATCAATTGTCCGGAAGACATCTCGTTCGAGGCATTCAAGGACGTCTACCTTGAGGCGTATGAAACGGGTTGCAAGGGTTGCACCACCTATCGGCCCAACGCGGTAACCGGGTCTGTTCTCAGCGTGTCTGAGGAGCAACGGGCGACTGAAGCAGAAGGCCCCGGCGAGACCAGCGATGCGCCGCTGCGGGCACAGGGAGATGTGGTCTACATCGCTGATCCATTGGATCGACCCCAGCAGCTTGAAGGGCAAACCTACAAGCTCAAATGGCCCGACAGCGAGCACGCGATCTACGTGACGATCAATGATATCTCTATCAATGGCCACGTTCGGCCGTTTGAGATCTTCATTAACTCGAAGAATATGGAGCATTTCGCGTGGACGGTTGCGTTAACGCGCATGATTTCCGCGGTGTTCCGGCGTGGCGGCGATGTGTCCTTCGTCGTCGAAGAGCTCAAAGCGGTATTTGACCCGCGCGGCGGTGCCTGGATCCAAGGCAAGTATATCCCATCGATCTTGGCGGCCATTGGCGGCGTGATCGAGCGTCACCTCGTGTCGATCGGCTTTATCGACGGGGAAGGCCTTGGTCTGAAGACCGATCCGAAAGCGGCCGTGGTCAATTTACGGGAAGGATGGGGGTCTGCCTGTCCGTCCTGCGGCCAATTCGACATGTATATGATTGAAGGGTGCATGACCTGCCGCAGTTGCGGTTACTCGAAATGCGGCTAGGCCCATGAGCGCAAGGTGTTGTGTCTATTGAGTCACTGCCCAAGTTTCCCGCGTCGCTCGGCTAGGTAAGCAAGGCTCCACGCTCTACAACAATGGATGCCCGGGGGGGCAAACAAGATTGAGGCGGAAATGCTGCGCGCAATCATCGCTCCCCTTCTGGCGGTTCTCATCGCCCTTCCCCCTATGCAGGCTGAGGCTGCAGAGCGCACGACGCTCGGCTGGCCTCGCCTGTTCAACAACGATTTCCTCGGCGAGGCCCGAGACCGGTGGCGTACCGGTTCTTATTGGGTGAGCATGGTGCGTGGTCCGGGCTGGAATGGTGTGCGCCCCGAGCAAGCCGGCGCCATCATTGAATATCGATTTCGCGGCGAGATCATTACGCCCGCTAACCTAACAACACCCGACCCATCTGATCGTCCTTATGTCGGCGCTCTGTCGTTCGGCGCGCATACGCATTTTCGCTGGCGCAATCTGGATGTGAGCGCTGGGGCTGATCTTGTCTTCACCGGGTCGCAAACCGGTCTTGGTAAGTTCCAGCGATCGGCGCATAAGATTTTCGGCGCGCCCGAACCGGAGATCCTCGACGATCAGATCCCCAATGGGATTTACCCAACCGCGCTGGTCGAGTTGGGGCAATCGGTCAGCCTATCAGATCGCTTGCTGTGGCGACCGTTTATCGAAGCCCAAGCCGGGGTAGAAACCTTTGTGCGCATCGGTGGCGACTTTCACTTCGGCCAAGCAGGGCAGGTTGATTTGTTCGTTCGTGACGTGGTGACAGGCCACCGCGTGCCGGTCACGCAGGCCGGTCCAATCGGGCTCAGCCTAGTTGCGGGCGGCGACGTCGCCTATGTCGCCAGTTCGGCCTATCTGCCATCTTCCGACGGCTATGATGTCACATCACCGCGATGGCGCGCGCGCGCAGGTCTTCTTTGGCAGTGGGATGGCACGCAGATATTCTACGGTGTCACCTATCTGGGCAAAGAGTTTGACGCACAAGACGAGGGGCAGGTCGTCGGGTCGCTGCATGCGAAGGTGAGGTTTTAGCGACGGCTGTTTACCTCATGCAGGCAAAAAACAAAAAAACAGGCAGGTATGAAGATGGGTGAAGGCTTTCGCGGTACATTCGTGATCGATTGGGTTCAGGTGGAGCTAGACGGGCTTACCACGTCCACGACTGATGCGCTTGCAGCGGGTGCTGTTTGGAAATGGCGCGGCCAGGCGGTGCGCGTCGATGGGCCGAGCGATGTCCTGCTGCTTCATCAATGCGAAGATGCGGCTGAACTAAGAAGACATGTTGCACGGGCGGCGCAGCGCTTGGCTGGTAATGCGCTTGCCCGCGTTAAATCCGATCAAATCGTCGACGACGTCGAGGAGGAGGCACTCCTACCGCATGGGTTTAGTGTCACCGATGGATCTCAACTCTACAACGCCGCCGTCATCGAACGCGACGGGCAAAGCTCCCTTTGTGTCTTTCTCGACAAGGTGCCGCCTCGCGATCGCGATTTGTGGGTGAGCGATGTAGCCGGATTAAAGTCGCCACAAGCGGCTCCCGATCAAGGATCAGATGCGGTTATTTGCTTCACGCAAGATGCGCTGATCGCAACACCAAATGGGCCTGTCGCTGCCCGAGATCTCAACGAAGGGGATTACGTTCTCACCAAGGATGGCGGCGCGATGGCTATCCGCTGGATTGGCCAGCGCCGCCTGTCTGGTGCCCGACTTTATACCATGCCGCATCTGCGACCGGTGCGCATCCGCGCAGGGGCATTAGAATGCGATTTGCCCCAGGGCGATTTATTGGTCTCGCCTGAGCACCGATTGCTGATCAAGGGTGCGATGGCCACGGCCTTGTTTAATGAGCCCGAGGTGCTCGTCGCGGCACGCGACTTGATCAATGACCGCACAATTACGTCGGAGAGGCGCCTTCGTGAGGTGACCTACATCCATATCATGCTCGACCAGCACGCTGTCGTTTTCGCCAATGGCGTGGAATGCGACACATTTCATCCTGCCGCGATGCAGTTGACGTCGATGTCTGCCCCCGAATTAGCGCGGTTGGACAGCGCGATACCAGGCATCGTGAGTGATCCAAGCCAGTTCGGCGGCTTCGCGCGTCGGATGTTATCGCGTTCGGAAGCGGCAATCCTCGTGGGTGCGGCCGAGGGGCTCTATTGACAGGGTTTGCACGGCAGATATAAGCGCGCTTCGGCTAGCAAATGCCGGCTCAATTGGTGTTGGTGGCCCTCGCGAGAGGATGCCTGTCGCCCGAAAGGGAGAGGACAACGCCCTTCCAGTCCCGGCTAGGGACGCTGCATGAAGGAGATCAGACGTGACCAAACGCACGGCTGCCAAGTACAAAATCGACCGCCGCATGGGCGAGAACATTTGGGGCCGCCCCAAATCACCTGTAAACCGCCGCGAGTACGGCCCTGGCCAACATGGTCAACGGCGTAAGGGCAAGCTTTCCGACTTCGGGACGCAGCTTCGCGCAAAGCAAAAGCTCAAAGGCTATTACGGTGATTTGACGGAGAAGCAGTTCCGTCGGATCTACGCCGAGGCAGAGCGGGTGCGCGGCGATACCGGCGAAAACTTGATCGGCCTTCTCGAGCGTCGTCTCGATGCGGTAGTCTACCGCGCCAAATTTGTACCCACCATCTTCGCCGCGCGCCAATTCGTGAACCACGGCCATGTCTTGGTGAATGGCAAACGAGTGAACATCCCCTCTTACCGGGTCGGCGAGGGCGATTTGATCGAGGTACGCAGCAAGTCAAAGCAGCTTGCAGTGGTGCTTGAGGCCGCGCAACTGCCCGAGCGGGATGTGCCGGATTACATCGAAGCAGACCATTCCAAGATGACGGCGACGTTCGTGCGCATGCCAGGATTGGCTGATGTGCCTTACCCGGTCCATATGGAGCCGAACCTCGTGATCGAATATTACGCGCAGAACTAAGCTACTGCGTCTCCACTAAGCGAGAGCTGCGCCGTTTGTGTGCAGCTCTTTTTTGTCCATCATAATCGCCTGCACGGAGCAAAGATCGCGGCGATAGGCGGCAAGCGCCTCCTCCTTCTGATGGCCGTCCGGGAGCCTCAGCAGATATGACGGATGGATCGTGACGAAGACCGGTCCGTAGTCGCTTTCTTCCACCCGACCACGTCTTGTCATCAACGCCTTGCGGTTTCCCGTGAGGCTTTCCAAAGCAGTCGCACCCATCGCTAGAATGAGCTTCGGCTTCACCAAGCCAATCTCGGAAGCAAGCCACCAACGGCAATGCTCGATTTCCGTGCGGTTAGGCGGTTGATGCAAGCGGCGCTTACCGCGCTGCACGTATTTAAAGTGCTTAACCGCGTTGGTGACATAGGCGGCCTTGCGGTTTAGCCCTGCTTCTCGCGCGATACGGTCAAACAGCTGTCCAGCAGGCCCGACGAATGGGCGGCCAACCCGATCTTCCGCATCGCCAGGCTGCTCGCCCACAATCATCAGGTCAGCGTCGAGCGGTCCTTCACCGGGGACAGCTTGGGTCGCGGCTGCATGAAGAGGACACCGCGTGCACTTGGCCATCTGCCCGCACAACTGCGCATGGCTTTGCGGCGGGTCTGCGCGCTGTTGGGCGATACGCTCAGCGAAAATCGGGGGAAGCGTTGGCGCCGCATCCTGCATCTCTTTCGCGCGTGCTTCAGCCTTGGCGATGAGTTCCGGAATATGCCGCGCTTCTGGCATGTTCTTCCAATACTTGCGCGGCATCTCTGATGTCATGGCTTGGATCTTCACGCGCGCCGGATTGAAGATGTTGCGGAAATACGTGCTCCAAAGCGCCTCGGCACCGTCTTCAGGCAGACTGGGTTTAGATTGCCCGGGCGCGAAGGTGATGGCGCCGTTTTCGAACTTGGCGGTTACATCGGGTGTGACAATCATCCAATCCATATCGCCGAAGCGACGCGCAAAGAATGGCGCGGTTGGCTCAACTGTGTGGTGGGTTGGTTCAAACCAAGCAGCGAAACGGCGACGATCGCCCGTCGACCCGACGTCGCGAAAGCGCACAAACGCTTTCATCTTGTGGGCGCACCGCCGCACGTTCTTTTCCATGTCTCGCAAGCGGGCAAGTTCGCTGTCGCCGCGATCATGGATCAGGCTCGGGCGGTCACGCAGACGCCAAAGAAAAGCGTAAAGGCGCGCAAACCGTTGCGGATCGCTATGCCAGACGGCCTTGTTGGCCAGATCAATAAAGGCGCGTGGCACTTTGACTGACTGATCGGGCACTGGCGGCGCGGCCTGTTCAGCGAAGAGATCGGACTGCGCGTCGCTATCGAATGCCCAAAGCACGCGCTCTGGAGGCGTTTGCGCCGCAAGCAAGCCCCGCGCGGCATCACGCCAGGCGCGCGCCGTGTCGATCCTTGGAAGCGGAACCGTCTGCATCGCTCAGAATAGCGAGAGCTGCTCGGGCGGCGGCGCGAAACGCGCGCGCAAGTCGGCGCTGTCGGTCAAGGCGCCGGGGTTCCAATCTTGCAGGGTGATGAACGGGCGCGCGTTTTTGAGCGACGCACCCATGCGTTGCAGGTCGTCATAGCGAAGCGTGCGGTGCCGCCGCGTCGTCAGGATGCGATTGACAGATTTCGTGCCGAAACCGGGTACCCGCAACAAGAGCTCGCGGTCCGCGCGCTGCACGTTTACGGGAAAGCGATCGCGGTTAGCCAACGCCCAAGCCAGCTTCGGGTCGACATCCAAATCGAGATTGCCGTCTTCGCGGGCGGCGGTGATCTCATCGACGTGAAAGCCGTAAAATCGCATCAGCCAATCTGCTTGATACAGCCGGTGCTCGCGCAGGAGTGGCGGTTTGATCAAGGGCAGGTTCGCCGAGGCGTCGGGGATCGGCGAAAACGCGGAGTAGTACACCCGGCGCAACCCGAACGAGCCGTAAAGCCTGTTCGATTGCCCAAGTATCGTCTTATCCGTCGCCTTGTCAGCGCCAACTATCATCTGCGTCGATTGACCAGCCGGGGCGAACTTTTTCGGCCTTTTACCGGTGTAGCTCTTTTCTTTGCTGGCTGCTCTGCGTGTGCGCACTTCACCCATCGCGGCGCGGATTGTGGTAGGGTTCTTTTCCGGAGCATAGGCCGCTAGCGACCGTTCGGTCGGCAATTCCACATTGATCGACAAGCGATCCGCGTAGAGCCCCGCTTGATCGATGAGTTCGGGCGATGCATCTGGGATCGTTTTGAGATGGATATAGCCGCGAAAGTTTTCCCGCTCACGCAAAAGGCGCGCGATCTCCACCATATCCTCCATCGTTTTGTCCGGTGACGCGATGATCCCCGACGACAAGAACAACCCCTCGATGTAGTTGCGCCGATAGAACTCGATGGTCAGCGTTACCACCTCTTCGGGGGTGAAACGTGCGCGCTTGGTGTTCGAAGAAACCCGATTGACACAATAGGCGCAGTCGAAGATGCAAAAATTGGTCATCAGGATCTTGAGGAGCGAGATGCACCGACCGTCAGGCGCATAGGCATGGCAGATCCCTGATCCCTCGGTTGAGCCAAGCGACTTGCCGCTCCGACTATCCCGTCGGGATGTGCCTGAAGACGCGCAAGACGCATCGTAGCGCGCTGCATCGGAGAGAATCGCGAGTTTTTGATCAAGAGACATCGGCATAATGTTCAGTATATGTTCATGTTTTGATCTGGCAAGTTCCATTCCAGACGCTGTGGCGAAAAGGCGCGTGCAATTGCTTGATGCAGTACGACAAGCGGTTTCCCATTCCATCTTGGCGCACTAGAACGGCGCGACGATGGAGGGTCGGATGACAGGCATCACGCCACAACCCGGAATTATGGATATCGCTCTCTACCAAGGCGGGGCATCGTCGCTCGCTGGCCGTCGCGATGTTCTCAAGCTATCGGCGAACGAAAACCCGCTCGGCCCGCCGCCCGCCGCGCTTGCGGCGATGCACGAAGCAAGCAAAGCTGCGCATCTCTATCCATCGACAGATCATGCCGGGCTGCGCGAGGCGATTGGTGCTGTCTGGGGGCTAGACCCGGCGCGGATCATCTGCGGTGTCGGCAGCGACGAGGTGCTTCAATTTGTGACGCAGGCTTTTGCTGGCCCTGGCGATGAGATCATTCACACAGAACACGGCTTTTCGCTCTATCCGATCCTGGCGCGTATGGCGGGCGCGCATCCAGTCTGCGTTCCGGAGAGCAATCGCGTCGTCGATGTCGATGCAATCCTTGCCGCGCTGACCGAGCGCACGCGCATCGTGTTGCTCACCAATCCGGGCAACCCTACAGGCACCAAGATCGACGATCATGCGCTGCATCATCTGGCGGATGGCCTACCTGAGAATGTCCTTCTGGTGATCGACGGCGCATACACGGAATATGTGGGCGGCTATGATGGCGGCGCCGCGCTCGCGACGGCCCGTTCCAATGTGGTGATGACCCGCACCTTCTCAAAGATCTTTGGCCTCGGTGGCCTGCGGATCGGCTGGGGATATGGTGATCGGTTCTTGATCGATGTGATGACCCGTATCCGGCAACCGTTTAACCTCTCTGTTGTGCAACTGGCCGCCGCCGAAGCGGCAGTGCGCGATACAGCGTGGGTTGCGCGTTGCAGCGAACTCAACCGTGATCAGCGCGCGCGGCTGACCGGCGCTTTGCGGCAATTGGGCATCGCGTGTGATGACAGCCATACCAATTTCGTCCTCGCGCGGTTCAGCGATGCGCACGAGGCGAGCGTCGCGGAGCAGGCGCTCAACGCTGACGGCATCATCGTGCGGGGCGTGGCCGGTTACGGGTTCCCTGAAGGGCTGCGGATCACGGTAGGTGATGAGGCGCAGACCGGTCGGGTGATCGCGGCGTTAACCGCTTGGAAGGAAGCGGCATGACTCACATCTATGAGCGGGTCGCACTGATCGGGCTTGGGCTTATCGCGGGCTCAATGGGACTGGCGATGAAGCGCGGTGGTTTGGCCGGTGAAATCGTGGGTACCGCGCGGTCACAAGAAACGCTGGACGCGGCCCTGGAGCTCGGGCTTTGCGATCGCGTCACCGCAACTGCCAGCGAGGCTGTCGTTGGCGCCGATCTGGTGGTTCTGGCGGTTCCCGTCGGTGTTATGGGCACCATCGCGGCAGATATTGCGCCGCGTCTGAAGGCCGGCGCGACGGTAACCGATGTCGGTTCTGTGAAGCGCGCGGTGGTCGACGCAGTGCAACCGCATCTTCCAGAAAATGTTCATTTCGTGCCGGCTCATCCGCTTGCGGGAACCGAGCATTCTGGACCGCACGCGGGTTTTGCCGAGCTATTTGACAACCGCTGGTGCCTGATTGTTCCGAACAGTGAAACGGACGCAGAGGCCTCGGCGCGCCTTAAGCGGTTGTGGGAGGGTCTTGGTTCGCGCGTGGCGATGATGGATGCGGCGTACCACGATCTTGTTCTGGCGGTGACAAGTCATGCGCCGCATTTGATTGCTTACACGATGGTTGGGGTCGCCGACGATCTCGGCAAAGTCACCGATAGCGAAGTGATCCAGTACTCCGCCGCGGGCTTTCGCGATTTCACCCGTATCGCCGCGAGCGACCCAACCATGTGGCGAGATGTCTTTATGACGAACAAGGAAGCGACGCTCGAAGTTCTCGGCCGTTTCACCGAAGAGCTCTTTGCCCTCCAACGGGCGATCCGAACCGGTGACGGCAGTTTCCTTTTCGATTACTTTACCCGCACCCGCGCTGTGCGGCGGGGGATTATCGAAGCTGGCCAGGATACCGAAGCGCCAGACTTTGGCCGGGGGACGACACGCTGATGACAATGCGCAATGGAATAAGGCGAAATATCGGATTTATGCTAGTTGCCGCCGGTCTGAGTACGACCGCGCTGGCAGATGCGCCAGAAACGTCTGTGCTTCCCGTGATTCGCCCCCAAGCGTCGCCAGTTGGTGCCGTGCCGACGCGGCCGACATTGCGTCCCAACCTGACCACCGCTGATCTGGGCGAGAATTCGCCGCCCTTAGCGCCCGCAAACGAAGCGCTTCAGATTGATGCTGCGCTGCTGGCTGCCGATGCCATGCGGGCTGTTGGGGCGGTGGGCAGCGATGGCTCGTCGGACGATACGCTGGTTGTCGCCGAGCGAAACATTGATCCCGAGACGCTTAATCTTGAGCTTGAGCCTGAGCCCGAAAAATCGCCTGAGCCAGAGGTGTCGCGCCTCGCAGGGTTGGATGCTTTTTTGCCGGTGCCAAGGCCCGCCAAGGCCGATGTCGGCGTCGAGGCGGAAGTATCCCCTGCGCTTGCAGTGACCGCCTTGGCGCCTGAGATTGTTTCCATTCTACCGATCAAGCGGCCTTTCGTCGTCAGAACGCCGCCACCTGTGGAGCCTAGCCCAGAGGTTGAGGTTGCATCGGCGGGTGCCATCGTGCCGCCACCACCGCCGCCGGTGAAACGGCCGAGAGGTTTGCTCGCGGCGCTCTTCCGTGCGCCAGACAAGCCGGTCGTCTTCCCCAAAGAGGGTTCCGTCTGCGGCGATCCTGCAATCCGAGGTCAGAGAGTGCCGCCGATCCCGGCAAAGCTCGCGGGATGCGGTCTCGCCGAGCCCGTCAAAATTACGTCGGTCGACGGCGTTGCTCTCTCTACGCCAGCCACTGTGAGCTGCGGCACCGCGCACGCGCTCCGGTCGTGGGTTACCAATGGGGTGAAACCAGTTGTTGGCAAAGCTGGCGGCGGCGTCAGCACTTTGCGCGTCGCCGGGAGCTACTCCTGCCGCACGCGCAACCACAAACCCGGCGCAAAAATTTCTGAGCACGGGCGCGGCAAAGCGATCGATATCTCGGCTGTTATCCTAAAGGACGGCACGACGATGACAGTGCTTCGCGGGTGGCGTCATGAGGTGTTCGGCCCGATGCTCAAGGCGATGCACGCCCGCGCATGCGGCACCTTTGGCACCGTGCTGGGGCCGAATTCCGATCCGTATCATCAAGATCACTTCCACTTTGACATCGCAAAGCACGGATACGGGCCTTATTGCCGCTAAGCCTTACGGCACGATGAACGGCGGCGCGATTAAGGCGCCATTCAGGGAAACACCCTCGCTCGTCATATCGAGCGTTGCCCCAGGCTGAAGGCCCGTTACCCCAAGAGTGGCGCCGATTTCACCCAGCACATCGCTGTCCGTTGTGCCGATCATCAGCGTGCCGACCACAATGCCTTCCTCTACTGACACAATGCCGTCGAGATTGATGTCGGCGACGCGATCACCCACGCCAAAGCCTGTGAGCCGAAGTGCAACCTCATAGCCAGCGGGCACGCGCCGCGTGGCAAACAGCATCTCTTCGGCGCTGAAATTGGTTCTATCCGGTGCTGTTAGGCTCAACTCGGAGAACACTGCGCTGCTATTGTCGAAGGCAGCCTCGGCAAAAATAACGCTGGCGCGTGAGTCTTGCGTTCTCAATCGCCAAACGCTGCCTTGTACATCAACGTTCTGTTCTGGAGCGAAGGATGCGATGTAGTGTCCGGGCCGATAGCTCAAGCGAAAGAGCTGTAGCCAATCCAAGCGCCATGTCACCGTACCCAGATTGACGACCACGTTTTCAAGTGTGGTGTCGAAGCGGTTGGGAAACCCTTGAATGGTTTGTGCGGTTGCATCGAGGCGATCGGTCTCAGAGAGCCATGCGGCGATCTGGTCGGCTTCGCGCGATGAGCCAAACCACCAATAGGCAGACCACGCCACGCTTAATGCTATCAACGCAGCGAACAAAAAACGCATCTAGAAGTCCTTGAGTTAGCCGCGACAGGCCGTGTTTATACGCGCGAGGTTGAAAAGGGCCAGCGCAATGGACGACGCGCCGCTTTGGGTATTTGGCTACGGCTCGCTGGTTTGGAACCCTGGGTTTCCTTTCCAAGAGCAACGCCTTGCAACGCTAGAGGACTACGCGCGTAGTTTCTGTATGTGGTCGATCCACCATCGTGGCACCCCGGAGGCGCCTGGGTTGGTGCTCGCCCTCGACGAGCATTCAGGCGCGTCTTGCCAAGGCGTTGGGTTCTCGGTCGCCCCTGACGCCCGAGAAGACGCCCTGCAATATCTTAGAGAACGCGAGCTTATTTCATCGGCTTACCTAGAGAGATGGGTCACACTTCAACTAGACGACGGTCGGTCAGTGCAAGCGGTCGCCTACGTCATTGACCCAGGTCATGAACAATATACCGGCGCGCTTTCGCTCGAAAGGCAAGCGCAAGTGATCGCAGGCGCCCAGGGCGGTCGCGGTCCCAATTGCGAATATCTATGGAACACCGAGGCGCATTTGCGCGAACTGGGGATCGCAGACGCAGACCTTGCTTGGCTTGCTGAAAGGGTACGCACGCTTCTCTAAAGTGCCGCGCTACGTTTCGTGGGTGTTGGCACGCCAGCCAAACCCACTTATCCTCAGGGTTAAAGCAGTTTGCGGCAGGAAAATCGCTAATGGAACCCGCCGAGCGCGAGGCAGATCCGTATTTCTCGCAGCCGATCCGCCAGATCTTTCTGACGATCGTTGTGTTGGGCCTAGTGGGCTTTGGTGGCTATATTGTCTATCCGAGCGTCGCCTCGGTGTTCACGGCCAACCTTTATCTGAACGGTGCCATTCTCGGCGTCTTCGTATTTGGCATCCTCGCCTGCTTCTGGCAGCTCGTGCAGCTTGTCTTTTCGGTCAACTGGATTGTCGGCTTCACCGATGGCGACGAGGATAAGACGCCGTCGAACGCGCCCCGCCTGTTGGCATCTCTCGCAACGCTGATGCGACGCCGTGACCGGCGGATGCAGATCAGCGCAGCATCAAGCCGGTCTATCCTCGACTCCGTGGCGACGCGTATCGATGAGATCCGCGACATCACACGATATGTCGTCAACTTGCTGATTTTCTTGGGTCTGTTGGGGACGTTCTACGGTCTCGCGACGACTGTACCAGCGGTGGTTGATACGATCCGCTCGCTCGCACCCAATGAGAACGAGACCGGTATTGCCGTTTTCAACCGGTTGATGACCGGGTTGGAGACGCAGCTTGGCGGCATGGGCGTTGCGTTTTCGTCATCGCTGATTGGTCTTGCCGGTTCGCTTGTGGTGGGGCTGTTGGAACTCTTCGCTAGCCATGGACAAAACCGGTTCTACCGTGAGTTGGAAGAGTGGCTGTCGTCGATCACCCGCCTGGGCTTTTCGTCGGGCGACGGCGAAACCTCCGCTGAGCAAGACGCCGTTGTCGCGGTGCTCGAGCATATGGATCAGCAGATGGAGGGCATGCGCGCGATGTTCGTCCAATCTGACCAGGGCCGCAAAGCGCTGGATGAGCGTCTCACTGTGCTCACCGATTCCATGACGCGCATGATCGAGAAGATGGAGCACGAAAACGCCACTGCGGGCGCCTTAAGCGAAATCGCGGATAGTCAGTCGCGCCTCGTCGAAGTGCTCGATAATCAGACAACGCAAGGCAGCGGCGGTAGTGTGGACGCGGAAAGTCGGATGCGGCTGCGATCAATCGATGTGCAATTGCTGCGGATTCTCGAAGAGATGTCCGCGGGGCGGCAGGAGACGACGATCAATCTGCGATCCGACCTTGCAGCCCTCACAAATGCTGTGCGCGAGTTAACCAGAGAAGCCGAGGCTGCAGGCCGGGGGTAAACCTATGGCGCTAACCCGTCGTTCCACCAATCGTGTCGCTGGAAACATCTGGCCCGGTTTCGTTGATGCCATGACCGGCTTGCTGCTGGTTCTGATGTTCGTTCTCACGATCTTCATGATCGTTCAGTTCGTTCTGCAGGAGACGATCACGGGCCAGGAGACAGAGCTAGATCAACTCACTGCGGAAGTCACTGCCCTGTCGCGGGCGCTGGGCCTTGCGGAGGAACGCAATACCGATCTTGAGACGCGCGTTTCCTCGCTCGACGAAAGCCTAGCCGACGCGCGGGCGTTCGAGCAGGCGCAGGCCGCTTTAATCCTCTCACTACAGAGGCAAACCGCTCAGCAACAAGATGAACTGGCCGCGCGGGCCGAGACAATCGCGGGGCTTGAGGAAACGGCTGAAGCCCGGCTTGACGAACTCAATCTCCGCGCCGCCGAGATCGCCTCCTTTGAGGAACAGGTCGCCTCACTCCTTGCGCAACGTGATCAGGCCTTGGCGGAGGGCGTGTCATTGACCTCTGCTTTGGAAGCGGCGCGCGATGCGAACGCGGCGTTGGTCAGTGAGCAGGAGGCGTTGCAATTAGCCCTGGCCGCCGCCCGCAGCGAGATCGACGAAGCCACGGAAACCGCACGATTGGCCGCGGCGCGCCGGGAAGCGTTGCAAGCTTTGGTCGCGGACCTGCGACGGCGCGTGAATGAAAGAGACATCTCGCTCGCCGACGCATTGGCGCGGCTCGATACAGAAGAGGGCCGCAGCGCTGATCTAACCGAGAGGCTGGCTGCGCTGCAAACATCCCTCACCGAAGCGGATGACGAGTCGCAATCCTTGCGGTCCCGCATTCTCGTGCTGACGGCCCAATTGGCGCGCAACGAGACGGCGCAACGGGATGTATTGGCTGAGATTGCAGCTTTGCGCGACCGTCTAGCTGACGCCGAAGCGGCTAATGCGACCGTCTCAAGTGATCGGGCGTCGCTAGAGGCAGAGATTCAGCGGTTGGAAGCAGCGTTGGCTGATGCCGAGGCCGACGCGGTCGATCTTGTCGCTCTGCAGCAGGAGGTTGCCCGGCTAACGTCGGTAGAAGCGGAAAATGAGGCCTTGACCGCGGATCTTGCCGAGGCCGAAGCGGCGATCAGCGAAGAGGAGAAGGTCAAGTTGGCCGAAGCCGCTGCTGCTGAACTGCTACGACGTGATCTGGCGGCCTTGGAGACTCGCCTGAGCGAAGAGCAGATCGCGAAGATCCGCGCCGAAGCTGCCGCCGAGCGTCTGTCGATTAGGTTAGAAGCCTTGGAAACGTCGCTCAACGAGACCGAGCTTGAGCGCTTGGCGCAGATCGCCGCGGCGGAGGAACTGCGGCTGTCGCTCGAAAGCATGGTCGACCAAATGAGCGAAGCGGATGCGGAACGTCTGGCCGAACAAGCGACGCTCGAAGCGCTTCGTGCTGAGCTAGAGAGCGCCCAGCAAACCATCGATGAGGAGGAGGCGTCACGTTTGGTTAACGAGGCGTTGATCCGCGAGTTGCAGTCGGATCTGCTTGCAGCGGAGGATACGCTGTCGGTGGAGGAAGCGGCACGTCTCGAGGAGGCCGCCGCCGCCGAGGCCCTCCGCACGCGCATCACTGAGCTTGAGTTGACACTAACCGCTGAGGAAGAGGCGCGGCTGGCCGATGCGGCTGCAGCAGAAGCGCTTCGCGAGCGCTTGGCATCAGCGGATGCGGAGCTGACTGCGATGTCACTCGCGCTTGAGGAAGAACGGCGCAAAGCCGAAGAAACGCTGACGCTTCTCGCCGCGGCCGAGGCAGTGGGCGCTGATTTAAACGCCAAGCTGGCTGCAGCGCTCGCGGCCCAGGAGGCAGCGGAAGACGCTCAAGCCGAGGCCGCGGCCGAGTTGGCGGCACTGAGATCCACCGTGGAAGTGAGCGAAGAGGATCTGCGCGATCAGCTGACAGCGGCGCTTGCCGAACTGATCCGCGCCAATGAGTCAGAGCTTGAGGCAGTCAGCGAAGTCGAAGCGCGCGATACCTTGCTTGCCGCGGCGAATGAGCGTCTTGCCGAGGAGGAGGCAATTTCGGCGGAGGGCCGGCTCGAGATTGCAGCGCTATCGGCGGAGATCGATACGATGCGCGCTGAAATGGCTCGGCTACAGACGCTTCTGCAACTGGCGAATGAAGAAGACGTGCAGAGCGATACGCAGATCACGTCGCTGAGCGAGGAGCTGAACACCGCATTGGCACGGCTCGCGCAAGAGCAGACCGCGCGGGCCGAGGCTGAAGCAGAGCGGGCAGAAGCGCAGGCTGAGCGGGCTGAGGCTGAACGACTGCGCGCTGACGCTGAGGAGAAGTTGCGTCTGGAACTGGCACGCAAGGTGGAAGAGCTGGAGCAGTACCAATCGGATTTCTTCGCGCAGCTTTCCACATTGCTTGAGGGTCGCGAGGGTATCCGGGTCGACGGCGACCGCTTTGTCTTTTCGTCATCGGTGCTGTTCGAAGTTGGCGCCGCCGAGCTTTCCGCCGAAGGGCAGGCGCAAATCGCCAGCGTGGTGGAGATCCTGCAAGATGTGGGCGACGAGATCCCAGCCGATATCGATTGGGTCCTGCGCGTCGATGGCCACACCGATAATGCGCCTATTCGCGGCGGCGGCACGTTCGCCGATAACTGGGAATTGAGCCAAGCACGCTCGCTGTCGGTGGTTCGGTTTATGATCGACGATCTGGACTTTGATCCGCGCCGTCTTGCGGCCACCGGGTTTGGAGAGTTCCGGCCTATTCTTGAAGGCGACACGCCCGCCATTCGCGCGCAAAACCGCCGGATCGAACTGAAGCTTACCGAGCGCTGAGCAAGAAAAAAGCCCGCCGGGGATGGCGGGCTTTGATGTTATTCGGCTGGCGTCGCGTCGTCGCCATCCTTGCGGTGCTTGATCGGGTACCAAAGCCTCTTGTTGGTCAGATAAAGCAGCACTGTCATGAGGGTCAGCAGGATGACTGCCGCAAAACCGGTTTGCTTTCGCGCCATCATTTTAGGCTCGGCTGTCCACATGAGGAAGGCGGAAACATCCTTTGCGATCGACTCAATATCCGTGGGTGAGCCGTCCTGGAACTCGACGTCATCACCCCACAAGGGCGGTGCCATCGAAATCCACCCACCGGGAAACGCCTTATTCTCATAGAGAATGGTACCAGCCTGCTCCTTCTCCTCGCCGGTGTAACCCGCCAACAGCGACGCAATGTACTCAGCGCCGCCGATCCCTTTCACAAACTGGTTTATACCGGTGCCATACGGCCCGTGGAAACCGGCCCGCGCCTTTGCCATCAGGCTTAGGTCAGGGGCGCCGGCATCTTCATTTGCCGGGAAATTGTCAGTCGGCAGAGCTGAACGCCAATCGTCGATCTCGGGGTCGTAAAGCTCAACGAACTCCTCGGCATAGGCGCGCATTTGCTCTTCCGGAAAGCCGACGCCGTCAGGGTCTGACAGGGTCCGGATCGGTACATATTTCAGCCCGTGGCAACCAGAGCAGATCTCAGTGTAGACCTGTAACCCGCGTTGCAATTGCATTTGGTCATAGGTGCCGAACGGTCCCTCGAACGAGAAATCATAATCAGTGATCTCGCCCTCGCCACCGGCGGCATTAAGGCCAACCGGTGCGAGCGCGGCAAAGATCGCGATTGTGCTGGACATGATTGTCTTGCGCATGATCATCGCCCTATTCCGCCGGCTTCACATCGCCCTCGAGCGGTGCGTCCGGATGATTTTCGCGGAAGTCTTCCTCGATGGTCGCGGGCTGTTCCAACGGCTTCTCGATCACTCCGAGGATCGGGAGCAAGACGAGAAAGTAGGCAAACCAGTACGCAGAACCGATCAAAGCGATGATTGGGTAGATGCCCTCTGCAGGCATCGCGCCGACCCACATCAACACCATGAAGTCCACTACCAGCAGCCAAAACGCCCACTTAAACATCGGGCGATAGCGTCCGGACCGCACCGACGACGTGTCGAGCCAAGGCGCAAGGGCCATAACCGCGATCGCACCGAACATGGCAAGCACGCCGAAGAACTTGGCGTCGACGATCCCGCCGGACAGGAAGCCCGCGATCTGCACGACCCAAACGGTGTCATCGAACGCGCGCAGGATCGCGTAGAACGGCAGGAAGTACCATTCGGGCACGATATGCGCTGGCGTCGCTAGGGGGTTCGCCTCGATGTAGTTGTCGGGGTGACCCAGGTAGTTCGGCATGAACCCAACAATCGCGAAGAACACCAGAAGGATGAGCCCGAGTGCGAACAGGTCCTTGATCACGAAGTACGGCCAGAAGGGCAACGTGTCCTTCTTTGCTTCCGCCTTTGATGTGCGACGCACCTCAACACCAGTCGGGTTGTTGTTGCCCGTCGAGTGGAACGCCCAGATGTGTACGATCACCAAACCCGCAATCACGAATGGCAGCAGATAGTGCAGTGAGAAGAAGCGGTTGAGCGTCGCATTGTCGACCGCAGGCCCGCCGAGCAGCCAAGTCTGCAGGCTTTCGCCGACGAAGGGGATTGCGCCGAACAGGCCGGTGATAACCGTGGCGCCCCAGAACGACATCTGACCCCAGGGAAGCACGTAGCCCATAAAGGCAGTTCCCATCATCAGCAGATAAATAAGCATGCCGATGATCCAGGTGATCTCCCGCGGCGCTTTGTACGACCCGTAGTAAAGACCCCGGAAGATGTGCAGGTAGACGGCCACGAAGAAGAGCGACGCGCCATTGGCATGCAGGTATCGCAGCATGTAACCGCCATTCACGTTACGCATGATATGCTCAACACTCGCGAAGGCGAGGTCGACATGCGGCGTGTAGTGCATCGCCAAGATGATGCCGGTGATGATCTGGAGGGCCAGACAAAATGTCAGCACAATACCCCAGATCCACATCCAGTTGAGGTTCTTCGGCGTCGGGATCATCAATGTATCGTACAGCAGGCCTACGATTTTAAGCCGCTTATCGATCCACTTCTCGATGCCGGTTTTCGGTTCGTAATGGTCGTGGGGAATACCCGACATGCGTTGCTCTCCCTTAGCCCAATTCTATCGTCGCATCATCGATCCACGCCGCTGGCGGGATCGGTAAGTTCTCTGGTGCAGGACCTTTACGGATCCGCCCGGCCAAGTCGTAGTGCGACCCGTGGCATGGGCAGAACCATCCGCCAAAATCCCCCGCCTCTGCAAGCGGTACGCAGCCCAAATGCGTGCACACACCCATCTGCACAAGCCAAGCGCCTGCGACCGCGCCTTCGAGCGCTGGCATTACCCGGTTCTCGTCGGAGGCGGGCGCCGCGTCATCGCTCAAATTGGCGTTCCGGGCCACCGGATCAGGGAAGTCACCCCCGGCTTCCTCGTCTTGAGCGGCCGCAGCCGCAATCTCATCTTCGGTGCGGTGTCTGATAAAGACTGGCTTACCCAACCACTTAACCGTGATTTGCGTGCCGGGAGCAACATCCCCAACATCGACACGGATTGAGCTAAGCGCCTGCACATCGGCGGACGGGTTCATCTGATTGACCAAGGGCCACCCGGCCGCCATTACCGTAACTGCCCCGGCGCCAGCCGTGGCGTAATACAGAAAATCGCGACGCGTGCCTTCGTTGTCGTTTGCGTGGGACACGAGCGTTACTCCAAGATAACATCGTGACAGTAGGTCCCACCACGATATGTCAAGGCTTCGATAGCATCGCCGCCTTGGTTTTGTCCTGCGTTAGATCACGCAACCTACTTCGGCCAAGGCTCGGCGCTAGAGGCGCATTGTCGCGGATGGGGCAGCGCCAACATTTTTGTGACGGCAATGCATGCCGCGGCCCCAGAATTTCACCTATTCGTAGCGTATTCGATTTGATATGTCCCGTAGGAATAACCAAATGAGCCAGAGGCAGTTGGTCGGAGACGGAAGCATGCTGCGCGTGTTGCGAAACACACTTGCAGGTTTGGGTGTCGCCCTGGCACTCAGCGGTGCCGCTTTGGCGGAAACCGAGCTTAGCTTTTATATCGGCATTCAAGACTCGCCGCATAGCCGGGTCACCGGCAATGACCCCGGCGGTGTCGGGGCATTTAGCTTCCTTTCTGATTGGGAAGGGCGGTCATTCGAAGCGCCGCCGTATTATGGGTTCCGAGCCACCCATTGGACAGGTCGCAACACGCGCCTTGGGTTTGGCGTCGATTTTAGCCACAACAAGGTCTACGCCGATGACGCGACCTTAGCGAATAATGGGTTTTCGCGGCTCGAGTTCACCGACGGCATCAACACGCTGACTGCCAATGTGTGGTACCGTTGGCCTGGGCAATGGGCCGATGGCGCGTTGACGCCTTATGTTGGTGCCGGTGCCGGGCTCTCCATCCCTCATGTTGACGTCCGTACTTCCGGCGGTAGCACATTTGAGTATCAGATCACCGGCCCCGCCGTTCAGGTCGTTGCCGGGGTGAAATACAACATCAATGACAATTGGGCGCTATTCGGGGAGTATAAGGGTACCTACTCGGAGAATGACGCCGACTTGGATAACGGCGGCACGCTGAGCACCAACATTGTGACCAACGCCATCAACTTGGGTGTGTCGTTTAGCTTCTAGGCGCCGCGCGCTTTACACGATGAGCTTATGGCCCTTGGTTCCCAACACCGTTGCATGAATGACCTGGCCTTCCGGTCGGGGGCTGGCGAACGCGACTTCGGCGAATTGCTCAGTGCGCCCCAGGGTCGGGCTTTCCATCAGAACCTGATGACGCCGACCAACCTGAGCGGCGAGGTGTCGCTGCACCGCGCGCGCCCCCACCTTTCGCAACCGCGCAGCGCGCTCCTTGATGCGCGGGCCATCTACCTGCGGCATCCGCGCAGCCGGGGTGCCCTTGCGTGGCGAATAAGGAAACACATGAAGCCAGGTGAGATCGCACGCGTCGACCAGATTGAGCGCGTTTTCGAACATCGCGTCGGTCTCGGTGGGAAACCCAGCAATGATATCGGCGCCAAAGGTGGTTTCCGGACGCAGGCGGCGCACCTCGCTGCAGAAAGCGATTGCATCGTCACGGAGATGGCGCCGCTTCATCCGCTTTAAAATCATGTTATCGCCGTGTTGCAGCGACAGATGCAGGTGCGGCATCAGTCGTGGCTCATCGGCGATGGCCCGCATGAGGTTCGGATCGACTTCGATGGAATCGATTGAAGACAGGCGGAGGCGCGGCAGGTCGGGCACTAGTTTTAGGATCCGCATCACGAGATCGCCCAACTTCGGCGCGCCGGGCATATCCGCGCCCCATGAGGTCAGATCAACACCGGTCAGCACCACCTCGTTGTAGCCTCGGGCAACAAGCCTGCGGATCTGCTCCACAACCACGCCGGCAGGGACCGAGCGCGAGTTTCCGCGTCCGAAGGGAATGATGCAGAAAGTGCAGCGATGATCGCATCCGTTTTGGATCTGCACATAGGCGCGCGAGCGTGTCCCAAAGCCATCGATCAAATGGGACGCTGTCTCTTTCACCGACATAATGTCATCCACTTGGACGGGCTCGGTCGTGCCGGTGAAATCTGGCGCAAAACGCGCCCAGGTACCGGGCTTCATTTTCTCATGATTGCCGATGACCGCATCTACCTCAGGCATCCCGGCGAAGCGGTCGGGGTCGATTTGCGCAGCGCAGCCGGTAACCACGATACGAGCGTCGGGGTTTTCGCGCCGCATCCGCCGGATGTCTTGGCCTGCTTTCCGCACCGCCTCAGCGGTTACCGCACAGGTGTTCACAACAACCAGGTTCTCGCCGCCATGCGCGGCCACCAAGGCCTTCATCGCTTCGGTTTCGTAGGCGTTCAGCCGACATCCTTGGCTGATGAATTTCGGCGGCGCTGCCCCGGTCATCTGTGGGCCTGAAACGCCGCAGTTAAGTGCCCCGAAAAGACATGCGCAGTCGGTCCTGTCATCCAAACGCCGTTATCGCGCCAATCAATCGAAAGAGTGCCGCCATCCAATGTCACGTCAACCCTGCGTCCGGTTAACCCGCGACGATGGGCGGCGACAGCGGTTGCGCAAGAAGAGGAACCCGACGCGCGCGTGACACCGGCGCCTCGTTCCCACACCCGCATGCGCACCTTATTCTCGGCGATCACATGGACGTATTGTACATTCGTTCGTTCGGGAAACAGCGGGTGGTGCTCAATCGTCGGGCCTCGCGCATCGAGCGCCACCGCCTCTGCGTCTTCAACAAAGAAAGTACAATGGGGATTGCCCATGGATGTGGCCACGGGGTCCCCCTGGATGGGCAGATGAAGCGTGTCCACTTCCCGTGCGAGCGGAATGTCCTCCCAGGTCAATCCAGGCAAGCCCATATTCACCGAAGTAAGGCCGTCACCGGCGTCGACACAATCCAGAACCCCATGCGCTGTCTGCAACGCTAGGGCTGTACGCCCTGTCTCGTCCATCAACAGGCGGGCAATGCATCGGGTTGCATTACCGCAAGCGGCTGAAAGTGAGCCGTCGGCATTGTAGAAGGTGAGCTTGGCATCCGCGTTATCGGTTTGGTCGATCAACGCCAGCTGGTCAAAACCGACCCCGCAATGCCGGTCGGCAATGCGCCTCACGATATCAGCATCGAGGATCGCCGCGGTGTGACGCCGGTCGATCACCACGAAATCGTTGCCCAGCCCATGCATCTTGTGAAAGGCGAGGCTTTCGCTGTCTCGATGATCGCGCATAGCTTTATCGTTATCCAAAAGGCTTCTGAGGTCGCGGACTATGTGCCACGGTTTCCGCGCCCTGCCAACGTTCCAAGGAGGCGGCTTGCCCAATAGCGGCGGGTGAAACTGGTTAAAATCTGAACCTTCCGCGAGACATCTTTTTTGGTGTTCGGGTGATAAAACGCCACTTTGGGTACATCGATCGGCACCCAATTGTGGCGGTAAAACCGATCAACCCGCAGCGCCTGAAGTCGGAGCGCCCCAGCCGTGGCAAAGATATCTTGGGCGGCGGCAGCGGCAAAGACGCGTTGATCGCCAATTGGCAGCGTTGGATTGTCCGGCCAGTGCCAATCGGGCTTGGATCGTTCAATCGCTAGGTTGAACGCCAACTGGTCGCTGTAAAACTCTTCGTTTAAAGCGCGCGCGGTTTTGGTAAACGCGACCCCCTGCTCCGTATTTCGAAAACAGACAAAACCAGTGCAGGCCGCTAACCCCCAGGCGTTGACGAATACCTTTGGGTAGTACCATTCTCGTTGAAATGCGATGTCGGCGCGTGCATCGACAAAAGGGGTGGGTTCCTTCATCGGCAAGCCATCCAAGTCGCAGAGCACAACCATCTCGTAATGCGATAGAGCATGCAGAACGGCAGGGAATTTCAAGGCAGTCGACAAAAGACCACGCGCGTCAAAGCCCGTCGCGCTACGGTACTGACCCTCTGCAGGGCTGTCGGGAATATGGGCAGCAACACTCCTTACGCGGCTTCGCTGCAGCACCGCGCGCGTTTGTTCATCGCATCCAACGACAAGGGTATCGACGCCCTTCAGGCGTTTGGCTTGCTTCAGCCACAGCTTCAGGATCGGCAGAAATTCTTTCGTCGCGATCGATAACAGCAATGTCGCGTTGCTGCGTCGGTAGGCATCGCCGCCGATCCGCCCCAAATCGGTGTTTAGGCGGTCCGCGATTTCACGTCGAACAGGGGCGAGAGCGTCGGGCCACCTTAGCGCGTCGTAATCCATCAAGCGCTCCTCACCAACGTCTGGGCAGTGGTCTTCGCGCTAACACGAAGAGCGTCCGGACGGAACCGCGTGCGGCAAATAGGGCTTGACCCGTTAGGGGCGGTTACCTACACCCGCGGCTCGAGTGGGCCGTTAGCTCAGTTGGTAGAGCAACTGACTTTTAATCAGTGGGTCGCAGGTTCGAACCCTGCACGGCTCACCACTCAATCAAGCTAGATCGCGCGGTAGAGGGACGTGGCATCGCAAGACGCTTTCCCGTCTGATCACGCGCATTCAGGGATTGGTGTGATTAAGGGGGCGCCGGCGAAGAAAGCGGCGAGGTTTTCGCGTTGCAATTCGCCCATGCGCTGCCGCGTTTCGATCGTTCCCGAGGATTGATGCGGTTGGAGAAGCACATTCTCAAGCGCCAAGAAACGCGGGTCGATATTCGGCTCATTGAGATACACATCCAGCGCTGCGCCCGCGATCTTACCCTCTTCCAGGGCATCGAGAAGCGCCGGCTCGTCCACTGTGGTACCACGGGAAATGTTGATCAAAAGCCCCTTACGCCCCAAGGCCTCGATCACGTCTGCGCTGACAAGTCCTGCCGTGGCAGGCCCGCCAGAGACACAGACGAACAAAACATCCACCGCCTCGGCCAAAGCGCGCAAGTCATCGAAATGCTGCCAGCCCGGCGTGTCTTTCGGCTGACGGGAGAAGTAAGCGATCGACATGTTGAAGCCGACGAGCCGGTTGGCAACTGCGCGGCCGATACGTCCCAGGCCGACGATACCGGCGCGCTTACCCGATACCTTTCTCTGGAGGCCAAATTCGCCCGCTTTCGGCCATGTCCCCGATGTGATCCAGGCCTGCGCGCCAGGAATGTTCCGCGACCATGCGATCATCATGCCGACGCCCAGATCAGCAACATCTTCCGTCAAAACGTCGGGGGTGTTCGATACGGCGATGCCGCGGGACAGCGCATGGCACACATCGATGGTGTCATATCCAACACCGAGATTGGCGATCATCTTCAGTTCGGGCAGCGCGTCAATGACGGCAAAACCAAGAAAATCGTGGCCGCGAAAGGCAATCGCCTGTATCCGCGCACGCACACTTGCGGGCACCGACGCCAAAGGATCGGGCTTTGCCACGCTGTCCACGTCCCACAGGGTATAGGCGTCGGCCATCGGGTCGCGATCCCAGTCTGCGTAGGCACCAACCACCAGAATGTCGGGCTTGGTCACTGCTCGTCTCCGTTACTTCTCCGATTACACGCGTATCGCAAAAGCCACGCGCTGCCGCAACGCATCGGTGATTTTACAGCCAGCGCCAATGCGATATCAGGGGCGCGGGCGACTGCGTCGAACAAGCTGGTGAGACTGATGGACCGAGCCGCACTCGTTGAAGCTAACTTCCGGCGGCGCGTCGCATCGCGAGATCTGCCTCAGCCAACTTTTGTGGGTAGCGCGTTGCCCCATGACGCCGCCGTTGGGATCTTTCGTGCGCAATGCGTAAGCCGCGCCCTCGATCTACAAAGCCGCGCGATGCAAGCAGAAGGACATGGCTTTTACACCATTGGGTCGTCAGGACATGAAGGCATGGCGGCGGTTGCCCATGTGCTGCGCCCTACGGATCCGGCCTTCTTGCACTACCGCGACGGTGCCTTTCAAATTGCGCGGGCGGCGCAGGTGCCCGGTCAGTCCGCAGCGTGGGATATGCTTCTGAGTTTCGCCTGTTCATCCGACGACCCTATCTCGGGCGGACGCCACAAGGTGCTCGGATCGCGGGCGCTTAACATTCCGCCGCAAACCTCGACGATCGCAAGCCACTTACCCAAAGCCGTAGGCACCGCTTATGCCTTGGGCGCGGCACGCCGGTTTCGTCCCGAACATGCGCATTACCCAGACGACGCCATCGCCTTCTGCTCATTCGGCGACGCGTCGGCCAATCACTCAACCGCACAAGGCGCTTTCAATACCGCGCAGTGGACCAGCTATCAGTCGGTGCCCCTGCCGCTTCTCTTCGTCTGCGAAGACAACGGTATAGGCATCTCGACAAAAACACCGCGGGGCTGGATCGAAGCGACCTTTTCGGCGCGAACCGGGCTGCGCTACTACAGATGCGACGGGCTAAACCTCTATGAAACTGCACTGGTGGCTGAGGAGGCCGCCAGTTACGTGCGTGCCAATCGAAAGCCTGCATTCCTTCATATCCGGACCGTGCGCCTCTACGGCCATGCGGGCGCAGATGTGGCTACAAGCTATCTCACCAAGGCGGAGGTCGAAGCGGATGAGGCCAACGATCCGCTGATCCATTCGGTCGCGCTTTTGGATGCTCAGGGTGCTCTCACCTCCCGCGAAGCTCTCGAACTCTATGACGACACACGATCTGACATCCGCGCGCTGGCTGCGAAGGCGGTGAAGCGGCCGCATCTTGAGAGCGCGCAAGATGTCATGGCGAGCTTAATCCCACCGAAACGCGCGTGCACCCGCAACAATCGTCCATCCGCCGAGGAACGCGCGGCACTGTTCGAGGCCGATTTGCAGGCGCAACGTGAACCGCAGCCGATGGGGCGCCTCATCAACTGGGCGCTCAGCGATCTGATGCTTGAGCATCGCGAGATTGTGCTTATGGGCGAGGATATCGGGCTTAAGGGCGGGGTCTACGGCGTCACGCAGAAGCTGCAAAAGCGCTTTGGGCAGGACCGCGTGATCGATACCTTGCTTGATGAGCAATCCATACTCGGTCTCGCCATCGGGATGGCCCATCATGGCTTCATCCCCATACCTGAGATCCAATTTCTGGCTTATCTCCACAACGCCGAGGATCAACTTCGGGGCGAAGCGGCGACGCTCCCGTTTTTCTCACGCGGGCAGTTCACCAACCCGATGGTCGTGCGCATCGCCGGGCTTGGTTATCAAAAAGGGTTCGGCGGGCATTTCCACAACGACAACTCAGTTGCGGTGCTGCGCGACATTCCAGGCCTCATCCTTGCGTGCCCGTCTCACGGCGCGGATGCCGCGATGATGCTGCGCGAATGCGTGCGGCTCGCGCGCGAGGAGCAACGCCTGGTGGTGTTTCTTGAGCCGATCGCGCTCTACGCCATGCGCGACCTGCATGAGAAAGGCGACCACGCTTGGATGAGCCTCTACCCTGGACCAGATGACCGTATCGCCGCGGGCAGGGTGGGGCAAATCGGCGACGGCACCGACATTGCAATTATCAGCTTCGCCAACGGGGTCTACCTGTCTCGACAAGCACAATTGGCGCTGGACCAAGAAGGGGTGCGCAGCCGCATGATCGACCTGCGCTGGCTTAACCCGTTGCCGCGGGACAGCTTGCTTGAAGCGATAGAGGGATGCGCCCGCGTTTTGATCGTTGATGAAACCCGGCGCACGGGCGGTGTGTCGGAGGCGCTTATGACATTGATTTCGGAAGAAACGGTGCTGCCTGTTAGACGCGTCGCAGCCGAGGACAGCTTTATCGCAACTGGGCCTGCTTACGCGGCGACGATGCCGTCAAAGCAATCGATACTGGCCGCAGTCCAGGCCTTTCTCACCAGCTAGGAGCGAGCCGCATGCCGCTAGAGACATATCTCATCTACCTCGCTGCGATTGCGGTCTTCTTCGCAACGCCGCCCGATACAAGCCAGCTGCTCGTCATTGCAAACAGCGCCCGCCACGGCCTGCGAAAGTCGGTTTGGACTATCTTCGGCGACCTGACTGCGAACGTGATCCAGATGAGCGCCGCCGCGTTCGGTTTAGCGGCGTTGATCGCGGCGTCTGCGAGCGCATTTCTTTGGATCAAGTGGCTCGGGGTGGCGTATCTG